>JBHLPR010000001.1:0-149323 GCA_048939245.1 Promethearchaeota archaeon | reverse complement strand
CCTCAGGCAGAGTCCGTCTGAGTGCCGCAATGGTTGCAGATACATCTTCCCATTGATACTGGTAGAGACGATTTTTGATAATTATCAAACGGGACCGCAGATCGTGTATGTCATTGTAATGGTTGAGTAACCATTGAAAATCATCAAGTGGCATTTCGATAAGGATATCACTAATCTCTTTGGCAGCTTTGGCAGAAGGGAGTGACGGTGATTCATTTGCAGGGCTAAGCAGACGTTGGGGAGGAAGTGGAGTTGTTTCTACCCTAGGTTTCCAGGGCTTAGCATTTTCATAACCTAGAGGTTTTTCACTGAGTGGAAGTTTATGAACTCCATCAAGAGCGGCGAGAGCGAGTCGAAGCTCGTGAATCGTATATTCGTCAAGGAGTGTAGATGAGATAATTTTTTTTGCTTCAGCATCATTAGGCTGTTCATAAATTCGGCGTAAAAGAATTAGATCAGTTTTAGGCAGAATAGCGAGTTTGTTGGAGAGTTCTCGGGTACGGTTGACTGGTACCTCCATGGTATCTTCAAGGATATCCGATTTTTTCTCAGGACCCATCAGAACTCGCCACACTCTTCCGCTTTGAGGAGTAAGGGGATATTTAGGTCTTCTCTTTTTTGACGTGAAAACTTAGGATTTAGTATCGAGTTATTTATCTAGGAGTTTTATTGAAATTACCAAGAGTAGGTGTTTGTCATGGAGATTCGTCAAGTCAAGCGTGAAATCCGAATCCTAGGAGTCGATGATGCTCGTTTCAAACGGGGTCGAGATGAATGGACACGACTTGTTGGTGTCATATATCGGGGAGGAGAATGGATGGAAGGATGCATTCAAGTGCCTATTCGAGTTGATGGCGAGGATGCTACTTCACAACTGATACAAATGATCAAGAACTCAACGCACTATGGACAACTTCGTATTATCATGACACGTGACACAATTTTTGGAGGTGTGAACGTATTAGATCTACCAAAGCTATTTGCAAATACACAGCTACCTGTAATCGCTGTCTCGGATTCACTACCTGATATGACCCGGGTGAAAAAAGCCTTTCAAAAAGTTGATTCAACAGGATGGAAAGACAAACTGGCAACACTCTCAGAGGCAGGTCCCATTCGTATGGTGGAATCACGACCTGGTCGTGCTCCTGTCTATCTCCAATGGAAAGGGCTTCCCTTTGAGCAAGCTGCAGAAGTGGTACAAATGACAGCAGTTCACAGTCGAATCCCAGAGCCCATTCGTGTTGCACACCTAATCGCGTCTAGCTTTGTCCCTGATTATTAGTCAAGCTAGATATGTTGAGTTGAATTCCGAAATGGCGAAGAAGGGAGACAACAACTTCGATGGGAAGCCCCACGACTGCAGTATAGCTCCCTTCGATTGATTTTACGAGCAACCTCCCTTTACCTTGAATAGCATAGCCTCCCGCTTTGCCCAAAGATTCTCCAGTGCGGAGATATTGGTGGAGTGCCTTATCCGAAAGTGAATGGAAGGTTACTTTCGTCCAGACATAATCCGTTTTTGACTTTTCAGTCACCACATCAACAATGGCGACAGCGGAAATGACTCGGTGAGTTTTGCCCACCAGTTGGCGGAGCATTTGGAATGCTTCATCTGCTGTTTTGGGTTTCCCAAGAATTTCATTATGATCCGTAACAACCAAAGTGTCACCACTTATTATAAGACCATGATTGATGATTGACCGAACACTTAGAGCCTTTTGTAGAGCGTTTTGACCAGCAATGTTAACAACCTCATCATCTGAACCGGTGTCGAGGATGATTTCTTCATAGAAGGGTGTGAGAACCGTGAATTCAAGACCTAATTGTGAAAGGATAGTTGCTCGGCGTGGTGAGTTGGAGGCAAGAAATAGTGGTTTCATCGTTTTCGGTTGTCTAGCAACCATTGTATAAGAGGTTCGTGGATTCCTTATACGTAGCCATAGCACAGATTGTTTGTGCTCGTTCTATGAGTTTGGGTTCCCGTAATTCGGAATTGATAATCGATTCGAGTTCACCGATATCTTTTGCTCGGATTTTTAAAAGCAGATCCCAATCACCTGTTACTGTATGGGCTTCTTGGATTGCAGGATGAGAGGCAATTTTAGCGATGAGTTCACGATCGCTTTTAGATTCAGTATCATCATTAGAGTTGCGATTTAAGGAGACAAAGACAAAAGAGACGAGTGGCTTTTCAAGTTTTTCAGGGCTCAGTATAGCACGAAATGAGCTGATGTGACCTGAGCTAGATAATTTCTTGATACGGTTGTGGACTGTGGTGACAGGAATATTTGTAGCCTTCGCTATCGCGTTGGTGCGTTGACGGCAGTCACGCTCAAGTTCACGTAGGATCTTTCGATCTTTTTCATCGAGCATGGATGTGATTCCCCTTTCGTGCATGCTCCATGTGGAGTAGGGCTCCTCAAGTAGGATTTCTCCAATGGACGCTTTTAAGTAGTCCGATGGTTTCGAGGGAGATTTTGGGATATCGAGGAATTCGAAAACATGGTTTGGTGAGGAACGGAGCTGTAAGAAATGTCAAAGAAGTTGGGAGAAGCTTTAAATCTAAGAATCAAGAGTTCTGTTAATGCAGATGCCTAATTTTGGTGAAACCCATATGTCAATTCAATCCGACAACCTTGATCCCCAATATTTGCGAGGAGTGATAGATGCCCTTGAACTTGTGGCGTCATTTCTCGTATGGAAAGCAGAGCACCCAGATAGTAAACGAACAGTCAAGGAGTTTCTTGAACAGTCCATAGTGCAATTAGAAAAGAAGACCGAGCATAAATTAGATGAAGTGCTTGGGATTGAACTAGGAGACGAATAGACTCGTTTTCTGTTAATCCCTATCCAAGGTCTGTTGATATTTTTTTATTCGTCTAGCTTTGGCTCGAGTTGCCGGTGCGCATAGGAAATTTTTTTGAGTTTGTCAATTGTTCGTGAAAGGAGTTGTTCTGCTTGGGCTCTTGTTGATTTTGTGGCTGTGATTGCCACGCGAAGAGGTTGCCTACTTTGGTAGGGTCTTGGGAGTGATTTCAAATAGACCCCTTGTGTGTCTTGCATAAGGCTATCGATCAGGGGAGCGAGAACTGATTCATCAAGGATGGGTACATGTATGAGGTCATGAACAACTACTTTCTCAGCGAATGAAGCAAGTTGTGGCGCAACGCCTTCCATGAATATGGCATACAATTCTTGAGGAACACCGGGTAGACAATATATATGGGAATTCTTTACTTGGAGATGAATACCTGGTGCGGTCCCAACACTATTGGAGAGAGGTTCAGCGCCGGAGGGAAGCCGCGCCATCTTCTCGCGAGCAGGGGTAATCTCACTTGATTCGACTAGTTTTTGAGCTTTGAGTTCTTGGTATCGTTTTTTCACCATTTGGAGGGCACGAGTGTGGAGTTTTAGAGGTGCGTTGATAGAATGGGCTAGCCCTTCAGCAGTGACATCGTCGAAGGTTGGACCGAGTCCTCCAGTAGTAATTAGAAGTGTAGTTTTACGTTCAAAACTTGCCTTGATGGCTTTCACGATAAGTTCGACGCGATCTTCAATAACAACGATTTGACGCACAGGGAGATCAAGCTCGAGAAGACGCTGTGCAAGCCATTGGGAATTAGTATCTAGTGTGTGTCCTGAAAGGATTTCGTTACCAATAATTAGGAGTTCGACTCGAAGCGTCATTCTTTCTCGCCGCTGAATCACCTTTGTATTTGACTGAATTCGTGAAGAAAATGAGTGAAGCCTTTTTGGAAATGGCGAATACCTTCAACTACAACATATTCGTCGCGGCCATGGGCATGCCCTCCATGTCCTAAGCCACCGATAACGAAGGGTTTCATTAATGGTGGATCAGCGTATACATAAAGTGGTACACTGGCTGGAAACATTGGCCAGACTTCAACATTATCAACGCCTGCTTCATAGTAGGATTTCATTAAAGCCTTGACAATAGGTGTGTTATCTGAGGTTTTTGCCCAGTTCATCGTGTATCCAAGCTCGATGTCAACAAGTTTTGCTAGACCAAGACTTGCGATATGATCTTTGACGACTTGTAATACTTTGTTTGGATCTTCATCTGGTGTGAGGCGGATATCGATGTGAGCGGAAGCCTCTCGGGGTAGAATGGTTTTAAATGATTCACCCACATATCCTGTCTGGATGCCAGAAATATTGACAGTAGGGTGAAAAAGGAACCTTCTTAGGAGGTCTTCCATTGAATCGGCTTCAATGCTGAGATTTCGGACATCTAATTGAAGGGCGGCGATACCAGGGTCAAATGATTCAGCTAGGTGTGCAATAAGCCTTTCATCATCTTCTGAAGGCGTACGAACATCATCGAGCAACCCAGGGATTAAAGGGCGTCCATGAATATCGACAAGACTTGCTAGTGTTTTTGCTAGAATATGTGCAGGATTGCGAATCCATCCTACCTCAGCTGAGTGAAGATCCCGTGTTGAAGGCCCCTGGCAGTGTAGGCGTAGAAAAATAACCCCTTTTGTTCCCAAAAATAAGCGGGCTATTCCTCGCCTATCAGTGGCGAAGAACGGATAATAAACCGCGTCTGCTTTATTCAATTCTTTTTGATTGTCCTTCACAAATTTCCCGAGACTGGGACTCCCACTTTCTTCCTCGCTGTCTACTACAAGGAGTAGATTTACAGGCAATTTGTCGCCAACATCTTGGATAACGGTTAGTGTTTCGAGAAGGGCCATTAAAGTAGCTTTTTGTGTATAAGCGCCTCTGGCAATTAGACTAGGTCCGAAACGGGCTTGGTCTTTGATTTCAGCAGCGAAAGGGGGAACCGACCACCAAGCTTCTCCTTTGGTTGTCATCACGTCAATTGAGGTATGAATTAGCATCGTCGGTGCTTTCTTTCCTGCTGAGTAATTCTTTCCAAATACGATTGGGTTACTTGAGGTGGGTATAATTTTTGTATCAAATGCCAAGTCTAGTAATTTTTTGTAGACTTGATAGGCTGTTCGGTTGATACCGGCACCTGTACCACTAATGCTGGGTTGCCGGAGAAAATTTTGAAGCTGGCGGAGTGTAATATCAAATTGGTTGTCGATTTCCGCGATTATATTCCGAACCGTCATTAACTTGTCACCGATTTTAAAATCGTTAGACTGTTGGCAGCTAAGGCAATTCGTATTCTCTTCTAATTAAAAGCTCGTCGGTTACGCCATCCTACTTCGATTAGAGGTTATGGGCGTGCAACCAGCGCGTCTCCATGATTGACCGAAATAGTTCTACATGGTCTTCGTGACTTGAAGTTATACCGACAATGTTTGCTGTACCCTTAGATGAGTTTCCCAGCAGGATTTCTTCTGAGTCATGGATGACTCCCCAAATATCGCCTCGAGGATCATGACGCACTTGGAAATTGGAATTCTTTTTCGCGATACGTAGGATACTTTCAACTGCTTTCGATGCAGGTGTATCCGCGACGACTATTCGAACCCGAACGTCACTTGGAATCAGTTTCAGAAGCTTGATTTTCAACCGGGTTGCTCGAGGTAGAATAATGAAAAGGCGACTACGGGCGCGGGCTATCTGGCTGGCCATTTGCGACTGGAAGGCTTTTTCGCCGATTACAAATTGGTAGAGGTCAAAGGTGGAAGGTTCCGTTTCTTTTGAACGGCGCCAGAATTGGTTGACACTTTGAGTAGCTAAGGTGACTTGACCTTCCGCTTCCTTAAAAACAGAATCAATTTGGCGATTTGTGTCCAAGATGTAACCTGTGCGCCACTCAACAAAAGATTTCGGAATGTCATGGGTAATTTTGGTCAAATGCCGTTCACTTTGAGCTACGAGTTGATCCAAGTGGGGAGTAAATTCTTGGACACGTAGTTGGTCGAGAATATCAGGAATCTGGGCAAGTTGTGTATCGAGTTCACGAGCTTGGAGTTGAACCTTTTTCAAGGAATTAGCAAGTCCCACAGAAAATTTCTCCTGAAACTTGTGAGTAAGTTCTGCAAGACGATCGGCCAATTCGGTCGAAGCCTTTTGGTGTCGTTGAATTACTTCATTGAAAGCTAAATCCAAGGCATTCTTCACCCATTCAGCGAGCTGCTCTCGTAATTTATCAAACTCTTGATTGGCAGCTTTAGCCACTTCTTCGAAGCGTTCTTGGGCTTCTTGTAAATGGTCCTGAATTGCTTCGGTTAAAGATACTTGGAAATTCACTTTCAAGCTCTTTACTGCAGTCACAATATGATCCTGGGCAAAATTTTCAATGACCCCTTTGAAAGCACCTAATCGATATTTGGTTTCCATCAAATCCCCAAGTGAGGCTTCCAAAGTACTCATTTCCTGTTCAAATTCTGCGAGATGCTCTTCAACAACTGAGGGGGTGACATTCCAGAGTTCAATTAGGGTTTCGCGGAACTCATCCAACTCGTGGAGACGGAAGGATTGTTCTCGCATGTCAGATAATGAGATATTAACGATGTCAAAGACATCATTTTTCAGTTTGTTGAGTACGTTGATGAACGATTCAATGGATTCGAAAGCATTTAGTTGGTTGCGGGTTTCCATCATTCGTTCATCAACTATCGCTAGAAGTTGATCTTGAAGATCACCTGTAAAGGCATTAAAAGTGGGTGAAGCTTTCAGAGTATGAGCCTTTCCTCGAAAGCCTTCAAAAGCCGCATCCAGTGCTTTATCGATATTGGTTCGAAAAGCTTCTAATTGGTATGGGAGCGTTTCAACATCCTTTTTCACACTTGCACTGATACCAGGAATACCAGTTTCAATTCGTTCGGGAAAGTTGTTTCGGAGTTGGTGTAGGAGATCGCGTATCCGTGTAAGAGCGATCATCACCGCTTCAATAGGAGCAACGGCTTCGTAGGTTTCATCTGGATTCCGTCGGACGAGACCACAAGTCTGAAGTTCATTGAGTAGTTGCTCTGTTTTTTTTGTGGATAGTCCGTGATTTTCTTGAATCTCAGATTTTGGGTAGGAAATTGGTTCTGCAGCTAATTCGAAATATAGGCTAACTGCAGGTGACGAGATCTGTAATAATTCAGCAACAGAAGGTTGCTTTTCTGATTGAGATTCCTGCTGTTTGTTGACCTCCATTGAATAACCCCGATATTAGGCGAATGTAACCTTCACCACTCCTTCTCTCTTAGGTTACTCCTAATTATTTCTTTATCGCTCAAATATTTGCTTATAAAGCCATGTTGGCTCTTCGTAGTCTGTTCAAAAGGCAAAAAAAAGCAGGCATGTTGAACTACCATTAGACATTTTAACCTCTCAGAATCGTAACCGAAGTAGCGCACAAACACTAAATTTCCATGAATAAGGTGAGAACCATGTCCAAGTCCTCTAAACGGTCTAGCTATATTCTAAAGAAATCAGAGCTTCCCGTCTTTGTGAAGAGACTCATCCAAGTTCTCACTGTATATGGACCCATTGCATCTCAGTCGCAATATAAATTCGATAAAATAATTGACGAAGAAGAACTGCGTTTAGATTATGATACAACAATTCTCCCCCCTAAGAAGTATTTCTTTCCTCCGAGACAGAAAACTCTCACCTTTACCCGAAGCCCAAAACTCGAAATTTATGATACCTTATCTGAGAAGGCTGATCAACCTGACTGGAATGGTAAGCAGTTCCTCGTTTTTGGAGTTCATTCCTGCGATCTAGCTGCAATTAATTTTCATGATGCAATTTTGACCCAAATCTATGCTGATCCCTATCGATCGAAACGGCGAGAGGAAGGAATCATTATTGGCATACATTGTATGACACCCTGCGAAGACTCATTCTGTATGTCCGCAGGAACGCTAGGGGCCACAGATTGTGCTGATATAATGGTTACTCCAATGCAGGATTCCTATTATTTCCAAGTACTCACTGAAATAGGACAGAAAATTATCGACTACGCGAAGGAAGATTTCGCCAAGGCTAAGTCAAGACAAGTAAACCAAGTCGCTAAATCCTTAAAGGAACGAGAAAGCAAGTTTCTCAGTCCAATTCGAGATTTCAGCAAACTCCCAACCCAATTAGATGCCAGCTATGAAGCTGAAATGTGGAATCGGTATGGGCGACGCTGTTTTGGTTGTGGATCTTGCACAATGGTGTGCCCCACCTGTTTTTGTTTTGATGTTCATGATGAAGTGGACCTCAATCTCAAGGAAGGCGCACGAATTCGTACCTGGGATTCCTGTCAGTTGGTAGATTTTGCTTTAGTGGCAGGTGGACATAACTTTCGACCAACCATGCCTTCCCGGGTTCGGTTCAGGATTTATCATAAATTCCGAGCGGAACCAGAACAAATCAACCAGATTGGATGCGTAGGGTGTGGACGATGTACTCGCGCGTGTCCGGCTGACATCGATATGGTTGAACTATTAACTGATATTCAAAAAGGAGGAAATTAGATTTGCCTATTCCAACCTCTGCTAAAACCTCAGAAAATCCCTATCAACATAATTTGGCAGAATTAATTCATACAGAGGAACAAACCCCTGATACAAAATTATACACGTTCAAATATGTTGATGCCCAACAACAACGAGAGTTCAAATTCACTGCAGGGCAATTTATGCTCTTGTCGGTTTTCGGATTTGGTGAAGCGCCCTTTGGTGTGTGCTCATGTCCAAGTAAAACTGACACCTTACAATTAACTATTCGAAATGTAGGTCACCTTACAAATGCGCTCAATCAACTCCCGGTGGGATCACACGTTGGGTTACGTGGCCCTTATGGAGTTGGTTGGCCCATGGATGAATTACTAGAGAAGAACGTGCTTCTGATTGCAGGGGGAATAGGACTTGTCCCCTTACGTCCTGCGATTCTTGAGGTGCTAGAGAACCGCAACAAGTATGCAAAATTACAGATTATGTATGGAGCCAGGTGTCCTGAAGAACTCCTTTACAAAGATGACCTATATCTGTGGGGAAATCGTCGAGATGTAGAATACGTAGCTACTGTTGATCGCGATGACGAACACTGTTGGGCAGGGAATATTGGTGTTGTAACGACTCTCTTTGATCGATTGACGGTGTCTGCTAAGAATACAATTGCGCTTATCTGTGGTCCACCTATTATGTACCGATTTGTGATTCGAGACCTTCATAACCATCATTTTTCTGATGACCAAATTTACCTGTCTTTAGAACGGCGAATGAAATGTGGAGTAGGGCATTGTAGTCATTGTATCGTCGGCACGAAATTTGTGTGTCAAGATGGCCCGGTCTTTCGCTATGATGAAGCCAAGAATCTGCGAGGTGCAGTCTGATATACGCTAGGTGAAAAACAGAATGGCAGAAAATGAAAAGAAACCTGTCGTTGCCTTTTTTGGTTTCACTTGTTGTGCTGGTTGTCAGCTGGAAATCCTTAACCAAGAAGAACAGTTGTTGGATATTCTAGGAGCCATTAACCTGGTCCAGTTTCGTATGGGCAGTTCAGCAACCCATCCTGGACCCTATGACATTTGCTTCATCGAAGGATCTGTAACTAATGAGGATGAGCTTAAGAAATTAAAAGAACTCCGTGAGAAAACAAAAATTCTGATTGCCATGGGAGCCTGTGCGACTACAGGCGGGGTTAATGCCATGCGAAATGGTCGTAATATTGAGGAGCTCAAACAAAATGTCTATACTGATGCATCCCATGTGAAGACTTTGCCTAACGTTTTGCCCCTTAAAGAATATGTGAAAGTTGATTACGAATTGCAGGGCTGTCCGATTAATGGTGAGGAATTCATTGAGATGGTCATTGCCTTGCTCAGTGGAGGAGAACCGCTAAAGAAGAACTATGCTGTTTGCGTTGAATGTCGCTTGAAGGAAAATGCTTGCCTGATGAAACAAGGCAAACTTTGTTTAGGACCAATTACCCGTGCTGGCTGTGGAGCTCTGTGTCCGAGTGTGGGCTTCCCCTGTGAAGGGTGTTGGGGTCCTGTTCCCCAGGCAAACGTCGATTCAGAAATTGAAATGTTTTCTGCTAAGGGTGCAAGCTTTGACACAATCGTTCATAAATTCCGAATGTTTAATGCGGCTTCTGAAGATTTTGTAAAAGAGCTCCGAAAGAGGTTGAATATTGAATGGCTAAAGTAACCTTTGATGTTAAGCACATTGCCCGTGTAGAGGGTCATGGAAACCTCCTTGTTGAAGTGAAAAAAGGCAAAAAACCTCGTGTAGAAATGCAGATAACCGAAGGCACTCGGCTCTTTGAGTCCTTTCTTCGAGGTCACACTTACGATGAGGTGTCTCATATCATGTCACGAATCTGCGGGATTTGCAGCCAGTCACATGCAGTGGCAGCCCTTCGAGGTGTTGAAGCCGCCATGCAGATCGAACCTTCAGAAGAAACCATTGCCCTTCGAAAACTTATGCTGATAGGTGACATGCTAGAAAGTCATGCGCTCCATATTAACTTCTTAGCACTCCCAGATTACTTAGGTGCTCGAAATGTCATTGAGCTTCTTCCCAAATATCAAGAGGAAGTTAGTCGAGCGTTAAGACTGAAAAAATTGGGCAACGATTTGATGGGGTTAATTGGAGGGCGACATACGCATGCCCTCTGTGCAGTCATCGGGGGATTCACACATGTGCCTAGCAAGACGCAACTTAAATCCATGCGTCAAAGTCTCAAAGGTGCAATCGCTGACGCTAAGGACCAAATTGAGTTGCTCGCCTCTTTCTCTGAACCTCAACTCATTCGGCAAAGCCAATACCTCGCGCTCAAAAATCTCGCTGAATTTCCCCTTCATGATGGTGCCCTAACCACAGATACAGGCTTGGAGATTCCTGAAGACGACTATCCTTCCCTTATCAAAGAACGAAATGTCCCCTATGCCCATGCGAAATTCAGCGAAATTGAGGGAACGCCCTATTTTGTTGGTGCCCTTCCACGTCTGAATGTTGCATCCAATCAACTCCTCGATGAGGCGAAGACTATGATGCATCAGGTTGGCTTCAAGATTCCCAGTTATGACAGTTTCCACAACAATGTCAGTCAGGCAATCGAATACCTTCATTACGTTGAGCAAGCCATCGTGATTATTGAGGAGTTAGCAGATAAAAATTTGAAAGCGGGAACAATCGATTACAAAGTTAGGAATGGTTCAGGTGCCGCGGCGGTGGAAGCACCCCGAGGATTACTCATCCACGATTACTCTATCGATGAAAAAGGCAAAGTAACTGCTGCAAACGTCATCACCCCGACAGCAATGAATTATAGCAACATCGAAGCTGATGTACACGCTCTGATTCGACAACTGCAAGGCAAATCTCATGAGGAAACGGAGCTACAATTGAATATGCTCATCCGAGCCTATGACCCCTGCATCTCATGTTCAGTACATTACCTTCAAGTCAGGTAAACCCGCAGTTAGTTGTGCAGAGGAATTCAGCTACGTTTTTGTTGTATTCGTTCATAGCGGAGGGCAAGAATTTGTGCAGCCATAGCGAATGGTTCACGGATTGGAGCCACAGGTGGAGCATAACAGGTTTCAAGATCTGCAACTTCACGGATTGTCATGCTAGCTGACAAGGCTGTGCTGAAGACATTGGCACGTTGATGGGCACAAGGACCAACTACCTGACCCCCAAGGAACCGACCAGTATTTTTGTCAGCGATAAGCTTCACAGTTACATCTTCTTCACTGGGATAATATTCAGCTGTTCGACTTCCTTTGAATTTCCCAGAAAGAATTGGTAGTTCTGCTTTTTCTGCAGCAACACGAGTGGGTCCGACCGCAGCAATTTCTAGCCCGAATAGATGTGTGGTTCGAGCAAGAAGAACGCCAGATAATTCAGCACTTCCCCCCGCTGCGTTGATTCCAGCGACTTCTCCTTGTCGGAGTGCAACACTTCCCAGTCCGGATACGATGGTCTGGCCAGTTACTAAATCCGTGTGTTCAGCACAGTCTCCTGCCGCATAAATATTAGGCACATTAGTTTGCATGCGATTATCGATCAGGATGCCACCTCTTTCTCCCAGTTGAATTTCGGCGGTTTTAGCGAGGTCAGTGTTTGCACGAACTCCTGTGGCTACCACGACCAAATCAGCTGCAATTTCTTCCTCGGTTTTAGTTTCCCGATCCGTAACAAGAACATGGGATTTACTGATTTTCTTTGCCATAGTACTGAGTTTGACAGTGATGCCAACAGCGTCCATTTTTTCCTGAACAAGTGTCCCCATTTCTTCATCGATCATCGCAGGAAGTACCTGGGGTAGGAATTCTATAATGGTGATTTTCAAGCCAAGGGAGTGAAGGGATTCAGCAGTTTCCAACCCTACAAGCCCTGCGCCAATAATGGCAGCTCTCTTCCCTTTTTTGGCAACCGATTGGAGATTTTTCGCATCCTCGAGGGTGTGAAGGCGATATACATGTGAAGCATCCAAACCGTCTATTGGTGGACTGCTCGGTCGGGCGCCTGTGGTGAGAACTAAGGCATCATAGGAGAGGGGTTCCAGGTTTCCATCGCCATCTTTAAGGGTCACCGCTTTCTTTTTCGGGTCAATCTTTGTGGCTTCGGTATTCAACCGTAAATCAGCGCGTACTAATTTCCCCGTGTAGAAAGAAGTTGGATGGATGATAACATCCTCGATATTTGGAATAGCACGATTAATGGTGTATGGAAGCCCACAGCGACTATATTCAGGAATAGGTTCATTTTGAATAACAGTGATAGTGGCATCACGACTGGTTTTTCGTGCCATCAACGTGGTAGCAGCGCCAGCTGTTCCACATCCGATTACGACAATATTTCGGGTCATATGTGTTCAGTTCCGAAGATTTGTATAATCTACCTTTGGGGGGGTCATTAGCCAAAAAGATTATACTTTGCCCCTTCGTTGTGTCTTTTAGCGGCGAAGGTATCATCCAGTATGCGGTTAGGGTGGTATTGTGGCGATTACGAAAGTTGCAGCATTTATCCGGGGTCCTCCTGAAGCCATGAAAGATGGTTTTTCTTCAACGCCAGAAGCGGATTTAGCCACTGCATTAATGTTTCTACGAAATCAATTACGAGAGCCTATGCCTTTTGCTTATTTTTCTCCAGTATATTTGCCATTTTATTTGGTTCATGCTCTACCTGGGCGCAGTTTGATCATTAGTGGGGTGGGTGAACCCACCATTTCAGTTCGCCATTCATCCATTCCATCATTGGTTCAAATGCGTGCTGAACTCCGAAATGTGGAACGTATTGAGTTAGTCCCCAAATTGCTGGGTGAGTTCATCCAAGCATTCGAGAAACCTGGTTCAGAATTGGTTGTGATTCGAAATGCAATGCTCCCCACCATGATTGATCCGATTCGAGTTCTGGTCGATACCACGATTGCTCCTCCAGGCGAGGAGCTGTGTCTGCCTTCTCGATTATCTACAAAAGAGATTCATGATGTAGGAATTCTATTCCGCAATGAACGCGCCCGGCTTGACGGAAACCTAGCCCAATTAAGCCAGGCAGAGAGTCTGGTTGATGAATTCGTTGAAGAAAATATTCGGCTGCTAGATGCCCGGAGAGATAGAATGTCACATGGGGCATCTCTTCGCTGGGAAGCCCGTGAAATCGAAAGTGAACCACAACCGTCCTTCTTTGCAGATGAACCAACGATAGAACTTGATAGAGAAAAAGAGCGTATCTCAAAAGAATTGGCAGAAGTTGTTGCCCGATTAGCCAATACTCTTGGCCTCTCTACCGAGCAATGCCGACGACTGGTTAGTTCAATTAAAGCGAAACCGACCGAAGTCGAATGGCATATTGCCAATGTAAAAACACGGTTGGTGGAGTTAGAAAATACCGCTAATGTATTCCAATTATCTATCCAGCAAGCATTGACTGAATTAGATGAAAAGACAGAAGAATTACGGGATGCCCGAACTCGCTTCGAATGGAGTCGTGACCAATCGCAGTCTGACCTATCACAAGAAGCAGCTCGACCACCTTTTCCAACGGGAACCCTTGTCTATTCAGAACCCATTCCACCGGAAGTGGCTGTAGGATCCGAGCTATCTGAGTTAGATATGATTCGTGAGGCAACCATTAAATTGCATGCCTCATTGAAGGATATGATCCAGAATTTAAAAAATCGAGTAGAGCAGGAACATCGACGATTCGAAGCGATTAGCGCCCCTGCAGATACCTTACAGGGATACCTGCCCTTGATGCAAGTTGTTGTGCCACTTTTTGTCGTGAAAATTGGTCAGGGAGAAGGACAGTATGGAGTAATTCCTCCATTGAAAATTCAAGCCGACAGTGCTGCTCAACCGAAGGTAAGCTTGTTTGATGAGGTGTTTGGAGAACAACTGATTCAACTAATGCGAACAGAAATTCGTTCCAATCCCTTCTTTCGACAACAAGTTGACGAAACCGCAGAGCGTTCGAATTGGGTACGACGCCCCTTTAGTGCTGAACATGTCCAACGAGGAACCCGGCAATTAGCTAATTATACCTTATTGAATTATGAGACTCGAGAGCAGATTGCTACCTTTTGGTCCAATATTTTAGCCACATAGGCAGACTAACTTTTCGTCCAGCCGTCTAGGCTCTGTTGGCGTTGTGAATCCTTCGCTTTAAGAAGCCGATCCACCACATTGGTCACTCGAGTTTCGGAAAAACCGCGTTCTTGGCAGAGAAACTCAATTAATCCATCCTTATTAATCGGTTTGGTCGTAATATCGTATTCATCGGTAATCGGATGATCTAAGAAAATTCGTCGAATCTTATGATAGTTTGGAGGGAGTTGTTCGAGAATTTTACTGGGCAAATTTTCTAGATTATTGTTTTCTTTAATGAGTTTCAATGCAGTTTTCGGACCTACTTGCGGAATCCCTTCATTGAAATCTGTTCCAATGAGCAAAGCCATATCGACGAGTTGTTCCCGATTGATCCCATTTTCAGCAAAGACTTTGTGAAGGTCAATGAGTTCGGGTTGGAGTGGGACACTGGTACCTTTACTCGGTAAGCGTTTTCGACCCGTGAGCGTAAGGTAGCGTAATAAACGCGGTGTTCCGAATAGAAGAGTATCAAAATCCCTGCTTGCGGTGGCCCAGGCGTCTCCTCGTTGAACCATATATGCTGCTTGCGCTTCACCTTCACCAGGAGCTTGCACATAAGGGATTCCCAGATAGGATAAGACCTGTTGTGCTTCTTCAGCCATTTGGCGAGTAAGGCGTCCTGTTCCCACAGCTTTAGACCAAGCGGTTTTCATATCGCCTTTCGCAACGGCTTCCTTATATTCACGTTCAGCGCGTTTACGCTGCTGACGGCGCTTGGTGATTTCATCGGATTTCAAATCTGGGGGTTTCCCATCAAAAACAAAGATGAGTTTCAAATCATATTCGGTGATTAGCCGTGTGGTGCGGTAAAGTAAACCCACAAGATGAGATGTAATTCGGCCTTGTCGATCTTTAAGAGGTATTCCATCTGGTGTTCGGATAAGGGCCAAAAATTGATGCAACTGATTAGCTGCATCAACTGCGAACGAACGACCACGCAATTCCTCTAACGTCATTATTTGAGGCGTTATGAGGGGCGCAAGCTTAACACCCAATAATCATAACCTCCAAAATCTAATTAGATTCCGTTTTCTGTTTCAAAGCATAATCCATAGACCATAAAGGTTCCGCCATGCCTTTGCAAGATAGAATTTTGGAAGATTGAAATGAATGGAGTAGGTGGTTCTTTGCTCCGCTCAACGGATTAAAAAAGAAAAAAAGGGAACGACCAACAAGCCTAGAGCTTGGGTCGGCTTAAGCTTCTGAGGGAGCGATTGCTCCACCAATTAGGACGAGGAGTCCTGGAAGGACACCGCCAAAGATTAGCCCAAGTATACCTGTCACGATAAGACCTGTCTTATGTGCACTGGGATCATGACGCCAGCGGAACCAAAGGATGAAGAAGATGATTCCGAAGATGGTAATCAGAATATAGATTGCAACGGCCATGAGAAAAACAATCATGATCAATGGGTCCCAGAAAGGTAGGAACATCATGAACGTGAGTACAATACCTGCTATTCCGATTAACCAGAAGATTAACTGAAGCCAGGCGCCAATAGTGACAAGTGTTCGGGCTGTTCCTTCGTCTGCCATAACTCATAATGCCTCCTAACGTTTTTATTGATGATACTCCACAAGGGAGTTATGTGGCTTCTCATGCAGCCGACTTAAAGGCTTTTGGTTGCTACTGAGTGCGAAAATCGACATAACCCATATTTTCACAAGATAGTATACGATTGCCTAAATTTATAGTACCTATAACGGAGTATTTGTCGTTTGGTTCAAGACGGGAGACCAGTTTCTTGAAACCGGCTGATGGAGGTTATTAGCTGAGGAGGATTTCCTCGGCGTTTAGCGGTGTCTTGTAACACCTGTATCATTTGTATTTGAGTCGTTTCTTTTAACTTGTGCAAGTTCGGTATTTGACGAAGTTTTCCATATTGACTGATGATGGCTAAGCATAATTCCATTTTAGTATTAGTAAAGATTGGTGTAGTATCCAGGATTGAGGCGCAAGCTATGGCAAGATCGTCTATAAAGACCCCCACATGACTTTCTTCGAAATCAACGCCGATGATGTAGTCTTTTTGAACAAGGAAGTTACGGATACGGGCATCACCTTTGAGTAGGACCTGATCATTTCCTTGATTAAAGACATCATGATATTGAGCCAACCATGAAGCCAACATATGCCCTAGAATTCTATCAGGATACAACGTAATGAGATCGCAAAGGTTAGGGGCGTCAATGTACTCCAGAATGAGAACCGTAGCTGTTGTGCCGATGATAGCAGGAACATGTAGATTGTGTTGATGCGCTTTTTGGAGAATAGATGTTTCATGGGCGATGCCTGTTTGTTTGTAGAGCTTTGCCACAATTTGGGTAGGAGAAGTGTGTGATGGGTCTACGCCAATGATTTTAAAGACGTCGTTTCGGCGACTGGGAAGTTTTTCATAGGAGAGAATTGAATAGTCTTCACCAAGGATGGCTTTTACGGAGTTAACGATTATTCGTGGAGGAGCAGGTGAAGACATTAAGAATTCTCCTAGGCTGTAATTATCTCGTTGGTTACATTAAGAGCTTCGGATTCAGGGGATTTATGAGCCAGTAGTTATTTGAAGTATTGGAAGAAACAATAAGCAGCCTTCAAGAGGCTATTTAGTTTAAAGAACTGGTGAATCACGTCTTCATTGAAGGTGTCTGAAGTGGTAAATGAAGAAGAAACGATAATAGAAAAATTAGAGCCCCAAGCGAAATTGTGGCTTGAGTTGAATGGAGAGCACATTCTTGGGCGTGGAGGTGCATTGCTTTTACGAGGCATTATGGAGAAAGGATCGATTAGCCAAGCCTTGAAATCTCTTCCTGAAGATACATTGGGTGAAATGGACTCTCCATCTTATCGGTTTGCATGGGGTTATCTTCAAAAAGTGGAAGAACGGATCGGCGCACCTATTGTTGAGAAAAGACGTGGTCACAGTGATGGAAAAGGGGGGACAGCCTTAACACAATTAGGGCTAAAGCTATTGGACTTGTATGAGAACTACGAGAAGAAGCTAGCGAAGACCTTATCGAGAAAAAGGTAAGTCGGAACTTTTTTGTGTGAGAGATTTGACAACAATTAAATGTAGACTTCACCATTACTAAACTAGATTTCCTTTCGCTGATATGGAGGTTGGGCAGTGAGTAAAATTCCTGATGAAGAAAAACGATTTGATGCAGTATATAAGCTAGTCACTCTCGGAGAAGCCGCGGTTGGGAAGACGAGTCTTGTTAACAAATATGTCACCGGTAAATTTGAGCGGGATTATATCCGAACTCTTGGGATTGATATAAGTACTTATGATGCAAAGATTGGCTCACACCTGTTCAAACTTTTAATTTGGGATTTAGCAGGACAGGATATTTTCCGAGACCTACGCACCCGTTATTGTCAGGGAGCGTCTGGAGGAATTTTGGTCTTTGATTTAGCTCGCCCTCAGACCCTTGATGCTCTTCCAAAGTGGGTTGAAGCCTTTCGTGAAGCCGTGGGACCTAAGCCACTGTTAATATTACTTGGCAATAAGGCAGATTTGGAGAAAGAACGGAAAATCACTCGAGCGCAAGGGGAGAGTATAGCCAAGAAACTGGGCCTATTTCAATACGAAGAGACCTCAGCGAAAACTGGTCATCAGGTCAGTGCAGCCTTCACCACCTTAGCTTCAATGATTTACCAAGCCCATCAGCAAGAGCGAGGTAAATAATAGCTCTGATTTCCCCACTGTTCAGTTAGTCTCTTAGTATCTAAGAGTATTGAGATGTGGGTGTTTTTGCGAGGGAACCAGTAAACTTGTTCTTTGAATAGACAGAACCGAAAGTTTATGACTGCGCTATAGAGAAGTTTCTTAGACCCTTGTGAACAACATGCTCAATTCCTGAGCAGATCGATTCGCACACTGTGGAGCAGATGGATAGCAGAGGAGAAAAGTATTGATTTATGTCACAAGCCAAAAGCTACGAGATACATCCGCATTTATGTTATTGTCAATCCTTCTAATTTCACTGACAATCCCTCTATTTCTAAACGTTTCAGCAAATACACCAGTATTTGAACAGCCAGCCTCGTTGCCTATGTCTGCGCGTATTGGACTTGATGGTCCACCTGCCCAGGACACTTATTATTCTTCAAAACAGGTTACTGGAACAAAGAATCTGATAGTTATTCTAGTTGAGTTCACAGATAAGACACATACTTTCGACGCTTCCGAAGTTCTGACAAATGCCATAAACGCCCTTGAAGATTATATCGACGAAGTATCTTATGGATTGGTCCAAGTATCCGGTGATGCTACACCCTGGCTCAGCCTATCAAATAATCGTGAATATTATGTTGAT
The DNA here is from genome assembly GCA_048939245.1 of Promethearchaeota archaeon. Lineage (GTDB taxonomy): Archaea > Asgardarchaeota > Hermodarchaeia > Hermodarchaeales > Hermodarchaeaceae > Hermodarchaeum. Next base: position 130,485 of record JBHLPR010000001.1, on the reverse strand, counting down.
GGGACCTCATTTCCGAGTGATCCAAAATTCGATCTAATATCGGAAGCAATTGATCTAGCGGATCCGATTGTGGATTTTTCAAACTATGATGGAGTAACGATTATTCATGCAGGTCAAGGACAAGAATTGAGTCATGACTGGCGAGATTATTGGTCCAGTGAATGGTGGAATTTCAATGAACCAACAAATGATGGAGTAAGTATCCACCGCGCTTCAGTGAGTCCCGAAGAAAGCCTGCCAGGAGACCCTTCCTTTGTGGGAGTACTGGCACATGAATTTGGACATGATTTGGGTTTACCCGATTTATATGATGTAGATTATACTGGTGCAGAATATGTCGGTCATTGGGGGTTAATGGCTAAAGGGTCTTGGAATGGTCCAATGGATTTAGGAGACCAGCCCGCCCACATGATGGGATGGTGTAAATCCCAACTTGGTTGGGTGAATGCAACCAATACGGTAGAAGTCGCATCAGATCTAACCACTGTGATTGATCCGCTTGAACAGAGTACTTCAGGTGTTCACCTAGTTCGAATTAATATCACCGCTGAACAATACTTCCTCATAGAAGTTCGGCGAAAAATTGGCTACGATGCTTCACTTCCCTGGGCTGGAGCAGGTGGTGAAGGAGTCGTTATTACCTACATTGATGAGTCGCTTCAATCTGGAAAAGGAATTGTTAAGGTGATTGATTCTCATCCTGGAACTTCCACTGTTGACGATGGGGCATTCGGTATTGGTTTGGGACAAGTGGATTCCTACGTGTCGTCCATAGGCCAATTTTCCATGGTCGTTGAGAACACAGTAGGTAGCTCTTACAATGTCACAATATTACGGGCCTTCATGCAGTTTCTTTCACCTATAGATGGTAGTGCCGTTCTCTCACCGAATTTCACAATTGAATGGACGGGTACTGCCGCAGGTCCAGGAATTGATCATTACGAATTATACCTCGATAATGGTCTAGTATATACAGGGTTGGGCACTAGTCAGGATATCTCTGGACTTACTTCGGGTCTTCATAATGCTACCCTAATAATGGAACTTGCTGGATCAGGGCGCCGGTTATCAATTACTTCTCAGTTCGTTGTGGATTTGGAGGACCCTATTATTACACATGTAAGTCACAGCCCAGAGGTTCCTGGATTTGGGGATCTTGTGATTGTCACTCTTGAAGTAACAGATGATACATGGATTGTCAATGCTACGATTTTTTATCAACGCCAGGGAGATACTCGATGGTATCATATTGACATGGTCTTTCTTGGTGGAGATACCTGGGAAGGGGCGATGGGTACATTTTTGCCAGGAGTGACTGTCAACTATTTTGTGAGTGTAATCGATGCTGGTGGACGCAATGTCACTGATGACAACACTGGGGCTTACTATTCTCTCGTGGTGACTGGGGTTGGAATGATTATCTGGGTCATCCTCGCTGCTGCCGTCATTTTAATAATTGTATTCTTTGTGTGTGTACGTATTCAACGGAGAAGGCATAAGGACCAGGAGTATTTGTGGACACCTGCAGACTCTCGACCCCAAAGTCCATCATCGCCTGATTATCGGTCATCGGTTGAATCAAGTCTTGCGGATGAGAAACCTGTTCGAACTGGGTTTTGTTGGCATTGTGGAGCTCCATTGCCGCCGAATGCCACGTTTTGTAGTCATTGTGGACGTACCATCGAATAAGTCTGAAGCCCAATCTTATCGGCAGCGCAAATATGTGTTTTACTGATAATGCTTTAAAGGAAAGGAATGATGGAAGGAGCATATAATTCCAGGTCTTGTTCTGTTTCGATCATTGGTGCAAGGAGCCCAAGTTTTCCAGCGGTTGAACTCACATCTGTGGCCACATTCGTGAATTTAATAGCGGTTATTGCATCTCCACCACATTCATAGATTGTGAGACCACCATTCTGTTTTCGGGTCAGTTGAAGGAATTCAGTAAAGGGAGCCCCAAAATCTTCAAATCGGGTAATATTACAGGGACATCCGTTGACAATGAGCAGTTGGGCACCCTGAACCAAATCCGCAAATGCTTTTGCGGTAGCGGGTCCGATACCTTGAACGTCGTCTCGGATTTTAGCTTTAGGTCCTAAGGATTGTGTAATCGTGTGTTCAGGAGTGGAAAGGAGCAAATCCTCAGCCAGGTGAACCCGATTTGGTGTATAGTGCTTTGCGAACTCCGTGAGTTCTTTTGCACCGATATCGTTGAAGAACCGTTCGTCATTGACGCCAAAACTGAGTGAGGGGTTTTGGCTTTTCAGAAAGATAAGGCTCAGGAGGGAACCGGCAAGAAATTCGGTGTTGTCCCGACGTTTGTAAAGTGATAATACATCGATGTAATCTTTGATTTTTCCACCAAATAATGCGATGACAACTCGTTTGCTTTGAGAGATTAACTTGTTGATTTTTGCATACTTTCGCATCTCGTTGACAAAAGCACGAGATGGAAAAACGGGGATTTGCCGCTTCTTGAGAAACGTAGGTAAAGCATACATAGAAGTGTCTTTACCCTTCCCACCCCGATGAGCGGAGGCAAAGGCGTCTTGCACATAACCAATTTTAGCCCCAGCATTTTGGAGTTTCTCAATTAAACGAATGGGTGGAATGGATTCCAAATCTGTAGGAGTGTTCAACTCCCAGGGAGCAAAGCGGATATTATTACTTAGAACGTTTTTGCCGTGAATTAATAGCTCAAATTGAGATACATCCCAGCAGGTTTCATTGAATACATACTCCCACTCCTTGTAAGCAGCTGGATGCTCTTCCTTGAGGAGCTGGTTCAAGACTCGTGTATGTGTAATGGTGGGATAGAAGTCCGATTTTCCCTTGCGGGATTGGTGGGCCCCTTCAGTGATAGCAGTTGCACCGGTTTTTCTGAGTTCGATACTTGTCAAGAGAGCCTCGCGGATTCGACGGTCATTGAGGATGGTGCCTGAATTGGGCATAACAGAATTGATATCAGTACGTTTGAGAAGAATGGGTCCTTGCTTCACAAAATCGTACCCTGCGTTACATGCCTCATCGAGTTGGGGAAGAAATCGATCCATCGCGTATTCACCTGTGGTTTCACATATTAGAGGCCGAGTAGATATTGGGCTCGTTTTGAAAGTCCTTTAATGTTTTCCTCAGATTTAGTGTTCTCTAGCAGTCTTGTATCTTGGGTTGTGGTGGGATGTTGCGCTTGGAATCGTCGAAGGAGGAGAACTCCGATGAGAATGGTTATGATGCCAAGGACGGGGAGATAGGAGAGCGGAAAGATAATCATGTCCTCGATGAGGATGAGGAGTGAGTCACCAAATACGAGTGAGGCTATAAGAATCGGGACCAGAGTGGAAAGTGAGTTGTTTACAGGGAAGGCAACGGAGACTCGACGGCGAGAATAGGCGCATTGGAGAAGAAAGTAGGCAATTATTGAGCTGAAAAGATATAGCCAGAAGGAGGGTCGAGTAATGAGGATGACTAATGAGAGTAGATCTAAGACACTGAAATAGCCAAGGACTTGGATGACCTCAATAGTCATAGCTTTTAGGAAAATTGTGGCGATGCCATATAGTATTCCTGAACCAATTGCGAAGAAGAGTTCTTTTTCACGAGCGGTTCGTTTCAGTTGAGTGCCGATAAAGGCGAAAAGGATTACGAGTAGAAAGCAAACAAGAGAAGAAATGCTATACCAATACACGTTGTAAGTTTCAATGAATCGTTCCTGAGCAAATAGGCTGAGAACGAAAACGCCGGTGAGTAGTGAAGCGATGCCAGCCCATTCGACTCGCCGGATGATTTCACCTAGAAACAGGACACCCACAACAATGACGATGAGGATGTTGATATTGGTTAGAGGTTTGAGGAAACTGACATCCCCTGAAGAAAAAGCCTGCCAACGCATTAAGGCACCAGAAACAGCGAGAATCGCCCCTAAAAGCCATATTGGGGTCGTGAATAGGGCAAAGAGAAGACGCATGTGGCGTTGGTAAAAAGCGCGGGGGGTCAGTTCAGGTAATCTGTCAAGTCCATAACGTTGTATCGAATGTCCAATTCCTGATAGAACACCACTTAAAAGAGTAAGAATCGCGGCAAGGGAAATCGTTGAAAGAAGCACAATGGTTTCACCCGATGATCTGGGTAATTCCTCTTGAGGGGATACTCACATAAGGTTTCCTGATTTGAGTGAGGTTGTTTGCTCTCAACAGGACCCTTGAAATTCAGTGACTCTGACGAAAGGCTTATAGGAACTGGTCAAAGAGTGTGACGCTAACCTTCTAAGGGTGAACCCTATAATGTTGTTCAGTCGTCGGCGTCGTGGATGGTTGATCGGTATTGTCTTTCTTATTGTTCTGATTACCTTGCTAGTCTATCCAGTTCTTATTATTGGGACACCTTTAGGTGCTCTTTTTACAATTGAGTTAGCTGTTGTTGTAGTGCTGTTTGCTGCTATGATGTTCTTGCTTTGCCTTCTATTGTATCTTGGAAACTAAAGGCTAACCGTCCAAAAGTGACGTAAAGGCATATAAGGCGATGAAACTTAGGAGAATATCACTAGCAGCGCTAGTGACGAAGAATCGTGGATGCGACACCGGATGAATAAGAAACCAGAGAAAGGTCAATTTGGTGACGTAGTTGTTGTGGCAACCCTTGAAGAGATAAAGCAGGGGGCGCACCGGATAATTGGCTCCCGTATGAAAGTAATTGATAAAGAAGATGGTGTCCGGATTTTCTCTGATGATACTGACACCTGCCCACTTCAAGTAAAGGCAATCCCTCTACAACCGGGAATCTATCGATTAGATGTGGGGAGTGTGTGCACTGTGAAAAATTGTGATTACTTTGCTGAATGTGCTCGATTGGATGCTCGCGCTGCAAAATCCTTAGAAAACGCAATGGCTGAAATCCTAGATGAACCGGAAAGAGTTTATGAAGGACGAGCCTGGCGACCTGAACGTATCAAGGGGAATGAGAAACTACAACGGATTATTGATCGCATTATTAACGAGGGATTATAGTTAACGCGATTAGGAACAGTGTTGGAGCGAAGACTAAACATGGGGAATCCCAGTGAGGTGTTATTCGGTGAAAAGAAGCAAAAACCATGGGGATATGAACGTCCACTGGGAAAATTCCGCGGTCTAAAGCTTAAGGAACTCTTTTTTCATCAGGGGAAGGCGAGTTCATTACATTATCATACTAAAAAAGATGAAATTTTTTATATTGTTTCAGGGCGAATCCGTTTAATCTACGGTTCCAAGGATGAAGTGTTCGAACCTGGTGAAACGGTGCAAATTCCACCCGGAATGCGTCACCAAATTCACCCCCTCGAGGATACCCTCATATTAGAAGTTAGCACCCAGATGTTCGGAGATATCGTTCGGATAAAAGACGCATATAATCGACCAAGCGAAGAATAAGACCGTAAATAGCCGTCGTTTCATCGTCGATTATTCTGGTTCCAGTAAACCGAATAACCGATCCTTCCTTTCCGTAGGTTTATAGAATTCGAAGGTGCCTTTTTCCCAATCAGATCCTTCCCCTAACGAAGCCACCAGTAACCCATTATTCAAGGCAACGTATCTGACGGGAAAGCGTTGGCTGATATCACTGAAAAAGGGGTTATGGATTATGGACGTATAGGTTCCCAGATTTGAAAAAACGCGTCGAATAGTCTGCGTTGAGAGACGTTGAAGCGCAGACTGGTATTTTTGATAATTTTCAACAACTGGTCCTTCTTTTTGATCAAAGCGGTAGGATAGTCGAAAGACATGTTCGTATTCCACACCCAGATTTAGTTTGATTTTCATGGTGTCATCAGGAATTACAATCCAACCGTTTTGGAGATTAAGAAATGAAACAGGGTTTTTGAGGTATCGATATTTGGAGGGATCGGGATTACCAAAGAGGGTGTCCCGAGTGATCTCAATGACTTCCTTTGTAAAATCTAGTAGTTCCATGACTTCAGCCAATGTTCGTATTTGCCCCCCCTGATACTCGGTGGGTATGCGGAGCAATTCATTTTGGGCAAACCGGTCGAATTCCTTGGCTCGATTTGTGAAGGTTCGTTTCTTCAGCACACCATAATCGGGCTTATATGGGACGATTTCAATGGTGGCATCAATATCAGGTAGGCGCATCGAATACAGGAAGCCTTCGGGATCATATGCATGTTCGAATCGCAACAACAACTTATGATCGCTGGTGATAATTGTAGCATCTAAATCATCGGTCCGATTTATGAAATCAAATAGACTCACAAAGAATGCATTCTCAGGAAACGTGATCTTCGTTTGCCATTTAGGTTGCCATCGCTTAGCCCAAGCCATAACATCCGCTGGTTTACTCGGCGGTTGTTCGTCCCGCATACAATCTAACCTGCTATATAATTGATTATTATTCTGTAGAGGTTTGACTACATTGTCCCTTTGAGAGATAACAGAAAAAACCTTTGGTCACGTCAGGCTAATTAGATAAGATTTTGTAGAGAACCAAATAGCCATGGGTGAAAGGCAGTCTCAACCAAAAATCTTTATGGGGCATATCGATAGTCAAGCAGAGGTTAAACACCATGAGTGCTACTGAACCACTGAAACGAATTCTAGCGCTCACGCGGAAGGAAATTCAAACAATCATCAAAGATCGAACAGCGATGCTTCTAGTGTTTCTTTTACCTATTATTACAATAGGTACTCTTGCTTTAGCGATTCAACAAAATGATATACAGGCAGAAACGGTTCCAATGCTATTTGGTGTTGTGGACCTTGACACCACTGATACGTATCCAGATTTAGATTTGTCCCAGAATTTTACGGCTACGCTTGCAAATCTTGAAGAAGTCACTGTGATGACATTTGAAAATGAATCTGTGGCTTATACAGCTCTCTTTTACACTGAGATTGATGCGTACCTGGTTATAGAGGATGGGTTTGAACATGCGTTATCTATGAATCTCCCGGCATTTGTCTATATTCATACAAGTAATACGCAACTACAGGGGCAGGGCGATGCGATCATCGCTGTGACGGAAGCTACATTGATATTTCGAGAAAAACTAGGTTGGATTCGAAGTGATATTCTCACCATTCCTGAGATCGAGTTTGTCCCTGAGGGTGATACCCTAGCAATTCAAGTTGGAGCGTTTCTGGTTGTCTTTTGTATTTTTATGGCAATTGCTTTAATTTCCTGTCAATCGATTGTGGGAGATATTCCACTTCGCCGAATGTTGCTAACTCCCACAAGTAAAGTAGAAGTGATTCTTGGAAAAATAGCCGCGTATACCATCATAGGAACGATACAAGGAATCCTATTATTGGTGCTGTGGATTGTTGGATTCCAATTGAATCTTCGCACCGACCTTTTCACCCTCATGATTGTTGTGAGCTCAATGGCATTAGCTGGAGCAGTATCAGGAGTTGTTATATCCTCATTCTCAACCTCTCGTCTTCAAGCCAACCAGGGATTTCTTTTCCTACTATTGGGTATGATGATTCTCAGTGGCATGTTCATTGATGTGGGAATTATCTCGGAATTTCTCCCAATGAACCTTGGAATGCAGCTAATCCGTGAAACTGCATTCAAAGGACTCCCATTGATTACAAGCTGGGAGCAAATTGTACGGATTCTAATTTACATAATTGGAGGAATTTTCATCTCCATCTTGGTCTTATGGAGGAAACGAACACTAGCGTAAACGCAGATGGATGTGAGTGGAATGCAAACATTAACTGATGTTCCCGTATTTGTTGAGAAGAACTATTTTGCAGGTTCACGGTTCGATGATGCTTTAGATTGGATTGAGGAACGAAGTGATCGTGAACTCCATTCACAGATTACAGGTAAGCTCCGCAGCTCTGATGAGGAAATCGCCATCGAGGGAAGATTACTTGATATTACCAGAAGAGGACGCCAAAGACGAATCGCTCTTTTAGTGAATTCAGTAAAGAAAGGGCCTGAGAGTCTCAAAGGTAGCGTTTTAACAATTGGATCAGAGAGAACCGAACGAGAAGAAGTGGCCGCAAAACAATTGGTGTTGATGAATTGGCTTCGACGAAACATTCACGACGATTTCTATTATGATGGAGAGGAAATTGATCATGCGGTGAAACGTGTCCAAGAACTACTTGCATATACAGAAGTTGATGCTCAAATATGGGGACTCGATGAGAATGGTAAGGAAAGGCATATCCAAGGCACTGTGACAAACGCTAGGATGGAACGTCTCAGAGTCGGATTGCTGGAATTACGTACGACACCAGCCCACTCCACGTCTGATGATACCGCACAGATATTAACAATTGGGGGTCGAGAAACTGCTCCCGAAATTATGCGGGAATTAATCAGTATTGTTCCTGACATCCTTGCACAAAAAATGCTCTTCACACCAGCATATGCTCGTACACGGGGTAAAGTGGAGAATGTCGTTGTTGCCGAAAACCTCACATTTACCGTCGATGATAACTTTGACATTATCCGTGATGTCTCCTTTAAACTCCCAAGTGGAAAAATTATGGGAATTATCGGGGAATCGGGATCAGGAAAATCCACAACAATTCGTGCCTTAATTGGTGATATAATCCCCACTCGAGGTCAGGTTATCATCGGTGGAGTAAAATCAACTCAACGAAAACAGGTAAAACCAATCTTCGGCTTTGTTCCACAAGATTTAGGATATATGTATCAGAATTTTACGCCTTTGGAAAACATCATTGAGTTTGGGAAACAATATGGAATACCTGAACAGGAACTAGTACGCCGAGGGAAAGTACTCCTTCGTGAAATGGGGATTTTTGAAAAAGGAAATCAGAGTGTTAGAACTCTTTCTGGAGGTGAAAAGCGCCGGGCTTCAATTTCTATTTCCATGGTTCACCGGCCTCAATTACTCATTTTAGATGAACCAACCTCCGGATTGGATCCTGATATGCGAAGTGAGCTGTGGGATTATTTGGATTATTTGAATCAAGAATATGGCACTAGCATGATAGTTGTTACCCATTATCCTGGAGAAGCTGAGTATTGTGATATCGTGGGTGTGTTCATGCGAGAACGCAGCCTTGTAGCCTTTGGAAGCCCAGCGGAATTAAAAGCGTCTCTTCCTGGAAAGGGCTATGCAGTTGGAATCATTCTTCAGCAACCCCGACCTGGGATAGCGTCACTGCTTCAGGATGTGAAAGGCATTATCCATGTCTTAGAGAGAGGGGAACTCATCAAGATTTTCAGTGAAGTACCTTTGATTGAAATGTCAGAGCGAGTTGTCCGAGCACTGCAAGCACAAGATATCCAAATTAAGAGCGTCAAGCCAAAAATGGGCGTGGATATGACTGATTACTTTATTTTAATCACCGGTCGACAATTGGAGGTGTAACCAAGAGTGCAACACCTGAAGCAGAAGACGCCGAGGAATCTGGATTCGCTCTCAGCATTACTACTAGTGATCTTGTTATTAGTCACCGCCGTCTTTGCTGCAGGTCAACTTTCAAATCGGTTCTTCACGAAATTCACACAGGTAACAGACCCCGAGTCTAAGTTATCAAAGCCACTCTTAGATTTTATTTCAGCTTCAAATGACCCGAATGCCTCCGTAGATGTTGTAGCCAAGTTGTCGGAAAGGACTAATTGGCGAGCTGCTCAACGGGCTATCCTTCAGACTGCAGCAATGGCTAAAATCAGAACTTATCACAAACTAATACATGCTCTCTCTTTTCAAACGACTGTCGGGGAGCTTAAGAACCTCGCAGGGCTTTCTCAAATCCAAAAAGTCTGGACCGATTTTAAATTTCAACTTGATAGCCCTGAAGGATATGATTCAGAAAGTCCTATTGCCTCAAACGGTTACATCCACCCTAAAGAGACCATTGATGCCACCCCATTATACAATCTTGGTTTAAATGGTTCCCATACAATTGTAGCGGTCTTAGATACTGGTATCGATGTTACACACCCAGACCTTGATGACATGGATGACAACGAAACAACTAATGACCCCAAAGTTCTAGCACAGGTGTCCTTTGCTGAAGGAGATCCATTTCCTTTTGATTTGAATGGCCATGGTACCTACTGTGCTGCCCTTGTTGCAGGCACTGGTTCAGCGTCTCAGGGAAACTATACTGGGATTGCCCCAGGAGCGCAACTAATGAGCGCAAAAGTGATTCTGAGCGACGGAACGGGTTATTCCTCCTGGATAATCCGAGGTATCGAATGGAGTTTGACCAATGGTGCAGATATCATATTATTACCGTTCTCAACAATTGGCATGCCCGGAGATCCCCTCTCGGAGGCAGTTATGAAAGCTACAGAAGGTGGTGTTCTAGTAATCTGCGCTGCAGGAGATAGGGGACCAAACCACCTAACCATTATGTCACCGGGAGAATCTTTGGCAGCATTAACTGTGGGTGCTTACGATACAGCAACAGGTCTGGTCCCTGATTTCAGTAGTCGTGGGCCTACCTTCGATTTTCGCACAAAACCAGATCTAATTGCACCGGGCGTTGATATCATTTCAGCATCGTTATACAATATTTTTCCAACTGCGATTGGTAACATCTCAATTGATATCTCTCCGGAGGACATCGATTTTATTGGAGGAAGTGTTTTCGGTACGCCTTTCAATGAGAATTATACTCTAGCAAGTACAACTGCTGCTTCCTCAGCAATTACAGCTGGTGTCGCCTGTCTTATTCTTGAGGGGTGCCGATTCGCTACCCCAGAAGCGTTATCAATCGGGATTCGTCGAGGAGCAATACCACTTTTTAATGAGCCTAATGCTGAGGGGGCAGGTCTTCTCAGTGCAAGTCGTGCGTATAATGAGTTATCCGAACTGCATAATCCATTTTCATCTGATTATCGAGCACGAAGTGTCGGTCTTGGACTTCCCTATTATGGGTTAATCATTAGTGAAGCTACTGCAGAAAATGTGACCTTGCTCATGAGCACATATTCTACTGCAATTGGAGCCCTTGTTACGAGTAGTATCACCAACATGACCTTATTTCACATGTTGTTTGGGATGTTCTATCTTGCCGTTGGAGATAATGACCCAGTTCCCTTTACTTTTCTCGACATTGAACAAGAATTCCATTGGACCAGTTTACCTTATGGCGAGTATGTCCGCACAACAGGTATCCTGTCTTTTGAGAACCTGCTTATAATTCCCCGTATTGAGACTTGGCAAATCAGTTCAGGTCCTTCAGCCAATGCGTTTCGCATCTCATTCTTTTTCATTAATATTGGGTCAGAAAATGTCAACAATATTCGGCTTTATAGTCTGTGGGATTTCGACCTATTCAGTGGTGCCAATGATACGTCGATTCAGCAAGGATTCTATAACGCTACATCACATATGTTTAATATCCGTGGAGATGTCCTTCCGATAAATGAAACAACCCGTATTGACCAATTTATTGGCATCAATGCTTCAAATCCTTTCTCAAGTGTTCAAGTGGGAGCTTATGACGAGGTCAGTGATCAATTACAAAATGAAACGCTAAATGGGACACCTACCTACTCAAGCGATGAAGGCGTGGGCTTTGCCACTCAATGGCAATTAGGAAATCTACCAGCAGAAACAGGCACGTTGAATATTTCGATGACTCTCGGCTTTGGACAAAATTTCACAGCGTTAGTTCATGGTATTAACCAGACAGAATATGCTTCAGTTGCGGTTCCGCTCACTGATCTTTGTATGATTCAAAAAGACTTAGCGCGCACAGGAACTACAAATTCAACTTATCAAACATCGGTGATTGTACTCAATATTGGAGACGCTGGTGTCGATTCGATTGCCGCATATTTCACCAATCGTTCACAACCTTTCGGGGGTACTATCTTTGCGCGGTATTTTCAATTGGGCATCTTTAAGCCATTCCAATTTCAGAAACTTTCGGTTGAATGGAACCCTGAAGTCTCAGACATCTATTTCGCAGGATGGATTGTCGCACCTGCCATCGACTTTGATCTCATTCTCAACACAAGTCCTCAAGATCTTTATCCCCTGGACAATTTCGTATACCGTGATGTGTTCATAAGTTCACCACCTCGAATGCGGTTACTGATTCCCCACATCCTTCCATTTGGACCTATGATGCTCTATTTCCCTAATGATTACGCCATCTACAATTTCACTCTTCTCACCACAACCCCCATTAACTCGCTCACGGTCAGAATTGCTGAGTTTTATGAGAGTGCCTTTGATTTTCCTATTGATCGGAATATCACACAATGGGATACTCCACCCGAGATTGCCAAGGAACAGATCACAGACATAGTTGTCGGAACCCAATTCCAGATCACCTTCTTCATTCCCACGTTCATTGAAGCGGGACCTTATTATGGAAACCTAAGTCTAAGCGCCTCTGATGGTTGGCAGTTCACCCTCCCCTTTATTATCAATGTGACCTACCCCAAAGCTGTCATTCTCTTTGATTCCATTCATAATCAAGGACTGAACTTGTCGAATCTTGAAGACTTTGATTTTACTGATTTGAATCTTGATGTACTCTTTTCCCTGTTTAATGAAATTGGAGATAGCCTTTTCACAGGCTATTCGCGATTACGAGAGTTGTTCGCCTCAGCACAACTCAATCTCTCAGAGATCCCTCTGATTTCTGAAATCAACTCAACAATTCTTCAGTTATTTGATGGACTCGTTCTCTGTGACCCTGAAAAAGGATTTACTCTGAATGAGGCCTCCGCGATTTCAGAATTCATTGATAATGGGTTCAAAGTTTTGGTACTGGCTGATCAGCCCGAATCATCGAATCATACAACTTTAAATCAGTTGCTTTCAAGTTATGGCGTGCAATTGGGGGGGAGAGTTACAGGATTGAATACCACTGAATTGCACCCTTCAGCTCCATTTACCTCTGGAGTAAATAGCATAAGCACTATTGAAGGCACCGTTCTTACTGATATCGGAACGGCCCAACCCTTTGCATGGGTCAATGGAACTAACTTTGGAATCTACCTGAATGATGATAATAAAGAACTCTATGTTTTGGGCTGTTCTGCTGTGTTTGGGAATTCGTATCTTTTTAAGTTCGATAATCTCCGCTTTGTTAATCAAACTATTCACTATTTGTTCCGAAAAACTGTCCACCTAACCCTTCGGATTACAGGAGGTATGAATTCGTCATTTTATATTGGGAATGATGCCGGTTTTGTTATTGATGCATATAACACTACAGGAGATGGTGTCGAAGGATTATCCATGTTTGTTGTCTATGTTCTTCCGAATCGTACCCAATCATTCTTCATTGCTTTCGAAGTGACAGAGGGGCGCTATGGGTCGTTCTTTTTTGCAAACTGGACTGGACTCGATGAATCCGTAAACACCCCTCAAACTTTCTCAATCATTGTCTTCACTATTCCAGGCGATTATTCGAGTACCACGACTTTCATGCATTTCTACTATCTTCCTACCCCAGAGAAACCGCCACCTCCCCAAGAGCCAGATTACCTCACCATCATGATTATCCAAATTTTCCTTGTCACACTTTTCACTATCCTCATCATCAGTCTCTACTTCACAAACCAGTACCGTCGAAAACGAAGGATGCGAACACCAACCCTTGATGAACAAACCATTCAAAATATTGATAATACGTTGAATACGACCCAAGCGCTTATCCGCGAAATAGAGTGGACTCTAACCGACCGTCGTATGGATCGTATCGAGAAACTGAGAATCACCTCAGGTGAACCAGCTAATCGACTCGAAAATATGCTTAAACGGTTACGGGAACTAGCAAAGGAGACGGGGGTATAAATTCATGACAGAGCAAAAGCCCCCCAAAATTATTGAATTCAACCAAACCGCAGTGAAGATTGGTCGAGTAAAAATTCTTGAAGACATCACTTTCTACACTAGGGAACGAGAAATTCTGGGTGTCATTGGAGCGTCGGGGTCTGGTAAGACAACATGTTTACGGGTAATGACGGCTCAATTGAAACCATATTCAGGGTATGCCCGAATTGCAGGATATGATGTTTCAAAGGAAGCAACCGCAATTCATTATGCTACAGGGTATGTCCCTCAGCATGAAGACCAAAGTCTTTACTTTCCTTTTTCAGCCTTGGAGAACGCTCACTTCTTTGGACGAATGTATGCTCTCGAAGGAAAAGAAATACGAAAGCGAGCTATTGAACTCTTGGATATACTAGGCTTTGATGAGGATCTGATGCAAAAACCAGTCAAGTTTCTTAGTGGTGGGGAACGAAAACGGGTTTCTATCTGCGTTGGTCTGATTCACCAGCCACCGATTCTACTCTTGGATGAACCAACTACAGGTCTCGATGCCCACCTCCGGCACGAACTTCTCAATTATCTTAAACAACTCAATTACCACTTTGGAACCTCAATGGTTCTTATCTCCCATGACCTGGAAGTCGTCGAATATTGCAATCGAGTCGTTCTCCTTGAAAAAGGTAGAATCTCCCTTCAAGGACACCCTGATGAGCTGATCCAGTCCCTTACTGGAGGCGGTGAAGCGATTGAAGTAACATTTGATAGGCTCACCGAAGATACCCTCCGGCAGGTCGAAGAAATCCCCTTCGTCGAAACGGCTATCCGATCCGGTCGAGGAAGCCTCAAAGCCTTTGTGGAGTACCCTCATAACCATATACCAGATTTTCTCAAAGCTTTAAGAGGACAGAACCTAGTTCCGCGCGAACTAACTGTGGTTGAAGCGAGTTTCTATGATTTCTTTCGCACAAAGAGTTGGACCAACCTCGCTGTAGAAGAAGCAGCAGAATAGCTACAGCCTTAAGGAGAGTATGTTAGATTTCAAGCAATCCTTTAGATGGTTCATGAGAGGCAGATGTGTACTATTAATTTAATAGGAAAAAAAACATGGTAAATTAAGCACGGGTGTGGAACAATGGCCAAACAGCCCTATTATGAGTTTAAGATACTTTTAGTCGGTGATCCTGCAGTAGGTAAAACCAGCTTGATTCTCAAATACGTTGAAAACCGCTTTGAACGCGAATATAAAGCCTCAATTGGAGTAGACTTTGCATACAAAATCATTGAACTCGAAGATAAGGTGGCGCGACTCATCATTTGGGATATTGCCAGCCAAGAACGTTTTGCGCCTTATCGTTCAAGCTTCTACAAACAAACTGATGGTGCGATGTTAGTTTTCGACCTCACACGACCGGATACCCTTGAAGCAATCGAGACGTGGATGCGAGAAATCCGAGAACATGCTGGTGATGTTGAAATCCTTTTAATTGGTAACAAGTCGGACTTGAAGAAAAAGCGTGAAATAAAGAAAGCGGAAATTCAGAAATGGGTCGAACGCTATGGCTGTTCCTTCGTTGAGACTAGTGCGATGAGTGGCGATAAGGTCGAAGATGCATTTCAAATGCTAACAGAACAAATCATTGAAAAGCTTGAACAATAATCCCCCTTTTTGAACCGCCACGCAATAAATTGATAATATCAGGGAGCGCTTCATGAAGGTGCCTCCTTTATTAACAGGTGTTAATCACAAATGAGTAAGGAACCATATGAGTTTGCAGCTTGGACTTCATTCATTCCAGAGTCTGAAATTCGGCGGCTACTCAAGTATAATGTCCCCTATTATTTTGGGGGTGGGAAACCTGGCGCACTCCCAATTGAGACGCTTGCACAGATTCTGATTGATCTGGGACATGAACAGCTCTCCGAAATTAAGGGAGGAAATGAGGAGCGGGTGATTGATGATTTTAATTATGGTCCTACGGGTGGAAAGTCATTTCTGCGAAAAACCTTAGCAAAGCGGTTGATTGAGAAGGATGACATTACGCTTCCCGCTGAGAAGCCGGAAGAGGATATCGTCATTACCACTGGATCCCAACAAGCCTTGTATGCGATGATAGATACCTGTATCGACCAGGGTGATATCATCCTAACCACCAGTCCCGCGTACTTGGGCTTTTTAGTACCTGCTGTTAAACTTGGTGCACAAGTTGTCACAGTGCCCACCGATCTTCAAGGGGCTATCCCCGAATATTTTGAAGAAGCAATTAAAAGCTGCAAAAAGGAACTTGGAAAAAAGCCTGAAATGATTTATTTGGTCCCCGACTCTGATAATCCCAAGGGAACAACGGTCCCTCAGAAACGCCGCGAAGCGTTGTTCAACCTTGCCATGGAACATCAGATTATTATTGTTGAAGACGGCGCCTACCGAGAAATCCAATTCCGTGAACCCCGCGAAAAGCCGATAAAAGCCATGGATACAGAAAATAAGTATGTAGCTTATCTGCGAACCAGCAGTAAAGAAGCAGCGGTTTTGCGAATTGGATACAGCGTTTTTCCACCAAAAGTCCGTGAACAGATTAACAAGGACAAAGGGTTTCTTGACCTTTGTAGCCCTACCATCGTACAAAGAATGCTGGATGTTTATTATCGGGAACACATTGACAAAGTGCTCCCCCAAGCCTTAGAAATTTATAAGAAACGAGCCGATACGATGCGAAAAGCCATTGATGAAACTTTTCCATCAGGTAATCGCACGGATCCCACAGGAGGCTTTTTTATCTGGTGGGAAAGTGAAAACAAAAACTTTGATGCCAGACAATTCCTGGAAAAAGTTGCTCTTCCGAATGACATCATTTACGTGCCTGGAGTGGCATTTTATCCATTAATGGGTCTGAGCTACCGTCCAGACCAAGACGAGTTGGTACCCGTAGAACGGGCATTGAACACTATGCGTATTAGCTATTCATATAATAACCCAGAAACTATTGATGCTGGTATTCGCAAATTGGGTGGTTTACTTTCCAAGAAATTGGATTAACAATCCCCTTTTCTTTCATCTTCCTCGCCGCCGCCATTGGAGAACTAACACTCCCAATGAGGCGAGAATGAAATACGCGACGAAAACAGCTGAGACACCCACAGCCAATCCTTGGATGAACAAGATGACAAATTCCAAAGTGAACAATAGCGCACCAAATCGCACAACAAGGATAAAGGCGCCATAAAAAGAGTAGATAGGCCAAGCCACCAAACCACCGATCAGGAGGAGAATTACGGTTGTGAGCCCAATCCGACTTTGCACTGGATCCAGAAATCGATGGGGAAGATTTGTGGTCGTATCATACTGAAAATAATACGTGATGAGAAGTGGGGTCGGTTGGAATTGCACCAGACTCCAAATTTGTACTCCTGCTTGGATCGGGAGCACCATTAGTGTAAGAACCCATGAAAAAAAGAGGAGTGCAAGAAGTATCCAAGAATAGTGAGGATTGACTTCGAAAAGAATCACCTGAAGAGCTAAACCGATATTAGCCACTCCATACATTGCTAAGAATGTTAAGATGCCGGAGACAAGATGAGATCCGAAGAATAATCCGATTCGTTGTATTCGGTGTGCCACCTGAAATCACCCAGTAAAAACGAAATTCTTTGCAGGGCTTTTATGCCTTCCGAACCAGAACCTCAAAAAAAGTCATCCTATGTATAGCGATGGTCCTCTCAAAATGAGTAAAAAAAGAAAGGGGAGAGGGGGGTTACCCCTCTGTTTTAGGTTTTTGCTACTTGGCGTCGTTTGAGGATGCAGGTCGTCAGCAAGATGAGGATCACGATGACGATTACTGCGATAACCACGTAGAGTTCGTACGGTGGTGGTGGTCCAGGTGCTGGTGTTGGTGTCAGTGTGAAAATACCAGTTTCGTCGGTTACGGTGTACATTCCATCGGTAACGATGACACGGGCCATCATCTGGTCAGTGGCATTCATTCCGTAGAATCCATCGGGATCCCAAACGGTGCTCAAATCAGTGGTTCCAGCCACTACAAGGCTCCAATTGACTCCCGCGTTGTTGCTCATGTAAACTTGGAATGAAAGGGTCTCATCCAAGTTCGTATCACTGGCAGTCCAGTTGATGGCGAAGGGTCCGGGTCCTTTGACGTCACCGGTCACTGGATTGGTGATGCTGATTGTGGGTTCAAAGTAGTTGGTGAACGTCACATTCGGATACGCCACCTCAATCAGTGTGGTTGCATCAAGAGAAGTTCCCGTCAAGCCTTTGAGCACAACGTCAACCGCAGTGTTCAAGCCGAGATCATGGGTGTCCACCGTCACTGTAAGTCCTGGTGCAGGGTTGCTGATAATTGCCTGGGCGTTACATTCAGCTTCGAAGTAGATGTAGTCCCATGGACCCCATGCATAGGGTGAAGCGGAGTCATCATCGAAGTAGTCTACTCCGACAATGTAGGTTCCACTAACTGGAGCAATGACTTCGATGAGTTCAGGAGTATCGAAGGGGTTCCAGTTGCCGAAGACTTGTCCGTTGGGCGCATAGAGGAAGAAGTCAATGTCTGGTGTGAGGAGGTCGGGTGATGCATACCACTCACAATAAGCAGTGAGAGCCATGCCTGCTGCGATTCCTTCCCATTCGAACTCGGCATCCCATGGTGGGCCACCATAGTTGGAATCAGGTGTACAGTTGCTTTCAACGAACCATCCAGTGAAGGTTCGAACATCGGAGAGTCGGTACTGAAGATCCACAGCGTCAACTTCAACTGATGGGAATCCAGGAACCGAGTATGGATCGAGAGTTGCAGTTAGACTGGCGTGTGGTCCTGTATAGCTACCATCTGCAACAATTTCTTGATTAGTAATCGTTGAGGTGGTAACATTCACATCGCCCACACCAGCCGGGAATCCAGCAAAGGAGTAATCGACGTAAGAAGGCAAGGTGGCATTGTTCACTGGTGTAACGGTGATAGTAAGGTTCTCAGGGATATAGTTTCCACCATAGCGGGAAACATGGAGAACTAGCATGAACCATCCACGAGATGTACCAGAGACTCCTGCACCCCAAGCGAAGTCGGTGAAGTGAACCTGACTGGTTGGTGAAGTTGATTCACCATCCCAGCGACCACCGGTCACGTATTGGGTGTCAGAACTGAACCAATCTCCACCGAGCCACGCATTGTTTCCGTAGCCTGTCATGAGGAAGAAGATATCGACTGTAGTGTCGGGATCCATCCATGTCACGTTGGTCATGATCCACGTGGTAATGTTATCACCTGTATCAAGGTCGTCGGTGACATCGATGATGTAGAATCGCCATTCGCCTGTGCGGTGGCGTCCATCCCAGTCTAGACCACCAGTGATAGCGCCGTTGTCATAGGGATGACCATCTGTTCCGCCCCATGTGAGACTTGAGCCAGGGGCAACATCGCCATCAACTCGGACAACTACGGGGAATTCTTTGGTGAATCCACTGTAGGTTCCCGTAACAAACCCAGAGTAGTAACCGGGTGAGGCTCCACTGGGTACGTCAACGGTGACATTCCAAATTTGTCCAGAGTCTTGGACGAAGCTGAACCAGTTCCATGTTACACGGTTGAAGAGTCGAATTGTAACGGTAACTTCAAGTGACCGCCACAGGAAGAATTCGTTCCCGACATCGTGGTAGTAGATGGTTGCGTTGCGGTTGCCATTCCATTGTGCACCAGGATTGCCAACATGGATTTGGTGGCAATTAGTGGCAGTTTGGTCGTAACTGACACGGCGTACTTCACCAACAGAATCAGCGCTTTGATAGTCGATGATACCGTTACCGTTGGTGTCGTTCCAGTCATGGAGGAACACGTAGTTGGCCATGAATAGGTCATTGGTTAAATAGACCTCTTCGAAGTTGTCGGCACCATAGTTGAGGTGAATCACGGCGTAGTCAGCGGCCATGAATTGTGCCTGGAAGGCTTTATCGAAGTGTCCAGTTGCAAAGAGTGGATAGGTTGTATACGTGCTGAGAGATGTGAAGGTCTGACTCGATTCGTTGACAAGTGTGAACCATTCAGCGCTCATACTGTCTAGGTCTACCGTCCCACCAGCTAACCCAGCTCCTACCTGAAGTTCCTTGGTATCACCAGCTTTCATGGAATGTGTGGTGAATCCTGCATCATACCAAGTGACGTTGGGTGCACCGGCGAAGCCAGAAACACCTGGGTGATAGTAACTGTCGCCGTCACTGTAAGTGTTGGTGCCAGCAACCACACCGTAATACATGTTCATGTACCAGGCGCGCCACCAGCCAGACACATCACCATAGGTTCCCCATTCGCCGAAGGTATTGTCACTCCACATGTAGACTAGCGGATTTCCGAAATGGTCTGTGGCATTGCCAAACATCATTTCGATAGCCCGATAGGCGTTGATGCGGCCAGCCCCTTGTCGAAGGGCCGGTTGACCGATGTCATCCGCTGAGGCTTTCAGGAGCGATTCATAGATGCCTCCGACTCGGGTTGCTGGATCGGGTTGAGCAACATTATTCACTTGTTTCATGAGCGCTACGACACCAGCCGTGAAGGGTGCAGATTGACTGGTTCCACCCCAGGTTGTCCAGGCTTCAGCTCCATCACCGTAAGCGAGGGTTAATGGAGAAATATCGAAAGCGTAGGCTCCAGGAGCTACCACATCTGGCAGTGGACTAGATTGTGGGAAAGGACCGTTGCTGGAAAAGTCAGCAATTTGGTCGTAGGGTTGGGCACCGAGTGAACTGTCGTTGTTGTAGGTGGGTTGGGCGTAGTGGGCGGTGGTGCTTGCACCGACCATAATAGCCGTTTGGCCAGCCGGTGATCCACTGGTACCATAACCAGGACCTGCGTTTCCTGCGGAGAACACAAAGACCGGTGCTGGATGAGGTGGACCAGCATAATCGTTCCAGTCTTCAAGACCACCACAGGAGAGAAAGTCAACGATGCCACTGTAGCCGTCAACACCCCAGAAGAAGTTGTATGCGCCACCAAAGAATTCGTCGACATAGCCCCAGGAGTTACTGAGGACATCGGCTTGGTGAGCACCCGTATACGTCCAGAGCCACCAAGGCCTCGATGGAGGACTGGTTGCTGGATGATATCCGGCGCCCCAGAACCAGGTGGTGAGGTAGTCGCCGCCTGTTAGTGTCATTAAGCCCATGACCTTCGCGCCTGGAGCGATACCAGGAAGATTGTAGAGTGTGCCGTTCCCGTAGATGTCCATCGTCTGGATTCCTGCACCAGCAGCAGAACCAGCGCACCATGTACCATGGTATGCACTATCGTGGAAGTGGGCAAATCCTCGACCCTGAGGATCAATACCACCGATTAGGTCACCAGTGATGAGGTCATAGATATCGTTGGTCCAACCAAGATTTCCAGCGCTGTAGTCATTATAACCGTCGCTATCCGCGTCAAAGGCAAGGACTTCTGTCCCGTCTCCCCATTGGTGGGGTGCGTTATTGGTGAAGTCCCAGTCTGCTGAAACGCTGGTTGCTATGCCATTATAGTCTGCGGTTATAGCCCAGCTGGTTTCCCAGTCGATGTAAAGCGTGTCATAGACAAAGGGTGTTGTTGAGTCAACAAGCATGAAGACGAAGAAGTTGCGAGCAACTCCTGAGCCAACAATAAGACCCATACCGACTTTATAAAAGCCAGACATGCTTGTGATTCCGCCAAATCCACCAACGAATAAATCGTGAGTGTAGATGCCATAGGTGGTGTTGGATAAGCGTGTGCCACCGAATGCGGCGACCCACATGGTGAAATCAAGACCCTCTGTTAGGAGATATCCACCAACCACAGGAAGAGCGTAGCTAGTGATCATGATGCCATTTCCACCAGGATCAAAAGTGGTGGGTAAGCCACCATCGCGGTCAAGTTGACCAGCTAGATCAGTGTGACCAAAGTCAACACCTGTATCGCAGATACCAATTGTGACACCTGTTCCGTTGATATCAGGATAGTAGGTTTCGATATCGTCGACGCCAATTATGTCTCGCACAACATATTTGTCGACCACGGGTTGGTCTTGATTAGAATCTGATCGAAATTCGATATACTCGTCACCAGTAATCATACCAGTGTAATCAAGGGCGTTAATTGCTTTGAGGTTCTTGGGAGTAGAAACCCAGCCTTGTACAAGATAACCTGGGCCTACCTGGAAGACATCTTTAATGTCCATGAGGAGTTCCAGTTCATCCCAATCGACATCTAATGTTACACCAAGAATAACAGCGGAGGCGCCGTCTCGACTACGAATATTCGAGGGCACGCTTCCGGTTTCAATCCATGAGTGTAAGTTCTTATTGATGTTTGCGAGTGGATCAATGACATCCTTTGGCATTGAAGTTGTAGGATTCCCATTGAAGAAATTCTCTGGTAACACTGAAGGAGTTGATGATGTAAATGCAGGCGCTAGGAGCTGACTTATTGGTGCAGCGGAGATACCGACAAACATTGAAACTAATAGAATCGTTGAAAACCATAGTGCTGTTTGTGATCGCTTCGGAAGAAGCAAACTTCCATTCATTTTGTTTTTTCCATCCGTTGTCCTACTTTACAGTAGGTTGTCGAAATAGTGGTTTGATGAGCTTTTTATAGGTTAATGTGTATTTTTCATCCAAGATTAATGGGCTTTATAAGGAACCAGTGAATTTGTGAAGATTTCTTCGTCTTTTGTCGTTTCCGTATTCGAAACGCTTTTAAAAATGGAACGTTTAAGATTTGATGGGTGGCAATGTGAAGTGGTTTAGAAGTCACAAGGAACCGCCGAGTGCTTCAAAGATCATTCATGTTATTGAAAGTAATGGTCCAATGACCAGCAAAGACATCGTCAAAAACACCAATCTTGCCCCCCGAACTGTTCGGTATGCGTTGAAGCGACTGGTCGCTGAAGGCGTGGTTGCCCGGGTACCAAATCTCACTGATTTACGACAAACCCTGTTCATGCTTCATGTTGATCGTCGTATGAACCGTTAGTATTAATTACTTCGACCAATAGCAAGCCATATTTTGTTGATTGAGTAGTGACCAGCTATGTCGTTTTTTTATCGACGAAAGCCTAAGCCGCCGTCTTCAACGATGTTTGTTCCTCTCTTAAAATTATTCAAGACAACCGTACCACGTAAGCCTTCGGAAAAAATGGATTCCAATGTGGCGTCGTTACCCATTGACACGGGAACGCCTTTTCTTCTTAGTGGTCCAAAAAGCCAGTATGGCCTTGGGATAAGTTTGCATTTTATCATCATTCCTGAGGGCAGGAATATCAATACAAATCTAGTTTGGCATTATGCTCGGAAAGAAATGCAGACTGCATTGATAGCTGAAGGCCTTGTGGAGACGGAGGCGGAAATGTATGCTCTTCGATTAATCGATCCCATTAATCTTCCCCCAGAAATCATCGTAGAATATCCTGAGAATAAACAATACATTTTGAAGAATTTACAGCTTACAGTGACGTATCAATTGCTCCAAGGAAAACAATATACGGGAACTCTTGAGTCCATAAAAGACCTTTATTCAAGTCTTGCAGATACATTCATCTGCTTGGCTACAAAGAAAATTCCAAAAGTCCCAGAAGCAGCAAAGATTTTCGAGAATGCCACTTTTGAAAATATTGAAGTGGTAATCAAACAGATGGATTTTGAGAAACGGACCATTTTGGATGTTGTAGGCAAGCTCCGGGAGATGGCAAAATTCTTTGACCTGTTTTCCCAGGACAAATATTTGAAACAAGCCACGCCTCAAGCACCAGAAATCATCCAACAGCTATTTCGCAACCAGTGATAGCCTAGTGGAGTACATAATTGAGTGAAACACAGGAACGCTTGAACTAAGCGATATCGAACTGAGATAGAGCTCATTCGTCTTCCCATTGTTTGGGATCAAACCAATGCCAACAGGCAGCATAGTGATCTTTTTCAACCTCTTTGAAAGGAGGTTCTTCGAGTCGACATTTCTCATCCGCCAAGGGGCAACGGGTATGGAACCGACAGCCTGGTGGTGGATTAATCGGCGAAGGAACTTCACCGACGGGAGCGCGTCGTGTATGAACTAGAGTTGGGTCGGGAATGGGAACCGCAGAAACGAGAATCGCTGTGTATTGATGTTTGGGATTATCGATTACCCGTCCGACGGGACCATACTCTACAATTTTTCCCAAATACATGATGCCAATCCGGTCCCCGATATACCGAGCAGAGGCTAAGTCGTGGGTGATGTAAAGATAGGTGAGATCATATTTTTTGATTAAGTCTTTGAGGAGCTGGAGAATTTCAGCACGTATGGAAGCATCAAGCATAGAAACGGGTTCGTCGGCGACAATGAATTCGGGTTGTGTAACGATTGCACGAGCAATGACAACACGTTGACGCTGTCCACCACTGAGCATGTGAGGGTATCGATATATGAAGTCTTCAGGGGGAATGAGTCGGACATCTTCCATAGCCATTTTGATACGTTCAGTTAATTCTTCGCGGCTTTCTGCAAGCCGATTGACTTGAAGTGCTTCTCCAATGCTATCATGAATACTAAGTCGGGGATTGAGACTCTCATAGGGATCTTGGAAAATAATTTGGAGTTTGGGACGAAGGGCTTTCATTTCCTGTTTGGTGATTTCAGTTAAATCCATACCTTGATAGGTGATGCTTCCATCACTGGGTGGTGTGAGGTTTAGAATAACACGACCTGTGGTTGTCTTACCACAGCCAGATTCGCCCGCGAGCACATAGACTTCGTTTTTCATAATGTCGAAGGATACATCGTCAACTGCCTTCACCCAAATCTGTTCGCGACTAACGAGTTGAGCGATAAGACCGCGGCGAACCGGGAAGTATTTTTTCAGGTTCCGAACTTTGATTAGAGTTTCAGTTGTAGCCAAAGTTATTACTTCCAGACGTTTTTACCCCAGAGTTGATCTGCATGATGGCATGCGACGAAATGCTTCTCTTTGATTTCCCGAAATTCTGGTTCTTCTCGAGTACAGATTTCTGTTGCTATCGGACAACGTGGGTGGAAGCGACACCCAGAGGGAGGGTTGACCAGCCCAGGTGGAGCGCCAGGAATGTGTACGAGTTTTTCTGTACCCAATAAGCTGGGGACTGATCGAATGAGACCCTCGGTATAGGGATGAAGCCGTTCCTTATAGATGGTAATTACATCAGCTAGTTCGACAATTTGTCCCGCATACATAATCGCTACGCGATCGCACGCTTCGGCGATGGTGGCAAGATCATGTGTAATGAGGATAATGGATAGCTGAAATTTTTGTTGTAGACTTTTGAGAAGTTTCAAAACTTGTGCCTCAACGGTTACATCAAGAGCAGTGGTGGGTTCATCAGCAATGAGGACTTTGGGTTCAGTGACTAATGCCATTGCGATCATGACACGCTGCTTCATTCCCCCACTAAATTCATGGGGATAGTTGTGGGCTCTGGTTGGATCAACACCCACGACTTCCAGGATGTCTTCCATTTTCTTGTACGCTTCATCAGTTGAAACATTTTCATGGAGCACAATAGCCTCAACAATCTGGTCACCAATGCGCAGGACTGGGTTCAGTGCATTCATTGCTCCTTGAAAGACCATTGAGATTTCATCCCAACGTATCTTCCGCATCTCAGAAGGAGATTTCTTTGTGAGATCTTCACCATCAAGCAATACTTCTCCTTCAACAATGCGTCCAGGGTAAGGAAGGAGGTTGAGGAGCGCGTAAGCTGTGGTTGATTTGCCACAACCAGATTCTCCTGCTAAACCGAGCGTTTCTCCCCGTTCTAATTCAAAAGATACGTCGTCAACAGCCTTAACGGCACCTGCTTCGATGAAAAAGTAAGCCTTGAGGTGGTTTACATCAAGTACAGCCATTTTCTTTTTCCTCCTTACTCCTTGCGAATTCGAAGGCGTGGATTGAGTATCTCATCGACTGCATATCCGACAAGAGTAAATGACATCGCTAGTAAGACGATACACATACCAGGAAAGAAGAGATACCACCAAGCACCTTGTGTATATGCGCCTCCAGTCGCAGCAGCTTGTAGCATTCGACCCCAACTCACGTCATAAGGATGCGTTAACCCAAGGAAACTGAGACCCGCTTCGGATAGTATTGATCCAGCTACTCCAAGGGTAATCTGGGCAAAGAGAAGAGGCGTAACATTGGGTAATATGTGGCGGAAGATAATGTAAAGATCACTTGCGCCGATGGCGTGTGCGGCTTCAACATAGGCTTTTTGCCTTTCAGCAAGAACCTGAGATCGAACAAGTCGGGCAGTTCCCGTCCATCCGGTTAATGCTATCACTAAGACAATATTATACCAACGGGGTTCGAGAATAGCAGCCAATACGATCATCAGTGGAAGACCTGGAATGACTAGGAAGAAATCGGTTACTCGCATGAGGACTTCATCAACGATTCCCCCAAAATATCCTGAGATGAGCCCAACGATGAGTCCTACAAAGACCGCAATGAAAGCTGCACAGAGACCTACCAATAGAGCGATTCTTGCCCCCCATAGTAATTGTGCAAAAAGGTCTTCTCCATATACTCCAGCACCGAGATTTCCGAAGTAGTTGCCTAATACTTCTAATTCGCAGTCGTCTACACCGACAGATATTCTTACGGTATCTTCGGGCGTTGGATCGGTGATAAGAACACGGAATCGCACTCTCAGTGTTCCCCTATTGCCAAAGGTGTTACTTCTCGCAAAAACGTTCCATATCACTCTTGGACCCGGTCCCCAGGCACGGTCACTATAAATGTTATCGGAATAGTAGAGGTTTTCGGTTTCTCCAGTATTGTCCACATAGCATTCTTGGATAATATTGACGTGAGCGTCACCCCAGTTGCCATCCGCTTCTACTGTATAGTAGTAAGTGTAGTAGACTTCTTCTGGTGTATCTAACTCATTCCAATCGAATGCATATTCCACCCAAGCAGTCGAGCCATAATGTGCTGTTGTATTATCAGTGTCCTCGTAAGTAAAGAGGTAGCTTCCAGGTCCACTCGCATTACTTCCATCGGTGCTACTAAACTGTCCAACCATCAGGGGATTATCACTCTGGTCAGCGTAGCTAGCACGAATTTGACATTGAATATCATCCAAGCGAACAGTTACATCCGGAGTATCATGGCCGTAGGGGTTAAACATCCTGATATTGAACCGCAATATCATTAGATCGGTTGCAGAAAACACACTTGTGGCGTTTCGTTGGGGCATATCATAACTCTGACTGGACCATGGTCGAAGACCCGTCACCGTATAGACCTGAGAATGGAGTTCATAGGGAATTAAAGATGAATTCATGAGCTCAACGGCGAGACGAGCTTCGAATTGCTCAACTTCATCGAAGGTGTTGTCCATGTTGAATTCAATCGAGTATCCAACTCTCACTAACGATGGGTGAAAACTCATTAATCCAGGTGGAAATTTGTCGTCAAACCAGTTAAATTGGTATTCGATGTAAATGTTTGTAACACCATAGGCTGTTACTATGCTAGTATCATCGTAACTGACTTCAAAACAGCCTGGCCCACTCCCACCAAAGGTCGTTGAACCCGCTGAAGGATTATAGGCAGCAGAGGTAATCCCTCCACCATTTACTATCAGGGAATTCCATTCATCCGCATTATCATTGAACTCTGAATTATTCACAACATTATATCCTTCAGATTGTATTGTTTCGTTATAGAACCAGCCAGCGTCACTGTCATCAAAATTGCCATTTTCAATCGGATACACTGTGGTAAAGCCTATAGGATCTAAAGGTAGGAGCCACATTGGTGCGGCGATTGGTGGAGCCTGTTGTGGCAAAATTGGGCTTGGCCAAGGCATTATAAGAGGTGCAGTAAGAGCCATACCAGTGAAGAAAAGGATGATACTGATTCCAGCGATACCCATCTTGCTTTTTCGGTACTCTCTCCAAAAGCCTAAGAGCCTATCACGGTACTCATTCCATCGAACCAAGTTATTCACCATCTAGATTAGTCATATCGAACACGGGGATCCAAGAAGCCATAGAGAATATCGGCAATGAAGTTCGCCACAATCACGGTTAACGCCATGATGTAGAAAAGCGCCTGCAAGACCGGATAATTCTGAGCAATGACGGAGTCGAATATCAACCGTCCAATACCATACCAGTTAAACACCGTTTCCGTTAAGGTCGCTCCGGTAATGAGGAACCCGAAGGTTAACGCAATCATGGTCACCAAGGGAAGAATCGCATTCCGGAGGGCGTGCTTGTATAAGACCGTGCGTTCATCGACGCCTTTAGCGCGGGCGGTGACGATATAGTCTTCGGTGAGCACATCAATGAGGGTGTTCCGCATGACGAGCATGTAGCCACCATAAGAAACCAGTGCCAGGGTGAGGGCAGGAAGTACGAGGTGCCATGCCACATCCAAGGAATAAGCAAGTGGATCAGTCGGGGCGGGTACACTAACGGTGCCCCCCATTGGGAAAATAGGAATGTAGAAGCCAAAGAGTAGGATAAACATCATCCCCAGCCAGAAGGTGGGAACTGAATAGAGGACCAGCGCTGTGGTGACCATGCCCATGTCAAAAGCGCCGCCTCGCTTAGACGCAGCGGCGATACCAGTGGCGATGCCGATGACGATGGTGACAATTGCCGCGGTACCCATCAGAAGTAATGTGTTGGGAAGACGAGCGGCAATAGATTCAACCACGGGGCGATTCCCTTCAGAAAACGAAATTCCGAAGTTGAAGGTAAACATATTTACGATATACTGACCAAATTGAACATGGAGGGGTTGGTCTAAGCCCCACATGGCGCGAAGTGCATCTGCAAGTTCTTGTTGGTTAATATCGATTGAGGGGCTTATTAAAATCGAGACAGGATCACCGGGCATCATCCGAAAAACGAAGAAATTGAAGATGATGGCGCCGAGAATAAGGATGAAGCTGTTAATTATACGCCGTATTACGAACTCACGTAGGCCCACATGCTTAGCCTCCAGCATTTATCCAAGCGTCTTGCCAATTCAGACTAGGCTTTTATAAGCTTTGCTTATGGTGCAAGTAGCAATTATTAGCATGATAGGTAATTGACAGTCTCTTTGCATTGACAGTAACCTTTTTACAATGAAGACACTTTGTCGCAGGGCGAGTGACGCCCCCAAATGAAACGAATCAAAGCACTACTAAATCAGAAACGCTACCAGAAACTAGTTACAGCCATCTTCTTTTTGGTTATAGTAGTGTCTGGGATTGTAAGTATTGTTCTCTCCATGGAATTTGTGGGTGTGTATGATACTACCAATGAGTTCGCTCCTCAAATAAGTCGCGTTCTAAAAATAACACCTAATTCGACAACTCGAATCATTGCCATCGAATTACCCTTGAAGAATAATGGTTCAAAGCTGATTCGCATTGAAGGATATGCCTTCGTGGTCTACTTGAATGATCAATTAATTGCATACAGAGATACATTTGGTGATATCATCTTAGCACCTGGTGAAGAAACCACTATTTGGGAAAATTTCACGTTCACTGGTGATGCTATAGAATCAATTGTTAATGCAGAACTCAGCGAGCAATGGAACTGGCTATTCCAGTATCCAATGCGCGCTTATGTTGGAGCATGGTTGTATGTGGTTTTTCGACACTTTATCATGCCTTGGACTGGTGTGGAGGAAGTGAGCTAAAATGGAACTAACAGCACCTCAGAAGGAACGACTTTCTCTGTATATCCGAACCGCCATCTCAATTCTCGGTGGGGGACTCTTAATCACGGCTGCAGTTTTCGCTTTTCTTGTGAATCTTATTTATGTCGTGATTTTTGGATTGCTTGTTGTTCTAATTGGAATTATAATTGGTATGTATAGCACTGAAATTCACTATGCCATAATGAGTGGCTTATTAGCTGTCTTCATGGGATTTCTTTTTCTCTTCGGAATTCTTTCATTAGCTATCGCTATTTATGCGGCTTGGAATTTGTTGGATATTCTAATAATGATAGCCATTGATATTTCAGTTCGGTTATTCATGGTGCAACTCCTTGCCATTATGCCAGGAGTGGTTGTTGGTAGGTTATTGGGACCTGAATGGTTCGAACCCATAGTGAAACACAAACTAAAGGTTGGAATGGATAACAATACCCTGAATGAGGGAGACTGAGAGGACAAGAGATCTGTTAGCGAGGGGGCATTCGGACTATCGTCATTACCCAAAATCCGAGGATAATTGTGACAAACATCCCAATCATGAAAATGATTTGCCCTAAGAGGATGAGAGGCAGATTTGAGGGACTAAGAAAAGCTGTGAGCCCCCAAATTAGACCGCCAATAATCATCAGTATAACGGGAATGATGAATGCTTTATAGCTAATCGTTTTTAACACGGAGGGTTGTCGTCGACTTGGTTTGAGTGCTTGACAAGAGTGCAAATTAATCGATGATGGTTGTCCGGTAGTCATACACATAGCCTGCCTTTGTTGTATGAAATTAGGCTGCATCTAAAAAAAGACTGTTATTGTTATAGTAAAGGTAGAAGCCTTTATCACAGTAATTAACGAGATTGTTGCGGGAACAAGATGCATGAACACGGTCTTGATAAAGAGCCAGTACGTATCGGTATTGATGTTGGAGGCACCTTTACCGATGTATTGTTAATTGATTCTAAAGGAACGCGGTGGCACGTAAAAGTCCGATCAACACCCAAGGATTCGTCAATCGGTGTATTAGAAGGGATTCAAAAAGCATTAGAACAATCAAAAATTCCAGCTGAAAAGATTCAATATCTACTCCATGGTACCACTGTTGCAACCAATACTGTTCTTCAAAGAAAAGGCTCCACGATAAGTCTTATCACGACGAAAGGATTTGAGGACCTTCTGAAAATCGGACGTCAACAACGGTCTACATTGTATGATTTATATGTCGATAGAGTGCATCCACTTGTATCCCGCGACAAGATAATAGGGGTAGACGAGCGGATTTGTTTTGACGGAGAGGTTCTGAATCCATTAACCGAAAAAGAAGTTAAAATCGCAGTGAAAAAAGCCGCCCTCAATTCTGATGCTGTCGCAATATGTCTTCTTTTTTCATTTCAGAATCCACAGCATGAAGAAGAACTCGCAGAAGAGCTTCGACAGCAGGATTCATTGATTCCAATTTCCGTTTCTTCCACCATTTTACCTGAATACCGTGAATATGAACGAATGTCCACTACAGTATTGAATGCTTATGTCACCCCAGTCCTCACTAACTACCTACAACGGCTTGTACTTGCTTTACAGGAGATTGGGCTAATGACACCATTGCTGGTGATGCAAAGTCATGGTGGTGTTCTCCAATCTCACCTAGCGGAAGATCAGGCAGCCCGACTCTTATTCAGTGGTCTCGCAGGAGGAACCTTAGGTGGCCGTTATACGAGTCAGGTCACAAAACATGAAAACGTCATCACCTTTGATATGGGTGGAACCAGCACAGACGTCGCATTGATTAGTCAGGGTACTATTCGAGAGACAACAGAAGGACATATTGACGAATTGCCCTGCAGACTACCTATGGTTGATGTGGAGACCGTTGGGGCAGGAGGAGGAAGCATCGGGTGGATAGATGCAGGAGGGATTTTGCGTGTAGGCCCCCAAAGCGCGGGGGCAGAACCAGGACCTGCAGCTTATGGGCTAGGTGGAGTAGAGCCTACGGTTACGGATGCAAATCTCATCTTAGGACGCCTTAACCCTAACTATTTCTTAGGAGGAACCATGGCATTAGACACTAAACTGGCGTCTCAATCGATACAAGGACTAGCAAAGCCACTCAGCTTATCTCTTGAAGAATGTGCCTACGGTGTAATCCGTGTGGTCAACGCCAATATGGAACGCGCTATTCGTGTAATCTCAATCCAACGTGGATATGACCCTCGTGATTTTGCATTGGTGGCATTTGGAGGCGCAGGACCAATGCACGCGTGGGCACTCGCAAAAAATCTTGGAATTCCCCGTGTTATTATTCCTAATGCGCCTGGCCTGCATTCAGCTCTGGGTTTACTAACAACAAATCTTCGCACTGATCAAAGCCACACTATTCTTGAATCAACCCAAACCCCTAATCTCTCCCGAATCAATTCGATTTTCTTGCAACTTGAACACGAGCTAAAAGACCGACTATCAGCTCAAGGTATAACACAAAAGGCTATGAAACTTCAACGTCTCGCAGATCTTCGTTATTCAGGACAAGCATACGAAATCACATTACCGGTCCCGAAGGGTCGAATATCAAGGAAGTGGATGACTCAATTGGAGCAAGGTTTTCATACTCAACATCAGACACAATACGGATTTGCTGCCCCTAACGCAAAGGTTACGATTGTTAATCTTCGTGTAATTGCTCAAGGACCTATGCCTAAGCTCAAAGCAGTCCAACTCTCCAAACAAAAAGGCACTCCAAAAGTTCGTCTGAAAAGACAGGTGTTTTTTGAGGAGTTAAACCACTCCACATTAACGCCGATTTACGAACGTTCTTCATTGGGAAGTGGTGCATTCATTGAAGGGCCAGCTATTATTGAGCAACTGGATTCCACTACGGTGATTCACCCAGATACCAGCGCCAGCGTTCAACAAGGCGGAAATATAGTTTTGGAGGGAATCCAATGAAAACGGATCCCATATCTTTCGAGGTTCTTCGCAATGCGTTTATCTCAGTTGCCGAAGAAATGGGTGCCACTCTTGTTCGAACTGCATATTCACCGAACATCAAAGAGCGACGAGATTGCTCTGCGGCTGCCTTTGATGCAAAGGGGCAGATGATCAGCCAGGCTGAGCATATCCCTGTTCATTTAGGAGCCATGCCTGAATCGGTTAAAGCTGCATTAGAAGTTTTTCCGACCTCTGTCTGGAAAAAGGACGATATCATCATCCTCAATGATCCCTATGAGGGAGGAACACACCTTCCTGACATTACTATCATCTCTCCAGTTATATTCAATGAAACCATTGCAGGGTTTGTAGCAAATCGTGCGCACCATGCAGATGTTGGAGGATCAGCCCCCGGCTCCATGCCTGGAGCAGCAACCGAGATTTTTCAAGAAGGTTTACGAATCCCACCCACCAAACTCGTCGCGGAAGGAATCGTTAACAAGGGACTTTGGCGATTACTTCTCGCCAATGTCCGCACACCGCTTGAAAGAGAAGGGGATCTCCGAGCTCAAATTGCGGCTAATAAAACAGGCACCACCCGATTTGAATCAGTCCTAGCTAAATATTCCACATCCACTGTATCCACATTTTTTGACGAGTTTCATGCATATTCACGTCAACGGATGCTTCAACAACTTGGACAAATACCCAAGGGGGATTTTACATTCACTGATTACCTGGATAACGATGGAATATCTGTAAAACCCGTTGAATTGAAAGTCAAAGTCTCAATCAAAGAGCGACAGATTATCTTCGATTTTACAGGAAGTAGCAAACAAACTCGAGGGAATGTCAATGCTCCGTTAGCCGTCACTTTGTCCTGTTCATATTATGTTCTTCGATGCGTAACAGATCCCACAATTCCGGTAAATGCGGGATGTTACTCACCCTTGACAGTAATTGCCCCAGAGGGATCGGTTCTCAATCCGCTTCCTCCTGCCGCTGTATCTGCAGGTAACGTTGAAACTTCCCAGCGAATTGTGGATGTCTTATTGGGAGCGCTAAAGAATGCACTTCCTGACAAAATTCCAGCTGCAAGTCAGGGCACGATGAATAATCTGACAATTGGGGGAGTTATCCCTGGGACTACCCAAGCCTTCACCTTTTACGAGACGATTGGGGGAGGTCTGGGTGCTCGTCCTACCAAAGATGGAATTGATGGGATTCACAGCCATATGACTAATACCGCGAATACGCCAATTGAAGCGCTGGAAAGCACCTATCCGCTTCGAGTTGAATGTTATCATCTGATTCCAAATAGCGGAGGGAAAGGACGATATCGAGGGGGATGGGGGATCCGACGGGATATCAAAATTCTTGTGGATAATGCAGTTGTTTCTGTACAGAGTGAACGGCGCCGTTTTGGAGCTTGGGGATTACAGGGAGGTCTTCCCGGACGCCTTGGAAAGAATCGCCACTGGCATAATGGAAAATGGAAGGAAATTCCAGGAAAAGTAACTTTAACGGTAGAAAAGGGGGATATTATTAGCATCCAAACCCCTGGTGGGGGCGGATTTGGCCAAGCCCTCGAAGACTAAAGTAGGCTTACAAGGAGGTATGCATTATAGCAGAAGAGGATTCCAAAATAGATTAGAAGTAACCCAAAAAATGCGATGAGAACTTGGTATCCTTTCGAACCAATTAGATGTGATCCTCTTTGTGTTGCCCATGCAGTTCCTGTTAACCATGCATAGTCGATCCAGACGTGGGACAAGAACATGATTAAGACACCCCCTAATGCGGCAAAGAGGAGTGCTGTGAGAACGATAGTAGCACCAACGGTAAACCACCAAACGATGAAGAAAGGATTGAGGGCAGAGAAGATCAAACCAATGAAGAATGGATGACGGGTTGGCTTTGATTTTGCTAAATCCTCTTGTTCAATTTTTTCTGTTGATGCTAAGGCTTCTCGAATTTGTAAGACTCCGAAGAATAGTAGGACGATACCTCCGAGACTAGCGATGGTGAATTGAACGAATGGTATGTAGATAACGAAACTTAAACCGAAGGCAATGAGAAGAATAACAGGCAACTCAACACAGGTATGTCCTAGTGAAAGCCAGATACCACCTTTCCATCCCCAACGAGGAGCATTGGAAAGATTTGTGAATAGGAGTGGCCCAGGCGCGAGGGCCCCACTCAATGAGATGAGGATTACACCAAATAGAAAGAGAAGGAA
Source organism: Promethearchaeota archaeon (assembly GCA_048939245.1). GTDB lineage: Archaea > Asgardarchaeota > Hermodarchaeia > Hermodarchaeales > Hermodarchaeaceae > Hermodarchaeum. Next base: position 95,915 of record JBHLPR010000001.1, on the reverse strand, counting down.
AGGAGTCACTAACTTACCTCGAAATTTAGAATTGAATACCCGATGAGATGATAGATGATTTTAGTCTAACGTATCCATTATTGCGATTGGTTCTTCATCATGAATTATGTCTGGTTCTCCCTCTTTTTGCTCTGGTTCCCTGACCACAAATCCGAATAGAAAGATACCTAGTATGACAAGACCAGCTGAGAGGAAGAAAGTGTCAACAATAGCCTGAGTGGCTGCAGTCACGGTTGGGGCACCTAGATTCAGGTATCCATCCATTCGCCATGTGGCATAAACTCCACCAATCGCAGTGGGTGATGTACCAAATGAGATTGTCCAGACAGCATTATACAAACCGAAGAGTTCACCACGTCGAGTTTCAGGAATCATATCAGCAGCTAGTGCATAACCAAGGGTGTGAATAGTGGGTCGTACGATGCCATTAGCTCCATTAACCACTAACATTCCGATCAGTGTGTTTACGAAGCCGTAGAAAATGGAAGTGATGGTCTGAATAATTAGAGCCCCAATGATGACTGGTCTTCGACCAATTCGGTCACCAAGAATACCTGCAACTGGAGCTGCGATCAACCCAGCGGCTGAGTTAACATTACGGACAAGACTGATTTCGATGGAATTAAGATTGAGCCCAGCTCGGAGATAGATTGTGAACAGTGAGAGATAACAGACCCACCCCACCGTAATAAACGCCCAGACACCAAGAAAAACGAGATAATTTTTGGGATATCGGTCCCGCCAACTTAGTTTCAAGCCTGATGACTGGGTTGGTTGTGAGAGTTCTTTAGAACCTAATGGATGCTGTACTTCAGGAACAGTTGCAACCAGTGTGACAACGCTACCAAACATGATTCCCGCGGCGATGGGGAAGACCCAAAAGAAACCAGCGCCTGGAAGTGGAAAATCATACAAGAATCCAATCACCGTTGCCCCAAAAATACGTCCGATGATACCCACCGCATTAATACGACCCATTAAAGTCGAACGTTCATGTATTTTGGTTAAATCAGCAAATAAGGCAGACCACCCAGTATTCGACATTGACCAGATTGCTTCGATGATGGTTAGTCCGATAATAATTGTCCAAACTGAAATATTCGTCCAAATGATAAGATAGCCAAGACCCGCACAGGTTTCCCCAATCACAATTAGTAATCTACGGCGTCGAATCCAATCACTTACCCGCCCCCAAACAAAAGCTTGCATTGCAGCGTTAGCAAGCATTGGTAACGTAATCACAAGCCCTAGTTGGATGAAATTCGCTCCAAGTATTTCTGCCATAAACAGGGTAAGGAAGGTGTAGAAAATTGCTCGCCGGGCATTTATCATAAATTCGAAGGACCCCATGCCCATTTGGATTCGGATCTGCAAGCGTGTATTCCCCTTCGATAGCTAGCGGATAGAAGATGGAGAAAAAAGATATTCTAATCCTTATACATGCTACTAGTAATTGATTAGTATTTGAAGAATCCTTCTTTGGTCTTCATCCCTAGCTTACCATCTTTTATCATTTCTTTAAGGAGTGGGTGAGGAGCATAGAAGTCGTCGTATTCTTTAGCAACGTATTCGAGTTTTTCAACGACAGCATCGATGCCCAGGGAGTCAGCGAGCTCAAGTGTTCCGACTGGTTGGTTAAAGCCTAGTTTCATAGTTTTGTCAATATCAGCTGGCGAAGCAACATCATCAGCAACCAATTCGGCTGCCCGATTTATGCCGATGACCACGACTAATTGTGGGTCGAACTTGTCTGCTAATTCTTGGGACCAAATCGTGGGACGCTGCCAGCGATTTCCAGGATGTTCGTAGAAGCCTTTCCCAGTTTTAGCGCCTAATTCGCCTTTCTGCATTTTCTCTTCAAGGCATTTGGCCATTTTCATTCCAGGAATCCGTGTGGTCATGAACTTTAGCACATTATAGACCACATCAATGCCGACAAAGTCTAAGAGTCCAAAAGTGCCCATGGGAAGCCCCAACTTCATTGTGGTTGCAGAATCGATTTCCTCTGGTGTAAACTTGCCCATATCAATTAGCTGCCCGACAAAATTTAGTGGAAACATCTGAACGCCATTCGCGATAAAGCCAGGGACATCTTTGTTACACATCACTGGCTCTTTGCCCATCTTCTCAGTCAAAGCATAGATGACTTTTGCTGCATCATCGGAAGTTTTCTCGCCTTTGATGATTTCAACAATATTCATCCGTACAACAGGTGAAAAGAAATGCATACCAACCACTTTTTCGGGGTGTTTGGTGGAGGCAGCGACATCTGTAATGGGAAGGGAACTGGTATTTGTAGCAAGAATAGTGTGTTTGGGAGCCTTTGCGTCAATATCAGCAAATACTTCCTGTTTAAGTGAGAGAATTTCTGGAATGGCCTCCACAATAAGATCAGTTTCTTTAATCGTCTCATCACGGTTCGTTGATACACTTATTCGCTTGAGGATAGCATCATGATCAGCTTGGGAGACTTTGCCTTTTTCGAGAAATTTACCAAGACTCCATTTGATATTTGCCAGGCCTTTTTGGATAAATTCGTCTTTGATATCAACCATGGTTACTGGGTAACCAGCTTGGGCGAAGGATTGGGTGATGCCATGACCCATAAGTCCTGCGCCAAGGACAGTAACATGCTTTACATCTTCAGCTTTCAACTTAATCACCTTAAACGGATACTTAGGTTTACAGAATGATAAAGAGGTGGGTGTCGGATGTTCTTAAAGCTTGATATTGTTGGGCAGGCTTTCTATATGGTTAGGGAAGTAGCCCAAGGAGACTAAGTAAGAAGTTCCGAGTGGGCGGGAAGAGGAAGAGGATGAGTAGGACGATGAGAATGCCTAAAGTGCCATATACCAGTTTAACTTTGTTACGACCCCAGAAAGAGGAATGCAGTTTATGCATATGTTCAGTGCTATGTTTGAAGCGAGCGAACATCCACGGTAACTGATCAGCAAACTCTCCTACCGTTTTCCCTTCTTCAAAATAGGGAGCGATAGATTTGTGGATTGGAGCTCCATCTTTCACTGTAAGTGGTTCGGGAGTATTCCAGTTGAACAGGAAATCAATGATGGGATTCACACCACTTACCTTAACCGCATTCTGATACCACAATTCACGCCAATGATAATCTGACGAAATCCATTCAATTTTTCCAGTACGGGCATTGACCCAGATGTCAGCCCGCTCCCAGTCGTCGTGGGGAAGCGGTAGAGTGATTTCAAGGGGCCAATACCAGACATAGCGATAAATCCAGTAGGCATCGGCTTCGAGCCAGGTGTTGATACCGTGGGCGAGGTTTTCGGGATGTTCGGCAGCGTTAAAGTTTTGGGGAATCGGTACCCACTGTTTCCCATTCCAGTAGCGCGGTTCAGGATAGTAGATCCATTGGTCTTTGCCACGAACGCGGGTTTTGAAGTAAGGATTAAGCTCACGGCGAGTACTATAGAAGTAAAGACTAGCAGTGTGGATTTTAGGTGGTTTGCCAAAGTGTTTGGCGATAAAGTTGAATCGTCGGCTGAAGCTAACATGAGGTCGGGTCCAGAGCTCGATTTTTCGTGGATTGACGAGATTCCGGATAATGGTAGTTTCACCATCACCTGGAGGGGTGATGAGAAGGTCACAACGATCCTTGGCACGAGTCATGATACCAATTTCATGGGGGAAGGCCCTTTCTCGAAATCCTCGAATATACTTTGATTGCCCTCCACTACGATCATTTCCTTTCATTTCATATTGATTAGTGTGGTCTTCGCCCTGCCAGTCATCACGATAAAGCCCATGTTCATAACGTTGGCTCCAGTAGTCCCGGAATAAATGCGCTCTGGGAGGCTTGAATATCACTGGCCCGTCTTGTTTATTACGTGCCCAACTTGCACGTACAAGTTCGATAAATCCTAAACGTTGTCCGAGTGCAAATCCAGTGATTTTCAAAGGGGTTTGTGCATCAACATTAAGGGGGGTAAGAGCATACCGAATTTCTGATTCAAAAGAATCTGGGTATGAGGCGAGGTTTGCTTCCCGCTTCAGATCAGCGGTTAATCGACGGATGCCAAAGAGAGTAGAACTAGCTGCTCTAAATGTGAAAAGGGCTTCTACCCATTCACTCCGCCCGTCTTCAAATTCAACATAGTAGTCAGTTATGAGCAGGCGAGGGTCCCATGTTTTAGGATCAAGGAAGATGTCGAGGCGATGATTTGTCCACCCCTGCCGATAGTTGGCCCCAGGGGCAGGATTCTGCTCACCTGGTTCGAAACATACCCAAAGGCGATAAACAAAATATTCCCCATCATATTTGGCATCCCCGATGAAGACGGTGCCATAGAAAAGTTCCTGAAAGTTTACCCCATTTCGAAGCCGAGGCATTGCGAGTTCGTCTGCCGTTAGTATACGGGGAGGTGTTTTGATGTGGAGAAATTCATATTCACCGCCGATTTTTTCGGGTATCGGCATTTCGAGTGTGATGTTACTTTCGACTAAGTAGTTATTTCCTGATTGAAGCTCGCGTTTACCTTTGTAGCGAAGTCTAAACTTGTACGGAACCTGTTGGAGGTATTGAGTAAGTTCAACAGCATCAGAGCCCAAAGTTATTGTTGGAGTGAGGTTTTGGGGGTTTACATAAACTTTACTTTCATATTCGGGCGCAAACCGAGGGACATACATCGGAAGATGGGCTCCTTTCTCAAAGGTAATTCCAAAGGTTTCTTCCCATCTATCGCCAATATTCTCAGCCCAGTTTGTTTCCGCTTTAAGGATTTTCGGACGACTAGCGATCTTAAAGAATAAGGTTTGAATGCCGAGAAGGTCATCTGTTCCATGACGATAGATTCCAAAACTTACGGGAAATACTTGACCTGGTAGAATATTACCTTCGCGAGCGGACTTTGTAAAGACGGTGAAAAATGCAGCTTGTTTTAATTCATCTATGGTTAAAATGGGTGTTTCGGGGCCAGCAGGTTCTTCAGTGACACCCTTAAGCGTACCCAGCGCCAATCCACTGTAGTCTCCTGTCCACATTACTCCTAGCCAGGGTTGTTCACCTGAAATCTGCTCAGAAGGAGAATCAGACTCTAGGTCAGGAGTGACTGCACTATCGAGTGCGACAGGAATCGGACGAGGTGGACCAAAGGCATCAGCTGGTTTTCTATAATAGACTGTGTCAGAAATCTCAAAAGCATCATCATCTGATCCGATGTAGAAGTTTTTCATTGTAACCTGTGATGAATCCCTAGAGGCTTTCCATGGTTGGGTGCTACTTGGAGAAATATGAGGAAGAACGCCCATGGGGCGAACGCTCAGATTTGCAGCTTCTTTTGCTGAAACATTAAGAACAGCAAGTTTGACTGGAGTCTCAGCTTCAAAATAGATCGTTGTTTCGGTTCTGAAATCGGGGTAAATTCCGATTGCGAAATCGCCATTAAGGAATTCTTTGAGTTCATCTCGTAGGAAGCGCAGTTTTTCTAAAGAGGTGTTGGGAATACCAAGGGGGTAAGCGATTTTGAGGGATTCACGTGTATATTCGAGGGCACGAAGAAATACATCTAATGTCCAATTTTCTAGTCCAACATGGGTTTGAAGGAATCCAACAATGTTAAGAATGTCTGTCACGGTATCTGATGTTTTGCGACGAATAGAGTATAATCCAACTAGTTCATCGCAGACATTCAGAACTTCTTGTAATCGTTCTTCAGTTGGTCGTGCGCCACCTCCCTCATCAGAGCTAATGGTAGTTACGAGTTCTTTTAGCCATACTTCTAGGCAGGAAATCGCTTCATGATGCCGATTTAACAATTCGTAAGCATTTTTAGCACTAAATAGGGCGCGTCCACCATCCTCAGTATTGCCTTCTTCCAGATTTGCCAGTCCAGCTAGCCAGCTGCTATAAGCGGCTCTTCGCCGAATATCGTCTGGATCACGATAGGGCATCCAAGATTCCTTTGTTTCATCATAGACACTTTCTTCGAAACCACGTTGAAGTCGATAGGCTTGAGAGAATAACTCTGCGGCAGTAGTAAAGTCTCGAGATGGTGCTGCTCCCCAAAATGGCATGGCATCCACTTCATCCCCTTCATCTTCGGTAGCCCCTGAAGTTCCGGGGGAAAGGATTGTTTCTGTTTCCGCCTCAAGATAACTGAGATCTTGTCGAAGTTGCCCTTGACAGAGTTTACAGATAGCGGCAACCCAATAAAGATCCAAGCTTTTGAACAAATCGACGACATCATCGAATTCAACTTCTGCATCGATTAGTAAATCAAATAATTCATCCTGATCTGAAACCGCAACGAGGTCGAGAATTCTTTGACGAAGTTCTTCTTTGGATCCAATATCTAAGACATCACTTACAATTCCTACTCGGTAGAGATCAGCAATGAGTTTCAAGCAGATAACGTATAAACCCCGGGCTGAACCTTCACAAAGCCAGCGATAGACCATTGCTAGGTCAATGAGTGGTTGATCTTGGCGTTGTTGTGCTTGAACAAGGATCGTCCCTGCTTGCGTGGCCAATTCTTCAAAAGCCTTTGAGCCCTGATATCCTCGTTTAACCATCTCGAAAATCGCGATGAGCCCTTTCACCGCTTTTGCTGAATCCTCCACGACCGCTACCCGTTGGTATCCCAGTCGTTCCATCAAGGTGAGAACGAAATCCGCAGCAAACTTTGTAAGATGAAGACAGTGTTGTTTAGCTTCTTCAACTGTGAATCCTTCGAAGTCGCGTGTAATGCGTAAATAAGCAAAAGCCCCTTCCATATAACTGGCAACAAAGCGCTGAATAGAAGGTTCCGATTTAGTCAGTTCTTCTTTTCCAATCTGTTCAAAGAATTCCGCAAGTGCTCGAAATCGATTAAGCGTTGTATCATCGTCTGGTGGAGTAATAAGAGCTAACGCCTCGGCTTCATTCCAGAGATATACAGCAGCAATAGGAATATTCACATCAGGGTCCTTCTGTCGGTTTGATACCGCTGTCATAGCAGTTTTCCGGAAGAAGCCCACAGCCTCTCTTAGTATGGCGATATCGTCAGTAGAAAGATCCTCAGACACGCTATTCAGCAATTTCTGAATTGCTCGGCCAATTATCAACACGTTCGCCGAATCGTCAAGGTGCTCATAACACCGGTATTCGCGAATTATTGCCGGAATAGCAGTCAAAGGAGCAGCAGCTGTTTTTCGAGCCTGAACTACAGTACTGAAACTTTTAGCAGCACGTCGCCATTCGCGTGCAATGCCAAACATTGTTCCTGCAGCGTCCAATGCCTGCAACGCTTGGCCATGAATCACGCTGAGGGCTTTCTCAGCTGCTTCAGCCCGTTCTTCATCAGAACGGTATACATAATCATCATAATGAATCTGGTCTGCAAAATATTGTTCTAGCTCTCGCCAACGCTGGGCAATTGTGTCATAGTCACGAGCAATCGACCGGGCAACCTCAATTTCAAGCTGCGGAACTTCCGACGCCGATTCAATTCGTTGAAGCAATTCAGAAATTTGTTCCAAGATATCCAGAAGGCCTTGTCCTTTTGCTTTAGTAAGATGTTTAGCAATTTCTTGAAGGTCATCTCGTGCAGTTTGGAAAAGTGCATTATACGCTTTCACTAAAGTATCATGATCTGATGATGCCATGATGCAATACTCCTTTAGGCCCGACTCGTCACCGTCTTCGGAGATGAAGCACAGACGAAATTCATCTGTTCATGGATGTTTCTCCTCAAAAGCTCTTCCACTGACTCACAGTTGGACTCGGATATTGCTCTAAAAAAACTACTAAAATTTAAAAAGTGGGAAGAGAGGCCCGCTTCGGACCTACCTATGATTAACCGAAGCGGACGATTTTTCCAGCTCTTCCAGCGACAAAGACTTTCTTACGACCTTCTACTTGTACCAGTTTATTACCACTCAATACAATTTTCAGATCGCCTTTCTTGAACACTAATCGATTCTCACTAGCAATTATTCCACATTTCCCATATTGGGTGTCTAAGATAGTTGCAACCCAGCCACGATGCCGTTGGATGAAGGTGTCTGTAAACCAGTTTCGATTATTCACAAAGAACCGGTTGAATATTTCCTGGGCCCTTTCATAAGCGTCATCAGCGGATTCCAAATGAAATTGGTTCAAATCCTTCTCTTTCGGATGGGAAGTACTAGGTGGTGTCCATTCGCCGTCTTCACATAACAAAAGAAGACTACCATTCCAATTAAAACTGTGACTTCGTCCGACCGCACCCCGATGGGTTTCAGCAATGGCATCAATAATAGCTTGACCAAATCCTATGAAGACCCCGCCAACTTCCTTCTGTTGATAGAAAATCGGAAAATAGAGTGTGCCCTCATTAACGCTGAGCAAGGCTTTCTCTGATTGCGCAATATCTGTCGGGTGAACCACCTTTCCAGCTAATGCCCCAAGAACCAATTCTTGGTCCCGATTACCCCAAGTTGAACTAGAACTCATTTGACATCACACTCATTAGTCTTCTTCCGTACCCTTTCCAATTCCTGAAACCATCTGATTATGGAGATACTCTGCAAGTTTTAACGCCATACGACCAGGGATTGTAATCAGATAACGTCCTCGCACCCGTTCCTGGGTGACATACCCGGCTTCTTCTAATTGCTTAAGATGATGAGGGAGTGTCCCTGGCTTTAATCCAGATAACTCCATAAGATCTTGATGGTAGCGGGGTTCTTCTGCAAGCAAATACAAAAGTTCAATTCGCTCTGCACTGGCTAGCGGTGAAAGTAACCGTTCCGCCTGATTGGCTGGTACCTTTCGAAGAGCTTCACCAGCAGATTTGCCAAAAGCGACTCCAGCTTCATCAATATTTAACCGAGCACCATCCGGTCCAATAAACACGCTTCGCATAGCGCGATTGGCCCCACGCATAGCATCGGAAACCACTAGCTTAATGTAGTCGCCTAATTCCTTACCCGCAGCACCCATCTGCCGACCAAACTCTGCCATTTCATCACCAAAGGCTTCATTATCAAATGCAACTCGAACACCTTTTCGAGACCTGGACGATCTTGGATGTTCCCGGGATTCCCGAGGTTCATCATGTTCGGGGGTCTTTCCCTCTTTCTCTAACCGTTTTCGCAGATCTTGCATCTGTTTTTCTAAGCGTTCCATTTCTTCCCGAAGTTCTTCTTTCGAATCTCCTTCTTTGTCTTTCTTTCGTCCAAACCAAGACATTTCACTTTCAACCCCTAGCAAATACGCCTATAACGGTAAATTTGCGCAAGCATTTTCTCTCTAACACAGCATTCAGTATCATATTTTTTCTTCATATCATTCGACTCCGTTCGGTTATTTTACGATTGTAGACGTTTACCAAACGATAGAAATTTTTCGTTCTTTAGAAGATTAGAATCGTTCACAAATATAAACCTTTCGAATTCAATCAGAAGCCAACTGCTTCCCCGTAGATACATCAAATCCCTTATTCCGCACACTTAAAGGCAGACTCGCACCAAACACAGATAGGCGAACACACCGTGCTAAAAGCCCCTAAATCCATCGTGGGACTCGCAGCCTTCCCATTAAGCACCTTCACGTCAGATTCAATCATCAACCAGGTATTAGTCCGACTGCGAGCTGAAGAGCTGAGAGCTACCGAACTTCTATGCCTCTCTAATGTCCTAGGGAATCCCCGGGGTGGCTTACCCGGTTATCCTTCCAAAGAACGGGCGAAGAATATTGGGAATCAACTCCAAGACTTCCATGTCAGTATCCATGGTCCCTATGTTATCTCCTTGACCACTAGGGAAAAGGGAAAGCTCCGAACCAGTCGCGCCCACATGACTCGTTGCTTACATATCGCTGACCTTATAGGAGCAACACATGTTACCTTCCATCCCGGTTCACGGTACAAAAAGACCAAAGCGAAACATCGAGTCTTACGACGATTAAAAGAAATCATGACAAAGATAGAAGATGATCAGATCACTGCTGTCCCCGCCCCTGAAGTGGCTGGAAAGATTGCTGGTTTTGGAAGCTTCGACGAAGTCTGTGAAGTTGCAGGAGAAGCAGGATGCCTTTTCTGCTGGGATTTTGCTCATGATTTCGCCCGCGGTGGAGATGTTACTTCGGAAGGTGGTATTCTACGACGGCTGGAACTCATTGAGCAACAGATTGACCTATCACGCTGGCGCCTCCCAATACATCTTTCAGGCATTTTTGCGAACCGATGGGGGGAAGTACGTCATGCTCCATTGAATGGGGGGAGTAATGTCCCCTGGAAGCTGTTTCTATCCGTTCTTCGCGAACAGAATTTCATTGATAAAGTGAGCATTGTGTGTGAATCCAAATCAGATGAGCACAATGGTCTTGATTTCCGAATCGAACAAGCTCTGCAGTTGAAAAAATTCATAGACAGTGGTCTAATCGAGAAAGACTACAAACCCACCCGACCAGCCCTCACCCAATTCTTCACGTCTAAGAAGGATACTGAGAGCAAATAATGGATTGACTAGCCAAGCTTGTGAAGATAGAATCGAACACAAGAACTAATTATAAAAACCCTGAATGAATAAGAATGAGTGCAGTTGGATACTTAGTGGGATTACTTTGAGGAGTTTACGTCGTAGAAGGTGGTCGGTCTTTTTAGTGCACCTTCTCGCGTGTAGCCTATTTTTGCCAGTTTGGACTCTCGCTTTGGGATCGTCTTCATCCAATTCAGCCGGTATCAGAAACCAAAAAGCGATGAAGATAGACTTGCCGTTTCCCCAGCCTTCCAATCTAAATGATATCCGAACCCTGTTTGATCTTTCACCAGACGAAGAAGCACGATTACTTACCGAAGGAGTGCTAGTTCTGGGGAATCATAGATATGAGTCATTGGGAGAGGTTTACTCTGACTGGGTTCAGAGGGATATTCCAATTATCGTTACCACGGATGCATGGCTTCATGCATTCCATGTTGTACATGAAGATATCTTGAAAATGGTTGAGGCAGGCCATCTTATTGGAATGCTTGAGATTTTAGTTCATGAGTTGCAGAATGCGAGTGTTGTGATGTATGCAGCATTACCTCCCACCTTGCTCAATGTGACTGCTGCTGTGTATGGGAATGTTGTATTGTTTTCTGTTGCTTGTCGTTTGTTAAATGATAGCTGGCCAGTTCCAGGATATGCATCCAGTGACGTAGATTCATTTGTTACCAATATTCTTGATGCATCATTAGTTCAGTACTATCCTGGTGAAGATTATACGCAATACAAACCCCGCGGGCATTATGCGGGGAACGCCACTCTTGAAGCTTATTTTCGGTGTATGAAATGGTTGGGTCGTCGCATTTTCCAATTGGACGATACATTTTGTCTTTCACTTACTTCACGCCATATCCGTCAGGCTGTCCTTTTCTCAGAGATGCTCCGAGACAGCCGGATAGGCGATTTATGGTCGGTGATTTATAATGTAACTGGACGTTTTGCTGGTTATGCAGATAGCGTTACACCGACACTCATCCAATACGCTGTTGATTCAGTGTTTGGACTCTCTTTTGTACCAAATATATTAGAGTCTGAAGCGAATGTCACTTTACTAAAAGAAGAATTTCAAAAGGAGGTCTACCCGGTATCACAGATAGTCCCAATCGCGGGGATGAGTCCTTCGAAATATTGTCAGGTGATGGGTGAACGTTGGATTCCTGACGGAGCAGCATATCAACAGACCACAGACCCGAATATTATGGGGAGGATGTTACCCACAGCGTTAGAATCAATGTATACCATGGCAGGATCTCAACGTGCCTTAGAATTGATAACTGAACAGACAAAAGCTTACCCAGCATTAGAACCCACACTTCGGGCATTGAGAGCTGATATAGAAGCGAATTATACTGAAACCGATTGGCAGTCATGTATTTACACAAATTGGTTTAAACTTCTTGCAACGCTTGTAGAACCTTTTGATGATTCTTATCCAGCTTTCATGAACACAACAGCTTGGTTAGATGAAAAGCTCAACACCGCCTTAGGTTCGTATACACAGCTTCGCCACGATTATATACTCTATGCTAAGCAAGGGGGAAGCTATGGAGTTCCGTCAGCAGCAGCAATTGCTGAACCCATACCAGAGTTTTACTCAGAACTACGTGAGCTTATTTCTCATCTTCACACGCTTCTCATAGAAACAAACCTCACCACAAGTCGCATCAGCCAACATCTTAACTTTCTGGCTGGCGAAGTGAATTCTTATGAGAATATTGCCCAAAAAGTCAAAGACGGGATTCCACTAGCGACTCTTGAAGAGGAGCTCCTTCGAGATTTTGGGGAAGGTCCAGGCAAGTATGGGAATAAGGAACCCATGCTCGTCGCCGATATTTTTTCCGACTGGGAATCTGACCGTGTTTTAGAGGAAGGAGTAGGACCATTTAACCCATTGTTAGTGATTCATGAGCTTCCAGGAGATAACCCGTTAATTTTTGTGGGGCTTGTCTTCAGCTATTACGAATTTACCCAACCAATTAATAATCGGTTAACAGACCAAGAATGGGAAGCCTTACTATTAATCAACCCACCTGAACGGCCTCTTTGGACAAACAGCTTTCTCCATCTCGAATCCGAAGATATTCTTCAACAGTATGACAAACGAGAGAAATGGCTCCTTTTTCCATCAATGGGCTGGGATCATATTTTAGACATCTGTTTTAATGGAGAAGATACCTTCTACCTTGTTGTTTCCGATTACGATTATTATTCAGGATTTATTTACGGCTTCAATACTACGACCAATGGGCTTCAACAAATAGGAACGGAGGAAGTTTGTGAAATAGAATACTGGAACAATTCGCTTATTGAATTCTATGAGAATGAAATTAGAAAAATCGATGTAAATGGTACAGAGGTGGCTTATTGGATGATACCTCCTTCAAATGTATTTATTCAAGATTTGACTATCGATGAGCTAGAAAAGAAAATCATTGTCGCCTGTGACAGCACCCCTGTATTCTATGAGTATTCAATGGAAGGTACCCTCTTGAGGACCTGGGGTGAATCTGGAGCAGGGGCAAGTCAATTTCAATTCATCTATTCTGTTACAGCGGATAATGGATATCTTACGGTCATTGATGTTAATTTGGGACTTTCTATCTGGAGTTTATCATCAACTCAAATGATAAAGACGCTAACTGCTCCAACAACTGATTCGAGTGTTAGAGATTTACATCGAAATCAGGATGGTAGCTTTTTCTGTTTTGATCCATTCCAAGGAATCGTATACAAATTGAGCGCTTCAGGACAAATTCTCAGTCGTTGGACTGAAACGGGTGTGAATACGGTTCCCAAGTTAAGTAGCCTAGTTCCAGTGAACCACACACAGTTGGTTGTCGCACATGAAGAAATAAACCAAGTGTCAGGAAATAGGTCCTTTTACATTTCAATTTATGGATTTAATCATAGTCGACCGACTCGTCCTCTGGTTAATCCTCTTCAGAATCCAAATCCATCACATAACATAACGGTAATCTGGACGACCAGCAAGGATTTAGACGGCGTTGTGACTTTCTATCGATACGAAATTGCCCAATCCCCGCTATTCTACCCCCTTTTGAATAATGGAGCACATGCAGATACATCACTTTTTATCGAATGGCTCGAAAATGACACAATCTTCTACTTCCGCGTTCAGGCCTACGACAACGAAGGATGGGCTAGCGGTTGGAGTCTAATTGTCAACAGCTATGTTCTTGTCCCAGGAACAGAGCCACTGCCACCAGAGCCACCGCCACCAACACCTCCTCCTATTACCCCACAAGCAACTATCATCAATACATGCCTTGCATTAGTTGTTATTTTTACAATTATCACCGGTTTAACCTATCTAATTGGAAGAAAAACAGACGATGAATAACTGATAAACCTGCTAATACTTATCCCCAAATTTTGTGTTCTTGACTCCAGTAAAACTCGACCAAAACCAAACGATAAGAACCCTACATTAGCGATATTGTTTCCCGGTTTTGTAGACTAGTTTCCAGACAACCCATAACATGATGAGGAAAGCATCAACTGCAAAAATGATCAGCACAGGCTCTAAAATTGAATAGAAAGAGGACGTCATTCCTAGAGAGAGGGCTATACAGGCAAACACCACAGCTAGAACGATGTCATTACAGGACGCCCCTCTTGATCTTTCGCTTTGTTTCTTCACCCAATAAATCACAGCTAAATTTACTATGATGAGCGGGAGTGCAAGATAAGGCTGAACATAAATAATATACAGCATTTATACAAACTCCCATTATCCATACTTAATAGAGAAAGGGGAATATTTCAACGATTCTGAGCTGGCAAAGACCAAAAGAGGAGTTGTTACTCGAAGACCATTTCGGGCTTTGGAGCCACCGGTTCTTCCTTGGGTGCTGATAATTTCAAGGCTTCCTTGATAATTTCTAGCGCCTTCTCCCGGTTGTTCGGATCGATCGCCACCATTCCATAGGCTTTGATTCCTAAAATTCGTTGGACTAATTGGGGAGATAATGCTCCGGGAAGGTCTTGTTTGTTCGCGATGGCGAGTAACTGGGCAGCGATGTCTTTGCGTCGAATCAGGTCGATGATGTCTTTGCTGTTCAATACATTTTCTAAGGTGGAATCGGTGACTAGAAGGATAATTCGGCTTCCGCGGAAGTAGAGTTCCCAAAGCTTGCGGAAGCGATCCTGGCCGGCAAAGTCCCAGGTGGAGACTTCGTAGGTGCCGATACGGGCGCCTTCGATTTTTTGGATGTCGATGGCGATGGTGGGAACATAGGTTGTGGGGGGAACACCACCATTGAGGAGGGTGACGAGGGTTGTTTTGCCGACGCCGCCGTAGCCGATGATGCTAACTTTGAGGGTGGTGGTGACGTATTCGTCGACTTTGTCCATGAAGGTTTCGTATTCGACTTCGTAGCTGATGACCCGGCGGAATTCGTAGGTGACGCGGTCCAGTTTTTCGCGGAGGGTGTCGTCATCGTCGACGCCTTCGGCGCAGAGGACGACGATGCCACGTCCCAAGGGTTTGCCGATGTATTTGATAGGTCCGATTTCTTCGATGATGGTATCTTGGGCTTCTTTGACACGGCTAGCAAAGTCTTGCATTTCTCTGACATTGACTGTAATAATCCAGAATTTTTTCTGGACGACGATCTCATCGCGTGCGTCGATGATGTAGACGTGGTGTATCATCCGGATCCCCTGAGGGTAGCTTCCGCTTACTTTTCTTACTCTATGTCGAAGCTATTTCAACTTTGCGTAGTTAGTGTGAATATAATAGGTTTTTTTACTTTTGAGGAAAGTTGATAAAAGGGTGAGTACTTCAAGCTGTGTGGGGTCGAGCCTATTGGAAGTAACGATTCTAGGCAGCGGGGCGTCGCTGCTTTCTCCGGACCGTGTATCTGCTGGATTGATGATAGAAATCGCAGGAGAGCCTCTCATTTTTGATTTAGGGGCAGGTGTCCTTCATCGTCTTTCGTGTAGTCTAGAGGATATCAGCAAAATTGAGCACATTTTCATCAGTCATTTACATATTGATCATGTTTCAGACATAGTTGCTCTCATCCAGAGCCTTTGGCTTTCTGGTTATGAAAAGACGTTGAATGTCTATGCGCCTTCATTGTTGCTTAAAATGGTTGGTAGTCTTGGGCAAATTTTCTCTTATTTGCAGGGGAAGGTCAAGCTCAAGTATCATCAGGTTGAACCCGGATTCCAAGTTAAAACTCGGAATTGGACTGTGTTGGCGTTTCCAGTGGATCATGGCGATATTGAGGCGTATGGGTTCCATATTGAAGCCGAGGGCAAACGTGTTGTCTACTCTGGAGATACAGCCCCTTGCAAGACCGTGCTAAAAGCAGCAAAAGGTGCTGATTTGTTGATTCATGAATGTTCTTTTCCAGACCGCATGAAGGAAGAAGCGTCTACGCACACGACACCTGAGGATTTAGGCAGACTCGCGGCTGAAGCTGATGTCAAGGCTTTGGTGCTGACTCATTTGTATCCTGAGCTCCTTGAAGAGCTAGGTGAGGCGCTGCGCAGTATTCGAACCTCTTTCTCAGGTAAAATTATTGTTCCCCGCGACACTCAGATCATTACCTTATAGTGGCAAACAAAATTTTAGTGCGGTTGAAAAACTCATGATATCTCAGCAATTTGAGGATATGCTAACCCGTGCAAAGCCGATTTCTGAATACATGACCACCTGTTCAGTCGATTGTCGCCCAAAATACGAAGCAAGACGCACAGAATACCAACCAAAAACCGAAGTTCTTGAATCCATAAAGAAGAGTGCAAACCAATTCGTGGTGGTCGCCATTGGAGCCGATTGGTGTAAGGATTGCGTAGCCAATATTCCTGTCCTCGAACTGATCCACGAGGCAACGGGCATACCAATCTATGTTCTTGGTGGTGTAAAAACCGACCCCTTAAACCCTAGGCGTCAATGGGCGGTCCCTCCAAGCCCTCCGGAAGTCGATACCCTCAATATCAAAGCCATTCCCACCATTCTTCTTTATGCCCCTGATGGTACTGAAATTGCCCGTATCATAGAGAATCCTCAAATCCTCCCCACGTTAGAAGAAGAGCTCCTCTATCTCATCAAAAACTATCTCGATTAAATACCACTGATTCGAGATGTTAATAGTCCTTATCCTCTTTTTGATAGGGAGTAGGTCCTCCATCCTCAAAACTCACGACACCCTTTCCATACGCACCAGCAGGAAAATGAGCACGGCGATCAATATCCCTTCTAATGCGTTTAAGGTCGGGGGGCACCCGATCCCGAGGAAGAATTAGAAAGATGAAAAACAAACCAGCAAAGAGCCCAAATAGTACTGCAAAAAACGGGACCGTTATAAGAAGCCCAGCAAAAATTAAAGTCAAGAAGAGAAACAACCCTAAAAGGCACGTTTCCCGGCTCCTTTGTTCCCTACTCATTCTACGTTTGGGTTTACTTTTACCAACCGAAATCCTACTCACCTTATACCAATCTCATTACTTCAGGAATTTAAAGCTATGTTGAGTGATCGAGAGTACAGGTCTTGTTTAGAATCGGGATTTGAAGTTCTCAGTCCCCATCTTTTCGGTGACGGCGTGTTCGCCTTCCACTACTAATCGGAAATCCTCCTTTTCCTGTGTTTCTTCCCCCAGGCGTTTGTGGGATACTTATTTGCTGATCCATTTCTCGTCGGATTCTGTCGATTTGTACTTGTCCCTTTCTCTCAGGAATTAGGAATACAAATATCATGACCCCGATTGTTAAAACAAAAAGAAGGAGAAGGATGGGCCAATAATTTGCGAAAATATACACAAGAACCCAATAAAAGGCTATGACAACCATAATGAAACCAAAAATGAGAGGAAACAGCACCATCACAAGAAAATAGGACCAATAATTGTAGAGCCAGTCAGCAATCCGAGATTTTATGGGCTTCCTAGACTTTGATTGAATTCTAATGCACAACTCCCCAATGAGAGGAGAGAGCTTCAACCCTTAAAACCTTTAGTTCTTTCTTTACATTTATCATAGGCTCTCCTAAAGTCTTTAAATTATAGATAATTGAAAGCGCTGGTGGGAGCAAACGATGTGCTACCGGATTTGTCCACGCTGTTCTGGGTATGTAGAGGTTCGCCGCACCGGAAACCAGTTCAAAGTCATCTGTACGCAATGTGGTGCAAGTCATCGGACACGCCCAGGAGAAGTAAGTGATCCCGTCGCCGCCTATCTTCGGTTCATGGATATTATGGAACGTGGTGAACCCACACAAAAAGCACCTATCAAAGAGAAATCTCGGAAAAGAATTGAGAAACCAGTTCAACGTGCTCCACCGCGATCACGGGAAGAATGGAAACGGCAACTTGGAAAAGCAGGCGTCTCTTCTTTCGACTCCCTCCCCGAAGTTGTACAACGCATTCTCATGGATTCAGCGTACCACTTGGTAAAATATCGACAATTCCCCGAAACCGCTCCAGAACTTGGCTGTTCTATAGACACTGCACCCTTGAATGAACAGCTGAAAACTGCTCTCAAACGGCAAGGTGTGACGCAGCTCTTCCAGTTTCAAGAGAAAGCCATTCAGCAAATTCGTGAAGGACATGACGTAGTGGTTTCAGCGCCAACTGCGACAGGTAAGACTGAAGCATTTGCCCTGCCAATTATTCAACAAATTTTGAAAAGGCAAACCGGATGGGGACCACTGCGTGCAGCGGAGAAACGGGCTGTTCAGGCAATCTTCATTTACCCAACAAAGGCTCTTGCGCGAGATCAAGCTGGAAAACTAGCAACCTTAGCATCCAGTGTGGGTTTGGATGTGGCTGTTCTCGACGGTGACACACCTAAGGCGCAAAGAGCTACGATTTTTCGTCAGCCCCCAGATATCCTGATTACAAACCCCGATATGCTCCATATCCATTTGATTCGCCCAAGGGATCCAATTCGGCGACTAGTACGCACAGCTAAACATGTTGTCCTTGATGAGCTTCACGTGTATGTGGGAGCCTTTGGGTCGAACGTCCATTTTCTCTTACGGCGTTTGGAACGAATTTGTCCGCCCCTGCAAATCATTGGAGCTTCTGCAACGGTAGCCAATGCCCAAGAATTCGCTGAATTGCTCTTTGGGCGATCAGTGGTGAATATTCATTGTGACACAGGAAAAAAGGGAACTATCCATTTCCTTATGCTCTATCCTGAACGAGTGAGCCAAAGCACAATGATAGCCAGCGTTGCACGCGAATTGGTTCAGCATGATTTGAAAACCTTGGTCTTTGCCAACACCCACAAGAACGCTGAAGTAATATCGCTCATCGCCCGACGAACCCAGATCAAAAGCGCGGTGCATCGAGCTGGACTCCCCATGACCTATCGTCGAAGAGTCGAAGATGACTTTCGTCGCGGTGAACTTGATGTTCTGGTTTCCACGCCAACGCTTGAACTGGGTATTGATATTGGAGACTTGGAAGGTGTCGTGTCGATGCTGGTTGGAATTACACGACTCACCCAACGGATTGGTCGTGCAGGAAGAAAGGGACAAGAGAGCATTGCAGTGTTAGCGCTACGACAAAATGATGCAATTAGTACCTATTATCGAGAGCACCCAGACGATTATTTTACCGACATTGATCCTGCCTACGTTGAACCGCACAACGAAGTAGTCGCCTTTCACCAATTAATGGCCGCTGCCCTCGATTTACCCCTTACAAAAGATGAATTCACCGAATTCCAAACCATCCTGAAACAACTCATCCACGAGGGGCTGCTAACAGATCAAAAAGGGAAATTGAAACCAAATATTATTGAAACCCGACGCCAATTAACTCGCTATTCCATCCGTGGCATTGGGGACAGTGTAAAGATCATCCATGAAGGAAAAATCATCGGCGAACGCCAAATGCCCATCGCTATGGGCGAATTACACCCTGGTGCTTATTATCTACATGCAGGAGCTACCTACGAATCTATGGAGTTTGAATACCGTCATGGTGTAGGTCGGGCGGTTGTGAAGAAAATGCCACGTGGTCATCGGGAGATGACCCAACCTATTCGCCACGTGAACCCAGAAATCATTCGTGTCTTGGATACAAGACAAGTCTACGGAATGACAGCCCACTATGCGGATCTTCGAATGACAGAGGTTATCACTGGATACGTCACCAAAGACATCTATTCGGATAAAATAGTGAAAACCAGGGACTTAGACACGATTTTAGAATTTACCTATCCCACAAAAGGCTTCTTTTTCACAGCACCACACCCAATGAACGCAGTCAAAGAAATCACCAGGAAGTTAAAAGTTACATCTAAACTCAAGACCAAATCTAACGATGACGATGAATTAACGGAAGAGGAATTGATTATCGGTGGATTTCACGCCCTTGAGCACACCCTCATTGAGAGTAGTGACATGTTAACAGGAGGAGGGCGAAATGCCATCGGGGGAGTGTCGATGGGCACGTCAGGACTCATCTTCATTTACGATGGAAGCCCTGGTGGAAGTGGATTGTCCAAGCTTCTTTTCGATAGGATGGAAGAAGCCCTTCGACGGGTAACCGTGATTCTTGATGAATGTTCCTGTGAAGCATTAGAAGGATGCCCAGCATGTACGTTTTCCTACCAGTGTGGGAACAACAATTTTCCGCTATTCAAAGATGGAGCCATGGAAGCAGCTCAGCTTATCTTGAAGGGTGAAAAGATCCCCACACAAACGAGCCCCGATCTCACTGAAGAACCTCTAATCTGATACCAAGACATAGAATCAGAATTCGGGATTCCATAAGGCTCGAATTTTCGGAAAGAGTACTCGAATGATTGAAGACTTGATAGAAATGCCACCTACATCAGGGTAGACTTGACGAAGCTCATCTATAGACCGATACCCCAAGAGGAGTTGGTAAATGACAGGAAAAGGCACAGAAACGTGCATATCTTTGACTTCAGCACGTGGTATCGATTTTATTGATGTGAGTTTGCTCTTCTTGAAAACTAATTCAAGACCCTCTTGATACCAGCTTAGTCGAATCGAATCTGTCAAACCCTTGAAATCCGACCTTGCTAAGCGTTTTTCCAGTACAGGTTTAACCAGTTCTAGGAAACGTTTAATCGAAGGGATTTTTACATACCAAGCATAGGGTCGTCCAAAAGTAGAACGGCTCAAGCTTTCCAGGGTTTGGACAATTGCTGGACGGGAGGGATAGAAAATACGAAGGGGTAAGCGTTTACGCCTTGCCATCTTTTTCAAAAACCGAAGAATTGGAACTAAATGGTTAAGATCTGCAACCCATAAATCATCAACCTCAACCGCGCCCCAGTCAATTGCTAGACTGAAGATGCCTACTACGTTTTCTTGGAATCGGACTAAATGGAATTTGTACACAGATTCATCACTCAGCGTTCCAGAGGTAAGATAAGGGAACTCGGCTTCTGAAATATCTCGGTAGAAATCAAGATAGGCATTCCGTTTCTTCCGTGCTTGTAGGTATTCAGGGAATGTGTCCGGAGTGACCTCTTCAATGGAGATAGGCTCTTTTTCACCTTTCTTCAGAGAAGGAATTTGTTCCATGGGAATGGTAAGTGTTCCACCCATTTGAATTGCATATTCATAGCCGAGTTTTCGATAGTAATAGGGAATCCCAGCGATGATGACTATGGGGAGTTTGTATTCTTTTACGCGCTGTTCGAAAGTTTCATTCAGTTTGCGTATCAAGCCTCGGTTTCGGTAAGCTTCCAATGTTCCCACGATTTCCATTTGTCCTAAGGGGATTTTTTGTCCCCCGAAAATAGCCTTGTTAAGTTTCAGGCAATAATAGGCTACGATCTTTCTTGTTTTTGTGTCTTCGACAATGAAATTATCTGAAAAATGGAAGTTGGGGTGATAGTGAAACAGTCGGTCTATCATGGGTGCTACTGTTTTTCCATGGACGGCTTGAACATGAGCTTTGATAGCGTTACGATCGGCTTTTGTGCCTGTTCGTATTATGAGGTCATTACTCAGCTCTTCGTGCATGGTTATTTCACTTGTCTATTTTAGATTCAACCATCCGGGCACGTTGTGGGTTAAAAGCTTATGCAAAAAAGAACCGGAATTCAGGCGATAAACCCAACATTTTAAGAAAGCCCGAACCGTCCAACTAGTGGATAGTCATATTCGATGCGATAAGATGGGTTGCTTGTGACACGATTTAAGTATTACACGATTTACCGATGTAAAAATTGTGGCGAACATATACGTGTACATGGCAAGCTCACCTCAAAACTCGTTTTCCCCCCAGGCATCCAAATGTGCTGTCATCGACCTAGGCTAGTTAGAGAAAGGCACATCCTGATTTCTAAGTACAAAGAGGACCATGCTGTCCCCACTGATCGAGCAAGCCATGAAAAGGGAACACAAAAGAGCCTAACTGATTACTCTAAGATAAGAGAATAAGCCTGTTGAATTAAAGTACATTATATCGTGGGTGAGTCCGTGTTTTAGGGGTAGGGGCAGGATAGCCACCATCAGGCGAGGTATAAGCTAAAAGTGCGTCTGTGACCGAAACTGCTGAAAAGAAACGTGGAGCCCGACGGAGGGGACCAGCGAGAATGAAATTTGCACCATGACATTGTAAATAAGTGCAGAGCGCGGGCGCTAGATACCGTTTCGCAGCAGGTGAAATCTTGGATGCACTTCGCCATAAAGCTACACTATTGGCTGAACCTGCACCAACGGGGAAGCCTAACTCCTTTTTTACAAACTGCATAGCAGTAGCAGCAATACTCAGCCCTGCCAAGTCTAATGCAACAGTATCAACGAGAATTTTCGAGATATTTGCTGCTTCAGCCTTAGCTAGAAGACCTTCAGTTTCAGGAGTGCCCGTCAGTGCTTGAAGACGCCCTTGTGGACGAATATCCGAGGGATTATGAGCAAGTAGAATAGCGGCTTCAATCTTGGCAGTTTTAAGGGCTTTCAGTTCTTCGGCTGTTGTGTGATGACTGATGGCATCAAAAATTGCTAGATGTGCTCGTTTGGTGTCCACAGCTTTCTCGATGCCAGCTAATCGTGAATCACGAGAACTACTATCAATCAGGAAAGGAACAGATGCAGCATTCTCAGCCAAGAAATCCAAATAATTTGCCATTGCCTTAGGTGTTTCTGCAAGAACATCAAGAATCATGGGGGTACCCGTCGTTTCCGTTAGGTGCAATGCTCGGTTGAGATATCGTTTTGCCCGCTTCTTATCGAACTGACCGTTTTTTGAATCGGTGACTAAGCGATCGCCACGATGAAAGATAGAAAGAATTAGCGTTGTGGGATATTCGCCTTGGAGTCCTCCCATGACGACATCACCGATTTGCACAATTTTCGGTTCGATTGATGTTGATTGTTCAAACATAAAAAGCGCATCCATAAGAGAATTGACGTATCTATGTACAATAGGTGGTCCACATTTTAAGTCTACGACAATAGAATTGAATAATGGTCGAACGGTTTTTAGGACACATTAACCCCTGCATTGTCTTCCATCAAACAGGGAGAATCTAGTAGTGCCAGTAAAAACGAAGAGCAATCTAAAATCAGAGTTTTGGAAGCAGGTTTTGCTCCTTGCCACTGCACAAGCGTTCCTGATGTTAGCTTATGGCGCAATTCTACCAATTCTACCCTATTATCTCTATGAATTTGGAGCAGGAGCCTTTGAGTACGGATTACTCGTGGCCACCTTCTCGATTTTTGCCTTCATATCTGCTGGTCCATTTGGGAGTCTATCTGACCGAATCGGTCGTAAACCCGTCATTTTCATTTCTCTTGTTGGCGCTAGCATCTCCCTTGCAGTTTTTGGATTGGCCAATGTAATCGTTCTTTTATTCATTGCACGAGCCGCCGAAGGCTTCTTCACAGCAGGATTATGGCCTTCAAGTGATGCACTTGTTTCCGATATAGTTCCAGAAGAGAAACGAGGAACCGCATGGGGAACACTGCTTGCAGGACGTACAACTGGTATGATTTTTGGCCCAACACTTGGTGGGCTTCTTGTCTTCTATTTTGGTCTTCGTATTCCCTTTCTTATCAACGCCGTTCTGGCAGTCATAGCTTTTGTCCTTTGTTTGCTCTTTATCCGAGAGCCCTCACATGAATATCAAAACATGTTTGCAGTGCAAAAAACAAAGGAAGACGACTCATCAATCTTTGAAAAAATCCGAGATGGACTTCGTGCTTATCGAACGGTTCTGCTCATTGGAGGAACTACACTTGCAGTAGCCTTAATCATTCGGTTCACACGGATTTTCACCATTGCCACAATGGAACCGATGTTTGCCATTTATACTACAGATCTGCGAACCTTTGGATTTTCTCCAATTGAGCTGGGCCTCTTTTTCTTCTTTTTTGCCACCTCCAACGCGATTTGTCAGCTGATATTTGGGCGACTTTCAGATACAGTTGGCCATGAGCTACCTATGGCACTCTCCGGCATCGTTTCAGCATCAGGCTTATTTATCTCAATGTTTGTGACATCCAGGAGTGAACTCTATATGGTGGCTGTGTTATTGGGTATGGGGGGTGCGATGGCGCTTCCCTCATCTACTGCTGTTGCAGCTAGCACGGCTTCTCCAACTCAACGAGGACGCGTTATGGGATTGATGGGCATGGCAGGTAGTGCAGCGCGAGCTACCGGACCTATTCTTGGAGGCTTCTTCTATGCATATATCCTTGCTCTGACCGATTCACCGTATCAAGCAGCCTTTATTCCACTAGCGATTGCTATTATCACTAGTCTTCTGGGAACAATTGCGGTTCTTCCACTAATGGCGAAATCTCGCAAGGCAAATAGCACAATTGCTCCAACACCAACAAACGGAAAATCCTTTGAAGAAGAATAATGCCTAGTCTCTTGGATTAATATGAGCCAAGAGCTGTGGGACACCAAAGAGAAACTAACAATATTAATCGTAGAAGCGCACCCCGACGACGCGACATTCTTTGCTGGTGGCACTATAGCTAAACTTTCAAAGCTTGGTCACAAAATTGTAAACCTCTGCACCACCTATGGCGAGAAAGGCACACTAGATTCAGCCATGACCAGGGAAGAAATGATAGAAATTGAAAAGCACGAATCCCAGCATGCGGCAAAAATCCTCGGGGTGGAACAGATTCGTTACCTTGAAATTCCTGATGGAGAAATAATTGCCGGGCTTGAACTTCGTCAATCTTATACAGAAGTACTACGCCATGTTCGCCCTGATTTGGTCTTTAGCTTTGATCCCAATGACCCTTATGATCCCCATGCAGATCATCAAGCGGTGGGACGGACTATCTATGAGGCAAGCTATACGAGCCATTTTCACCTCTATTTCCCCGAACAGATTGAACGAGGGTTAAAGCCCCATATGGTAACAAAGTTCTTTGGATGGAATAGCCCAAATCCGAATACCTTTGTAGATATCAGTGATACTTTGGAAACAAAGATACAAGCGCTCTTAGCCTATGAAAGTCAAATGCAGATGCTCTTAGAAGAAACAAAGCAACGAGTCTTAAATGCGGGATTGTCAGTGCCAATCCTGGAAACTCTTGACTGGCAAGACGTTTTTCGTGCATGGATAACATTATCTGCTCAAGCAACCGGAAAAGAAGCTAATCTCCGATATGCCGAAGGATTCAATGGTTTATGCTTCACTGCAGCTGGTATTATCTCGGAATTATTCAGCTTCGATACTAAGAAAGTAGACTAATTGGTGTTGAAATCATTCGAAATTGAACATTTTTAGGGAAGTTCACTTCCGAGTGTGTGCGGTGTGAATCCATGAATGGCTGGGACCATGTATTCTTTACAACTATTATCTTCATCATTGGATGGATTTTACTAGGATGGATTGCTTCCATCCTGGGTTGGATTTTGCCTGCAGGCTTAAGCTTCTGGTTTTTCCTAGTAGCCTGGGTCGGCGGGATTTTTCCTGACTTCGACATCCATTGGAAACCACTTCTTGGTCATCGATCGATCATCACCCACAGTATATTAGCTCCGTTAATGATTGTCACTCTCTTCATTACACCAGTGTACTTACTCGGCTGGTGGACGCTAATCGACCGTTATTTCATCGCTATGTTCTTACTCGGGTGTGCCTGTCATCTCTTCCTCGATCTTGCCCCAAGCACACGATCAGTTCTAAATCGCTGGTTGAAGAATCCCTTGGAAGCATTCGTATACATTGAAAAGGGGCTGAAAGCCCCGCCTGGAAACATCACCTATGTTCCAAAGCAATATGAAAAGGGGTGGCTCATTGGAAACGGAGTGGCATTAGTAGCCTTCGTTATATGGGCACTTCTCTTCATTTTTCCAGCACTCGGGCTTTGAGAGCTTCTGCAAGTAACTCCATGACATCCATGACATTCAAAGTCTTCGAATCTTTGCCTGACTGAGTTTCGGTAAAATGTAGTTTGCAGTTCGGACAGGCCGAGATTAGATATTGAGTCTTTGTGGTCTGAGCATCTGATACTCGACGTCTAGCGATTTCTTCAGCCAGGTCCGGAAAGGTCTTGGGCAACGCGCCCCCACCACCACAACAGTCAGCGTACTCCCGGTTATGTGGAAATTCTGTAAGTTGAGTGCCTGGTATTAGTTTGAGTAATTGCCGGGGTTGCTCGTAAACTCCAAGTTCACGCCCCAAATGACAAGGATCATGATATACTAGTTTAGCCAGATCTGATGTAATGATTTTTGAGAGAAGTGGTGCTAGTTTCTTTCGATACCTGATGAGGAATTCGGTGATATGATATATCCGGACTTTCTTAGGTAAGGATACGCCAAGGCGAGGATAATCCTCCCTAAGAGCACGTGCACACCCTGGGCAAGTTGTGATGACGGTTCGCGCATTTGAATGAGTAATAGCATCAATATTCTGTACCGCGAGTTTCTTAGCTGTTTCAGTAAACCCAGCTCGGATGAGAGGAGAACCACAGCATACCTCGCTTTTATCTCCTGTGAGAAAATTATGGTCTAAACCCAAGGAATGCAGAACTTGTTGAGTCGCTAGCGCGATTTCGGGATGCCGATAAGCCGTAGTACAGCCCACATAATAGACAAGTTCTGCATTTGGGGTGGCATTCTTTAGTGCGGTTGTGAGTTTGGCAAAGCGATCTCCATGGGATTCACCATAAACATTCTTGTATTCTGTAACTTTGTTATCAAGATCCAAGGTTCCTAGGGGTGCACGGTGTTCTTCAACTACAATTTCACGGGCAAATTCGATGATTTGGGGAAGTTCATGACGGGGTTTACACCAAGCTTTACAGGCTCCACAGAGATTACACTGGTAAAGACGATCAACGGCTGCTTCTGTGAGTGCACTTTTTCCTCCACGGTATAATTCGATAATGAGTGCACGCCCAATTGGACTACAGGCATCGGAGCCAGTTATCAGATGTGTTGGACATGAGTGGCGACACATCCGGCTACATAGACTGCAGAGCCGACTAATTTTGGCATAGTCTCCTAAGGAGGTTGGTGATTTTGCTGAAGTCAAAATGAACTACTCTCCGTATTCTTTTGTGTAATGCTTTTACCGAGTCCAAGCTTACCCGGATTTAGGATATCATTTGGGTCAAGATAGCTCTTGATAGCTTGAAGAAGGGCAAATCCAACCGGTCCATGTTCAGTTTGCATCCAGGGTGCTTTTAGTAGACCCACACCGTGTTGATGGCTTAGAGTGCCCCCCATTTTATGGGCAGCTTCAAGACCGACTTGCCATACCTCAGTGTATTTCGCTTCAACCTCTTCTGCAGTTCCTGCATGACCGATGAAGATAACGTAAATGTTGCCCCCGTCAGGGTAAAAGTGTGAGAAGTGACTCATGGTGCTGACGCCGGTTGCTTCGATGGCTTCGCGCATCGCCCAATACATTCTTTCAAGGTTGATATAACTGGCAGCCACATCAAGAACATCGTAGAGCATGCCTGGTCCCATATTCAGGCTAGAAGGGTAGTACAAGTCGAAGCGATTCTCCCACCAGTGTTTCGATGGTCCCGGACCTAGAGCCTCAGCGCCCCCCTCAAGACAAAGTTTCTTCACGGTGCGTTGTTCGAGACGTACAAGCGCTTTAGTGGCACTATACATGAGGTTTAGGACACATGCACCTTCTGGGGGTGATTTGAAGTGACCTAAGACAAAGCGAGTTTCATTTTCATCGTATAACCTAATTAAGGCAGGCTTGAGATCATTACGAAATATTTGCTTTACTGCTGTCATCCCTGATGTGAGGTCAGGGAAAAGATAGGAAGCAAACTTGGTTGCCTGAGGGCGCGGGGCGATACGCAATGTCATCTCGGTGATAATACCATAGGCACCTTCAGAGCCGATAAACAATTGTTTAAGATCAGGACCCATTGAGGAGCGGGGAACCGCTTTGGTTTCAAGTAAATCTCCATTCGGGAGCACCACTTTGACTCCAGTGATGAGATCTTCAATTTTCCCGTACTTGGAAGAAAGTACTCCTGCGGAACGAGCTGCAGCAAATCCTCCAAAAGCAGAACTGTACATCGAGGAGGGGAAGTGTCCCGAAGTATAACCATGTGCTTCTAGATATTCTTCGAGTTCATAACCGAGAAGTCCAGGTTCAATTGTAACAGTTAGTGATTCCTCATCCAACTCGATAATACGCTTCATCTTTTTAAGATCCACAGCAATTCCCCCCGTGGTAGCAAGGGTTCCCCCTGCAACTCCACCTGCTCCAGAGACGGGGATTAAAGGAATCTTTTCTTGGTTAGCCAATTGAACAATTTTTTGAATCTGATTAACGGTTTGGGGCCAAATGATTAGATCAGGCTGTGACTCTAGTACTAATCGTCCAAGACGGATGAGCCGAAGCGGCCATGCATCGCGCGAGTAGCAGATTCGATCCACTTCAGCTGACGATACGTTTTCTTTTCCGAGCCATATCTCCAGTTGGCGTTTTATCCGATTAACATTGAATGCTGTGGATACCTTAGACATAGTAAACACCTGCCCATTGTGACAAAGAGATGAATTGAAGGGGGTTAATCCCCCTTATCTAGCTAATAATATGTTCTTAATGATAAAAGGCAATTTGACCGACTAAAGGTAAGGCTAAATTGGTTCTGCCACGAAGATGGCTCGATTTGATTCCGGTTTCCACGGTTTACGAGTAAAGGACGAATAAATCGTTTCTACTTGAAAGTGCGACTCCGCAAGAAGATATTTCACATCCTCTACAGTGAGCACAGCAAGCTTGGACCAATCATAAAAGGTATCAGTGATTCGTCCCTCTTCGTTTTGGATATCAAATCGGAGCACGGTATCAATGATCTTCTCTTTTTCCAAAAACCGAGTAGAAATCGAGCGAGTGGCAGAGCCACCTTCTGCTAAGTGAAGCGTTTCTAATCGCCGCCAGGTTCCGGTAGTATCAGAGGCGCCGACCCACACATCGAAGACAAATGACCCTTCCTCGTGAAGGTGAGCTTTCACACTACGTAGACAGCTCAGTTGTTCCTTTCGAGTGACCAAGTATTGAAAACTACCGGAGGGAATGTAGATTATTTGGAATTTTTGGTCGAGTTGAAATTTACTCATATCACCCGCAATAAAGAGGAGGCGGCGGGCGATTTCAGGGGGGGCTTTCTGGAGTTTTTTCCGGGCTTCCTGTAACATTTCTCGAGACTGCTCAAGTCCGACCACAGTGATCCCATCTTCCGCTAGGGCGAACGCGAAAATCCCGGTTCCTACCCCTAATTCTAGCGCCGGAGATCCAGCTTCCTGGGCTAATAGTCGGTAGAAAGACTGCTCCTCTTCTTTCCCCAGTGCGAATAGATCGTAGAACTGGGCACTTGTATGATATGCCATTGAACCAATCACACTCTAAGTGTGTGTAGGTTTGCGGGTTTTTGAGGCTTTTTGTCACTAGCCCAACAGCACATTTCACACAATTATCATAATCAAGTGCCTGCTCCGAGAGGTTGAACAGCATGTTTCAAACGGCATTTTCAATGGCACAGCAACAAGAAGCGAAATGTCCCACCGGTATCACACTCCTTGATGACCTCTTAGGAGGCGGTTTCGAAGCAGGATTGAGCTACCTCCTTTTTGGAAGCCCCCACTGCACCAGCTTACTACAGCGATCGGTTGCAACAGCACTTCTCCACTACGGGCCTCATCGGGGTGTGGCTGTCATCGATGCCAACAACGGAATCCGTCCCGACCGAATTCTAAATCACCTCCAAACAGCATCACTAGTGGCATCCCCTACAACCCACCTGCAACGGCTCCATGTTGCCCGAGCCTTCACTACAGACCAACTCCTTTCACTTCTTGAGGACGCGCGCGACATTAGCCATGGGATAGACGCCCCGATTCTCTTTGTTAACGGGCTCACCCACCTCCTTCGAGAAGAAGGCGAACCAATTCCATCTGCAACTTCCGACGTCGCTACTGATCCACGGATATTCCGTCGGGCTCAGTTAGCCGCACATCTGAAACAACTTGCCTTCACCCAGCATATCGCGGTCGTCGTCAGCGCCGATGCGCCGAAGCGCCCTTCAAAACCACCCCTTCGAATTGGACAAGCAGCACACCACAGGTTCCATGTTCTCATCCACCACACGCGCCAAGTTGCCGTTGAAACCTTCTCATTGGAAAAGCACCCCAGCCGTCCGTGGATGCAGCGGAGCACTGTGACACCGCAACGACGCCGCCCACTTGGCGCGTATCAAACTACATTGTTTCGAGAGTAGGTTGTCTAATCCATTCATTTTTAGCCCTCCGAGCGAAGTAGGGCTCCTCTTCTGAGGAGTCACCGATCAATGAACTGGACAGGTGTGAGATTTTACCTTCTACTGATTCTAACGATGATCTTCTGGGGCGGTAGCTGGGTTTCTGCGCAAATCGTCGTTATGGTAGCCCCACCTTTCACTGTGGGTTTCTTTCGTTTTCTCACCGCCAGCCTCATTTTTTGGCCTCTCTTACTTTCAACCAAGCGTAAATCGGTTATGGCATATTCATCACGAGATCTCAGTCTCTTTTTTGTTCTCGGAGCAATTGGTGTTTTTGGGTATGGAATTCTCTTTCTCATTGGAATGCAGTTCACCACTGCAGCCCAAGGATCAATTATCGCTGGAATTAACCCCGTGACAGTAAGTCTTCTTGCATTTCTTATCCTGCATGAAAGACTAGTACCCCGGTGGCGATATGTTGGATTTCTTTTTAGTTTCTTGGGAATTGTATGTGTGGTAGGTGTGCAAGCATTCCTAGACTTTCAATTCGAATACCTCATTGGAAATCTCATTCTCATCTTCGCTATGTTCACTTGGGGCTCATATTCCATCTTTGGGAAAGCCTTGATGAAAAAACATTCTTCCTTTGAAACCACGGCGATAGGGATTTTCTTTGGCACCCTCATCTTCTTCTTCGGAGCCGTATTCGAACAATTCTGGACACTCCCTGTGATGTCTGACCCCACCTTTTGGTTCAACATCTTGTACATGGGGATTTTTGTGACCGTCTTGGGGTTTCTGTGTTACTTTCTTGGAATCAAGAATATTGGGGCGAGTAAATCAGCTGTCTTCATCTCATTGGTCCCAGTGTTTGGAACCCTGTTTTCATTCCTGTTACTTCATGAACCCATTTACCCCACATTTATCATCGGGTTAGTTTTTGTGATTTTGGGGATTCTGTTCATCAACTATCCCCAAGCACTACCATCCAACAGGAGTGAAAAAAATACAAAAAGCGACACCGATACTAATGAATGATTTTTTGGTGGGTTTGCCCGTATGAGCAGCTATTACTGAGAGAACATCTCGGACATAATGGTTTCCGAGCCTTACAGTGAAGTGCCCCAAAATCCAAGAGCGCTTGGTTGAACAGATAGGCTTTGCCCGGCGGAATAGTAATTTCTGCTAAGTACCAAAGCTGTTTTTTCGCAGGAACACGGAAGGGATCACCGGTAATTGCGAAGTAGCGTTGGAAAACACGTTGAGCGTTGGTGTCAAGAATTGGGGCATCTTTATGAAATGCAAAGCTGAGAATCGCCCCTGCTGTGTAGCGCCCTATTCCAGGTAGAGTCATAAGAGCCTTGAGAGTATCAGGCAGCTGTCCATTATTGTTTGTGACAACATATTTAGCGATCTGGTGAAGACGACCAGGCCGAAAATTGTATCCAAGAGGTCGCCAGAGCTCTTCCACCTCCTCGACAGGCGCTGCAGCAAGTGCTTCAAACGTGGGATACTTGCCAAGAAATTCGTGGTATTTGGGGATCACCCGGTCAACTTGGGTTTGATGAAGCATAATCTCCGATACAAGAATCCGATAAGGATCACGAGTATGTCGCCAGGGGAGGTCTCGACCATTTTCTTCGTACCACTGAAGGAGATATTGTCGAAAAGTCCGAATCCGATTAGGAGTAGCTAAAGACACAATGATAGTTGTTGCCTGTTCCTTTTCTCGTTTTGGAGTCGTCACGAGATGTTGGCAGTTGTAAGGTAATAAAAAATCATTGGAAATCTGAACCCAGCAACAAATTTGGTCTTTAGGCATAGCTTTTTCAAGAAGTGGCTAAAATGGCTGCCTATGGTGGCATTCGAAGAAGTGAGGGCGACCATTCCGGAGCCCATTGTCCCCCGTCATTTCATTTGGGGAATTCTTCTTGGCTTCTCACTATTTCATTTTGCCCAGTCAATTTTCTGGCAATTTGGGAGCTTTTATCTATTTACTGGAATTGGCGAGACCGCCTTTCTCCTCATCGGCCTAATCGGCGGATTACCTGTGCTTATTGGGCTCGTGGGCGTATATTTGTGGGGTTCACTCTCTGATCGATGGCATCGACGTCTGCCATTTATCATCGTTGGATTTTTAGCTCAAGCAATCAGTTTCTTCTTGTACATCGTTATCCAGGATAGTCTGATTTTCCTCGGTATTACCTGTGCTGCTTATCTTTTCTCAATTGCAGCAGTTCCAATGGCAAACGCTTACCTGACCGAGGCTCGAACCTTCAAAGGGGGCGCCGTTGGAATTCTAATAGCCACTAGTAGTGTGGGTTGGTCAATAGGCGGCTTTGCGGGAGGAATTCTATTTTCATTAATTGGGATGACCGGTCTTTTCTTTCTTGGTGGCTTCGCATCACTTGTGGGTGCACTTATCATTCTGGTGATTCCTCGAGAAATCTTCAAAGCATCAAACCAAAATTCCCTTACAGAGAGCCAAACCGCCCCAACTTCCTTCGCTAGGCCTTGGTGGAAACCCCAGTTTACAAGTCTTTTATTCATTGCTGCATCCGTTACAATTAGTAGTATTGGAGTCAATGCCTTTTCCTATTTCTTCGGAGTTTATCTTGTATCAGAAATTGGTGGCACTCCATTGATGATTGGAATGGCAAATGGTTTTGCATCTTTATTCGGATTGGGAGTGACTTTAGCAGCAGGACATAGCAGTGATCGTATTGGGCGTAAACCCGTCCTGATGGCTGGATTTGCTGGCTGGGTACTATTCATGTTAGGGTATCTATTCGTCGTAAATCCCTGGGTTGCTATGCTCCTATGGATCATTCCTATCTATCCATTCATTTCTACTGCGAGTTATGCGGCTGCTGCGGATCTCAGTGAGGTGGAAAGAAGGGCACGTGCTATGTCGACCATCACTACAGCGAATTCCTTTGGAACAGCATTCGGACCAATTATTGGAGGGGCTCTCTTCCAATTTGTGTTCTTTACGCTACGAGGTAATATGTTATTTGCTTTGATAGCGAATATCTTCGCCTTAGGCGTAGTTTTAGTACTTGTACCAGAGACGCTTAAACGGACAAGAACCAATTAAAGACCGGTTCGATGGCTAGGCACTTTCAGTGTCCGCATAAGATTCTGGAGGCTTTTTCTTCCGGCCAGCCCCAATGAAGTTTCCAATTACAATCATCACGGTACTTGCAAATCCGAGTCCAAGACTGATGAAGTAAGCAAGGATAACATCAATTGGCTGACTGAAGATACCTAAAACAAAGGCATTGTACAATTCCATCGCGACATAGAAGAAGGCGGAAAACGTTGCTACTGAAACGATAAGTCGGCCAATGGTCGCCAAGATTCCAGAACCAGCTGCATACCAGATAATTGCCCCAATAATGGTAAGGATACCACCCAGACTGGTTAAGATGGTGAGCGCAAGCACAATCTGATCTCCTAGCGGTGGTCCTAAAACTGTATTGATGAAACTCGCCAATAATGCCCCATAAGAAGGATCAAGAGCAATCGAAGCGCCTGAGTAGAGGAGTAACCCACCACCGATTAAGAGTAGAATAAAACCTATCAAAGCCATTTAGTTCAACACCCATAATTGTTTGTAACTATTGTCGCTAAGACTTCGCCCTTATAGTTTACGGGTTTAACGTATTGGACTTGTGAATCCTTAGTGTCTCTAAATCCGGCAACTAAGCTAATTTTTTATCATGCTTATTCGCTGATAAGATACATTGAAAATAGACTGATTCCTTGGTGATTGGAAAATGGACAGTAGATTAGTGGGAGCAATCGAAAAATTTGCATATAATGCTCTCCGTACGGGAAAACGAGGAGCCCATTCTTATGAACATACGTTGCGAGTGCGTCAATTATGTTTATTGATTGGAGAAAAGGAAGGCGCGGATTTAGAAATCTTAGAAGCTGCAGCATTACTACATGATATTGGTCGACCCGAAGAAGAAGTGACAGGAGAGTCCCATGCCAAAGTCGGGGCAAATATGGCAGTAGCTTTCCTGGCGACAACTTCATTTCCAAATGAGAAGTTACCCAAGATCGCTAGTGCTATTCAAACGCACCGATTCAGTGAAAAAAAAATCCCGGAAGTGTTAGAGGGCGAAATTCTCAGCGATGCCGATAAATTGGACGCGATGGGGGCGCTGGGACTCGCCCGGACCATCGCAGAAAGCCTCATCCAGCAACGGGGACTTCATGGAATGATCGAGCACATGGATCGAAAACTATTGAAACTTCAAGATAGAATGCTAACAAAGACGGGAAAACAGTTAGCCAAACCTCGACATCAGCTCCTTGTCGCTTTCATGCAAGCATTAGCCCAAGAATTTTTGACAATTGGAGAACCATTACCCACTGAACTTCGTCCCTTTTCCTTAAAATAAATCTTCATAAAAAGTCTGATGGTTGATAGAATTTAAGGCAAAAGTCTTATCTCTAACCTCAAGTCTAATCGAATATATTTTCGTCACAAGAAGGTTTTCGTAATGGCAGAAAGTGAGGAACAAAAAGAGCTTCACCCGGTTCTGGAATTTATCATTTCATCCCGGTTTGCAGGGCTATGCGGTATCCTTGGACCGTTGATTGCGTTAATTGGAATCATTGGTGCAGTAGCCATTTCATCATGGTTTAATTGGTTAACTAACGCTCTCAGTGATTTAGGACACCCTACAATGATTGGGGGTTCAAACGGGGTTCCGGGATTGAACCCTGCAGCGCCCATATTCAATACCAGCCTTATTCTCGCAGGCCTTTTCACCATCGTTCTGACTCTTTGGTTGATTCGGCATCAACTCTTTGAGGCATCGGTAATTGGTATCGTAGCAGGAATTCTCTTAACAATTGCCCAGTGTTTTCTAATCGCCATTGGGATCTTTCATGAAGGATTTGGATTCACCCATTTTGTAGTGTCTCTGGGCTTTTTTGTTACACTCTTGCTTGCAGGAATGATTTATGGGGTTCGATTGATGCAAGAAAAACACCTTCGACTAATTGGTATAATTGCATTCATTTTAGCGCTCGTTAGCGCTTTAATCTGGATTGCCTACTACTTGAGCCTATTACCGTTTACAGGGGTTGCAATCCCTGAAATCATTTCTGCTATAACAGCAATCATCTGGGTATATCCACTCTGTATAATGCTTCTCATGCAGAAGCAAATGTAACCTTAACCAAATATAGGCGGAATGAAGTGGACGATAGAATCAATCGCCCGTCGGCTTCGAGATGAAGGAGATTCAGCTGGATAACCGACAGGTACAATTGCCACCGGTAAAACACCTGGTGTACAATCTAATGTAGTGGCGATTGCACTGTCATTGAAAGCGCCAACCCAACATGCGCCCAGCTGTAACGCTTGAGTGGCAAGGAGAAGTGTTTGCGTCATGGCTGCTGTATCCTGAATAGAGTATAGATTGCGTCCACGATCCTTGTATCGTACCCCTGACTCCTCTGGCACTCTACAAACAACAAAAACAACAGGCGCTTTTTTGATGAACGCCTGGTTATTGGCACCAAGTGCTAGTTGTTCTTTTACCTTGGCATCCCGAATAACATAGATCCGCCATGGCTGCCGGTTCCCCGCACTTGGACTCATTATCATCGCTTCAAGCAAAGCCATAATTTGTTCATTTGAGACTTCTTGGTTTGTAAATGCGCGGATGGACCTTCTATTATTAATAGCGTCTAGTATATCCAATTTCATCACCTTTGACTTAGACGTGCTTTACCATTTCCTGAAGATTGCTCATCACGGTTTGTTGGAACGTGGAATACCCATGTTCATACACTTCAGCATTTTTAGGATTCGGGGTTAATTCTTCACGTTTGTGAACCATAACCTTAACTGCCTTTTCAACAGAGGGAAAAAGCTTGAGCCCCACTGTGGCCAAGATGGAAGCCCCCAGTGCACTTCCTTCATCTGCTTGTGTATAGATACAAGACTTCCCTGAAACATCACTCATAATCTGCCGCCAAAGCAAAGAGCGCGCCCCACCACCATCAAGGCGAAGCTCATTAAGAGTAATTCCCACGGAGAACATGGAGTCAATTATAAACCGGGAGGCAAAAGCCACACTCTCAAGAATTGCCCTTGCGATGTGAGAACGAGTATGTTGAAAACCTAGACTTTGGATAGCCCCCATACCCCAAATAAAGAAAGGAAACATAGCCAGCCCATCACAGCCAGGTGGCGCCTGAGCTGCTTCATCAACGATATACTCGTAAGGATCTGTGCCAAGCCGTTCAGCCACAGCACATTCAACATGTCCAAATTCATCGCGGAACCACCGAAGAATTGTCCCCATTCCAGGAAGAACGCCTTCCTGCACACGTTGATTAGGAAGGACGTGTGGATGATTAAAGAGAACACCTAAAGGATCTTTGAGAATCTTATCAACTGGCGTAACGATAAAAGTGCCAGTTCCTAAGGTGAGTTTAGCCACTCCTTGTTCTAAGACACCCAACCCAAGAGCAGAACATTGCTGATCACCACCCCCCACAACAACTGGAATCCCTTTTGGAAGACCCGTTTCTTTTTCTGTGTCCTTTGTCACATTCCCAATTATTTTTCCTGAACGAACAAGGTCTGGCCACATGGAAATTGGTAAACCTAGTTCTTCACCAAGTGCTTCATCAAGTACTAATTTTTCCTCATCGAGAATTCCAAAATGATGATTGGTGAGATCAGATGCTAAATTTCCAGTAAGCTGATGATAAAGGAATGCATCAGGAGTCGCGAATTTCGCAGTTTTTTTGAAGACCTGTGGTTGCATATCCTTAAACCATAATGCACGTCGTAAACTCGTCCGTTGCTTCACCAAGTCTTCATGTTGTTCAGCAGAAGGAGAAATCCGCATATCCATCCATGTAATGGCATGAGCAAGAGGATCACCATTCTTGCTTAGAGGAACAAGGGTTGCACGCTGGGTTACAACCGAAACTGCAACGATATCCTTTGGTTCCACCATTTTTTGACTCGTTACTTCTCTCATTGTTTCTTGTGTTGTTCGCCACCAATCCATCGCATCTTGCTCTGCTTGTTCGGGTTCATCAGTAATAGTGGGAAATTCACGATAGGATTTAGCGATTTCTCTCCCCTTGAGGTTGTAAAGTACTGAGCGGTTTCCTGTGGTTCCAAGGTCAATTACAGCAATGAGTCGATCAGACGTTTTCGTCATAAGCGAACCTCTCAAAATGTGAAGGGTACTCGTCTTGGTTCAACGTTCCCCTTAAGGCTTACTTTCCCCAAATTTCATGTTCTTCTACGGACTCGCTTACGAATCACCAAGACAATGCTGAGAATTATTACAGCAATAATCGCAATGCCTAGTGCAACAAGTCCAACAAAAAGTGATGTAGATATCGAGTAGAATACAGAATCTGAATAGATAACATGGTCAGCAAAGTCTTTACCATACACGTGAACCTCCATAACCCCACCCATTACAGGAGCAGGAAGGAGCGCATCATACCGATTTCCCCCTTGATGAGTCAGTGCTAGCCCAACCCAATTATAGTTGTTAGCAGGATCAAACCGGTATTCGATGAAGAGGGTTTCAAAGCCGCTTAAGCTCTCATCAATATAAACGGAAATGAGTGTAGAAATGACACTGGAAACGACTCTGGGGACAACGATGATTGGATCGCCTGGTTCATCCATGAGGACCTCAAACATCGCGCAGATGGCGTCTCGCACTTTGTAGCAGTTTTCAAGGACTTGGTCTGCACTGGGATTGAAGTAGTCCCAAATACTATGCCCCCAGGCGGATTCATTGCCGTACACTTCCAAGGTAACTGCAGGGATTTCGTATTCCCCATAAAGCCAATCGTCCCACGTTCCATAAGAGGGGTACAACTGCGTAGCAGTCCACCATTCAAAACCGGAAGCTGTTTCCACCGCGGCACCAAGCCTTTCGAAGAAAGGTTCGTGGTAACTAGGTTCGTTTGTATAACCCCAAGGCGTCAGTAGCACGTCGATTCCACTATGGAGAGAAAGCCCAAATGCTAGATTTTGATGATAATGGAGAGTGAAGTTATGCATGGCTTGGGTTTCCGGTTCACTGAAAGGTGCTTCACCATGATATACTTCTGCCCGTGGTTCATTGACCCCAGCTGCGAAGGCAACAGGGTAATTGCGGTTCAAATCGACTCCTCCTGGCATATCCTCACCTGTGTCTCCATCCCCGTCCAAATCCAGGCCCTCATAGGTGTAATACCATTCACCTTCCACTTCATAGAAGTCGACAATATAGTCCCCATTGATATCTTGAATTTCCCATTCATCCGTGAGTCCATCTCCATCTTCATCTATGGGGTGGAGATTCTTCCGTTGCCAAGGATTGATGTGGAGCATTCCTAATGCATCCGGATTGAGCGTAGGAATAAGGTAGAGTATGAAGTTGTCTAGGATTTGCTGAACTTCTGATTGGTTGGAATTCGCCAACAGATAGTCTAGGAAAAAGAGGGCATTTTCAACAGTAATTGCTTCTCGTCCATGGTGATGTGCAACAAGAAGAAAGCCTTTTCGACTGGAAGAGTCGCCAGGAGCAGTTATTTGAATGCAGGGAATTGAGAGCCCATTATAACTAGCCCCAATGTTGAATACAACAAGATAGTCGGAAAAATCAGCAACGCGGTCGTTGATGTGGGTTAGCACCTCAGAATAATTGTGATAGGGCCCCATTGTTGATCCCCAGCGGACAACATCATCACCTGGAAGCGGCCCAGGCGCGCTGGCATATTGATCCCAGATCCAAGAAATGTTCCCTGGGTTTTTAAGAGGTGTTTGGGTTGGTGTCTGTGTGGTGGAGAGTACTTCGAACAATCGATTGGTTAAGGGTGAAATTGAGGGAGGTAGAGAAGTGCTTGGAAATGGAGGTAGTTGTATCAATAAGAAACAACTAATCAGGACAAGTGCTGTTGTTCGAGGGGAGTATCCCATTACATCAGCTCAACCAACAACAATGGTAAACGATGAAAAAGACTTACGTTTCCAGCAAAGTTCCAAGTCATCTCTGTAAAAACATACTAAAGGGATTTGTATTTCTCAACTTCTTCGCTGGTGATATGTTGCAGAATGCGGCTTTTATGTGCCATAACGAAACGACAGGCGGAATCACCCATGGCGCGACAGGTGATTTCACGAGCTTGTAAAGGAATGCCGAAACTTTCCTCACACCATCCCGCAGAGTATCCGGCATTGAAATAGCAGCGTGGTGATTGGGTGTACTCGTGTTGTTTGACAGCGGCTTCAACCTCGAAGGAATTCAAATGATCATAGACAAGCAAGTAGTTCTCATCAGGAGTTGGGTGGCTTATCGGGAATATATTGACATGAGCAAATCCACGAAAACTGAATTGGATTGGGCCTGCTGAAAGCATGCCCATGGGGTCTTGAACATTCATCCGTTGTTGGTAATCTCGGGCATCTAGT
This sequence comes from Promethearchaeota archaeon, assembly GCA_048939245.1. Taxonomy (GTDB): domain Archaea; phylum Asgardarchaeota; class Hermodarchaeia; order Hermodarchaeales; family Hermodarchaeaceae; genus Hermodarchaeum. The sequence continues at coordinate 56,309 of JBHLPR010000001.1, read as the reverse complement.
TGCCCAAAGGATTTCGCAACTTCATAGATAATAAGGTCGGCTAGTTCACCACTTCCTGATATAGCGATTCGTTCCCGTAATTTAGTGATAAATTCTGCGGGTAAAGCGATGTAGCGTTGGTTACCTATGAGGTATTTGCCTTCTTTAGTAAGATGGCGGGTTGTATCAAAATATTTAGTGACAAAATCCTCTGCTCTAATAAACTCCTCTAGCATGTTCTTGGGAACCGTAACTGATTCGGGTTCCTTATTCAATTTAATTGGTCGCATTTTTCATTGGCTCCCCAGCAACTAGTTCGGGGTTTTGCTAATTCTTAAAACTTTATCGAACTAAGGGTAAACAAGCCGGGGGTTGCGAAAAAAGCAAGGTCATTATATGAGTTCTAGGATGATTGGAGCATGAGAATGTAGATTAAAATTATTCGTTGACAATGAGACGATCAAGTGCTCCTGATGCATTTAATTTTTCAATCGCGTTTTGGTACTGTTCATCATTGTTAATCATGGTGTTACATGCTTCTTCGCGCATGTGTGTGCCAGGTTTCACTTGCACTGATACTTTGTTATTGGGAAACTTATCCTCTAATGCCTTCCGAATAACAATACCGATCACCGCGCCCATGGGACATTGGGGAACGGTTGGAGCGAAATGGACTTGAATTTCGTCGCCTTTGATTATAACATCGTCTTCTTTGACAAGACCCATTTCAACGACACTGACTGGGTGTTCAGGATCGAGAACGCGCCGGAGGACATTCATGACTTCATCGGTTTTCATAATAACCAGCTTCTTTGAGAATTATCGTTTCGAAGGAGAGCTTACCTAAAAAGGCTATGGTTTCTTGAACCAACAGTTTCTGCGCAGCCTTTAGGAAGGAGGGATTTTTTATGCGAGCGCAGCAAACCTTATCTAGGTTCGATAGCTCAACTTATGTGAGAAGGGTTCCTTTCAATATTGGTGGGTAAAATGACAGAAGAAGCTCCAGATAAAGCTCAACGGTCCGAAGAGCTCAAACGGCAAATTGAAGTACTAACCACGAATCTGGTCGATGCCTTCGATGTTCTGGTTCGAGATCTTCAACGAAGCCTTATGATGATTGCTGATCGGGTAGAACAACGCATGGAACAAATTGGTTTTGGAAGATTAAGTGGACCGATTGTCAATGATGTGCGAGAAGGTGTAACTTCGGAGTCTAAACGATTTAGTGAGCAGGCCCGAGCGAAAATTCAGGAAATTACGCAAGCAAAAGCAGGTTTATCAGGAGCTGCAGACGAACTTAGCGCATTAGCTTCGATGACCGAGTCAGAGCGTGAAGAACTCCGAAAACGGTTACAAGATGAAATTGCAGCTTCACAGAAAACACGTGAAGAATTGGAGAAAGAATTAGCGGATGCGCGAGTAAAAATTGCAGATTTAGAGAAGCAAATGCAATCACGCTCAACACGGGATGCGCGTCGAATCGACAAGCTGCGAGAAACGAATAAGCAATTATCAGAATCGTTGAAAAAAGCAGAAGCAGATTTACTAAAGGTCCAAGAAGATAGCAAGAAAGCTCTTTCCGAACGTGAAGCAGCGGTCAAAGAACTTGATGAAGTTAATGCTAAACTCGCGGCAGCACAAGCGGCTGCAGCTACAGCTGCTTCAGCTGCAACGACTTCAAAGAAGGAATTAGAGGATCAAGTGAAATCATTAACAACGAAGTTAGAGCAGGCTCAGGAGACAAACAAAATCTTAGAACAGCGGTTGCAAGAGGAAAGTAAGAAATTAGAGGCTTCTGAAACTAAACTAGAGACTGTTGAAAAAGAAGTTGTGGATCTTAAAGAATCTGTTACTCAACTCGAAGAGGTAAAGGCGGAAGCGGAAGCTGGAACAGAGAAAGTAGTTGAAATCCAACAAGAATTAGAAACAGCCAAAGCTGAAACCGTTAAAGCCAACAAACAAATTGCTGATTTAGAAGCACAATTAGAAAAAATGACTAGCCTGAAAGAATCCCAGGAATCGAGGATAGCTGAACTAGAAGAAGAGCAAAAAGGTCTGAAGGCAGTTTCAAAGGATCGAGATACGCTCAGCAAGGATAAAGAGGATCTAGAAAATCAGCTCGAACGAGCGCGTGCAGAACTAGAAAAGATGAAAGAAGACTATGCACGATTTGCAGAGATTCGTGATCGCCTTAATGCACTAGAGGCCCGTAGCCAAATTCAGGATATCCTGCTCAAGAAAGACCAACATTATATTGTTTTGACAACCTTTGCAGCAAAAATTGTCGAAGGCAAGTACAATGTTTCCGCAAAGGAACTTGGATTTAGTCCTTCACTGGGAATTTCGTTAGCAGCTTGGCTCGATAAATTCTTCCTTGACCTTCAAGAAGAAGACCTGGTTTCCATCCATCGAACAGCAGGACGAGGACTCCCATCAGCGAATATCGAAGTGTCAGATAAAGGTCGAGAGCTTTTTGAAGAAGCAAAACAGAAGGCAGCCCTCTAGCCACTAGTGGAGAACCTTCCATGCCAGAAATCCCTGCCCGTTATTCTCGTTTCACTGTACTGCGAGATATTGGAGAAAAGGGATTTGCAAAAATCCGGCGAGCAAAGGTTGTGGTAGTGGGAATTGGTGGACTGGGAAGCATCTCAGCTACTAAACTTGCAACATTAGGAGTAAACCACTTACGTATTGTTGATCCGGATGTGGTAGTAGCATCTAATCTACAACGTCAATTTCTATACCGTGAAAAGGATTTAGAAAAGCTCAAGGTGCATTTAGCCGCGCGAAGGTTACAACCGCTTAATCCTGACGTGACGATAGAACCAATAGAAACACGATTAACAGCGGATACAGTTGATGATATTCTTGATGAGATGGATTTGGTGGTTGATGGACTCGACCGGTTTGCCCCCCGGTATCTTCTCAATGAAGCCTGCTGCAGACATGGCATTCCGTATTTGTTTGCTGGTGCTTTAGGAGCTACAGGAAATCTAACGACGATTCTCCCTGGTAAAACTGCTTGTCTAGAATGCATATATGGGGGCGTCGATGATGAGCAACAACCAACCTGTGAAACGATTGGAGTGTATCCAACGCTTCTGGGAGTTGTTGCGAATATTCAGGTTCATGAAGCACTGCGCATTATCTTGGGATTACAACCGAGATTAGCAGGACATCTCTTATTTGTAGATTTGAATAGTCTTCGATTTGACCAATTTCCCATCGCACGACATGAAGATTGTCTGGTTTGTGCGAACTGTAACTCACCGGATTGAATCTAGCCTGCTAGGGTTTTGATAGCCTCAATGAGAGTATCAACTTCTTCGATAAGATTGAAGTAATGAAAGCTCGCTCGGACATTTCCGTTATATTGGTCCAACAAACCTAATAGGCGCATTAGGGGTTGACAGCAATGGTGCCCTGCACGTGTAAGGATTTTCCATTGGGAGTCCAAAGCTAGACTCACATCATAGGATTTCCATCCTTCAATATTGAAACATACGGCACCAACTTTCCAGGTCATATCATTCTTTGGTCCATAGATAGCGAGAGTGGGAATGTCTTGAAGTCCCTCTAAAAGATGTCTAGTGAGCTTGTGCTCATGCTCTGCTACTTTTTCAGGACCAAACCGGTTGAGGTACCTGACCGCTGCACCCAACGCAATTAATCCGATGATATTCGGTGTGCCTGCATTCCATCTTCGAGCACGATGATCACTACGTAACATATAATCCTCCGCCGTTACAGAGCTGATAACACCACCTCCTACTTCCGTTGGAGCCATCCGGCGTAATAATTCCTCGCGAACAAATAGCCCCCCAGTTCCCGGCGGTCCTAGTGGTCCTTTATGACCTGAAAAGGAATAGAAATCGCAACCGAGCGCTTTGACATCTACAGGCATATGTCCTGCCCCTTGAGCGCCATCAACGAAGACCAAGCAATTTGGATTTGCTGTTTTGATTGCGTGAATGATGGCGGGAACATCATGTTTGGTTCCCATTGCATTCGAAGCGTGCTGAAAGGCAACGAACTTGGTATCTTCATCTACTACTTCAGCAAACATCTCGGGTAAAAGACGACCTTCCATGGTAGGAGTGATAGTATGGAATTGGGCATTAACATGTTTAGCTAGCCGTAACCAAGGCATGAAATTTGAATGATGTTCAAGCAGAGTTGTTACGATTTTGCTCTTTGACGTCCATTTGACCAGAGGAGGTGCAAATTGGAAACCGGTACTCCATCGATTCAAAAAAGCATGTTCTAAGGCATAAGCCACGTGATTTGCTGCTTGTGTTTGATTTCTAGTAAATATGAATTCTTCAACATCACAATGGAGCAGTCGCGTGGCCACTTCTTCACGAGCTGCATCACAGACTTCCGAGGCTTTTGCAGCAATAGAGTAAGCGCCTCTTTCAATGTTTGCACAATATTCCTCGAAGTACTCAATTATAGTATCAATTATCGGGTTTGGAACAGGAGTTGTTGCCGCATTATCTAAGTAGATATATTGTTGGGTAATGGGTAAGTCACGACGCATATCTTCAGGCAGCATAATAAGCCTCCAGAAATCGGGTTCTCAGTGACCCATATTATTTCTGTCTTTATTGAAGGTTCCCCTCAAAACCTTCGTGCTAGTTGCATATTGGATAAAATTATTCGTTGTATGGAAATAATCGCTTCAATCGCTTGCCCATAAGTTCTAGGAACATCGTATCACGTTTCAATGATTTTTCCGCTTCAATGGTTTGATCATAACTCAGTGTGTAGAATGTTTTGATGTTTTGTACATTACTGCGAATACGTCCTAAGCTCTGTTCGTAGCGAGCTAATGAGAGCGTTGTGCCATAATATATTCCCACGTCAGCTTCGGGTAAATCGGTACCCTTCTCAATCAACCGCTCGGATGCAAACAAAGCTGAAACCTTACCATCCTTGAATGATTGAATTTGTGCATACTGTTGAGCTCCATGCATTTTCCCATGAACATAGGTACATTTAATGCCTTCACGGGCTGCCTGGTTGGCAAGATGACGGGTCATGTCAACGAACCGACATAATATTAGAACCCTTTTTCCTTGGGTGTGAAATCGATTAAGCCAGTAAAGCATTCTTTCTTCTTTTTTATCGGGATCTACATTTTGTGTTCTGGTTTCTACTTTTTTTAGGATGACGGAAAACTCGGAGTTAGATTGTAAAACTCGATTCGTGATTTTTTTGATGAATGCACTAAAAGAACGGAAGGTTCCTTCGAGGAGATGTTGACGTGCTACAGTCATAAGTAGATAAGCGCGAGCAGTGCTGAGTATAGAGAGTAATTGCTGCTTGTCTCCTCTGAAATGTTCAAGGAGTTTAGTCTGTTGTCCTTTCTTCCTGAGAAGATCAGTTATGAAAAGGAGAATCCGATCGCTAGGTATTTCCTGTATCCCCGTTATTATCTGATAAGCGCTGTTTAGTCGTCTCAGGTGCACTCGTTTAATATCAGAAATTAGGTCATCAACTTCGGTTACCCATTCATCAAAGACACGAATTCGTTTTAGCTCATAGGCAGGTTGATGAGATTCAAAGTCATCTCCTATAGGCCGGATTTCAGCAACTACATCGTCGCCTCCGAAGGTCTTTTTCAGAAGGTCAATTTTTACATCTTGAGAGAGCGACGCAGTTAGCCCAATAACGATACGGTAGGATTCTTTGCTCAGAAGGTCCAGAAATCGAATGATTGGGTCATAGGTCTTGTTGATGCGGTAGCTTTGAAAGGAGAATTCTCGTATTACTTGGTCAGCTAATCGCGTCTCATCGATTTCGTAATCCAGTGTTCCACTAGTTTCGAGTTCGTGCTTCAAGTCCATAATTATCTGTTGAAAGTTTCGCCCGTCTCCAAATCGTTTTTCGATAAATGCAATTGTGTCAGCCCTTGGACGTTTCTTCCCATAGCTTTGAGCAAAAATATCGAGGATTTCATCGATAATGACTACTTTGACTTTAGCGAGTGTTTCTTTATCAATGCGTTTGGTTTTCCCTGCTACAGCATTCATCAACAGAATTGGAGTAGCAAAAATAAATTTAGCTAGGGCCGCATGGTCGCGGCACATTCGAGCTGGAAGACTTTGCTGATCATCTAAAAGGAAAAGGTAACCATACGATGTTAATCCATAGGATTTCGCCATTTCATATAATTGGTGCTTAAGCTTCCGATCTTGTACAAGAAAAAGGACTTTCTCATCATCAGCTAAAACTCCACGTTCGAAGAGGACTTCTAAGGTAAGAGTGGAAATGAAGGTTTTTCCCATTCCTGTTGGAAGTAGTACAATGAATACTCGTTGTTCACCTGTTTCAAGTATTTCTAGAATCTGGTCTCTGGCATTGAGCTGGTATAAGCGAGGAGTTAGCGATGTTTTTTGATCCACACGATTCACCCACGGTTGAATGCCGACTTGGGTTTTGAACTTGGATTTATATAATTATGGAAAACCACGTTGGGAAGAACCAGCTTGCGCTTTAAAGAGAGGTGGATTAGTGAGTGGCTAAGACTTAAATTGAACATTTGAGCCACACTAAACAATCTTAACATTGTTAATATATTGGCTACACATAATACAGAGGTTTTAGATATGGCATTTCCTTGTGAAACTGTAGTTTGGAAGGCACTTCCAGCGATTAAATCCTCGCTAGCGCAAGCCTTAGTTAAGCAGGGAATGACTCAAGTCCAAGTATCTAAAATCTTGGGAACTACTGAAGCCACCATCTCGCATTATATGAAAGGAGAGCGCGGTTCATCTGTTGATTTAGGAAAAGACGTCCAAGAAACTATTGAAGAACTTGCGCGTAAAATTAGTAAAGGCTCGCTTACAGAAGAGCAAATTACGAAAGGGGTCTGTAACATTTGTCAAACCGTTCGTAAATCCTGTACTGTTTGTGATGTGTAAAAGGCTAACAGTTGGCGACACTTTTTGAACATCTAATTCCCTCGTGATGCCGAAATCTTTTGAATGGTTACTCTTCAAATAGAAGAACATTATATTCTCCATTGATAGAGTGGTGTAGTCTCTGTGCCTTCGCTTACAGACTTTCTTCGACGAGAAGGAATAGCAGCGTTCATCGTTTTTCTTTCTGTATGCAGTCTAATCTGGATGGTATTTCTTTCCTATTCATGGGGAACAGAGTTTGTACCCCGCCTTGCCCTTGATGATGATACGATGCACAAAACGGTAATTTATTACATGCTGAATGGCGAAGACTTCTATACTGCCTGGCGGCATGCAGCATTTATTACCGGAGATCTGGGTGATCTGAGGATTTATCGCACACCCTTGGTATTTTACCCAATAGCATTTCTAACGGGTTGGGCAGGAACTAGTTTTGTTTTTCCTCTTAGTGTTCTTTGTGTATTTGCTGCAGCGTTGAACTTGGTGCTAACGTTTTGGGTAGTTAACCAGATTACGAATTCAGGTTGGGCTGCACTAGCTGCAAGTTTCGTGCAATATGCTTTCTTTTTTAATGTGATACCGCTCTTTCAAATTGCATTATTTGCTATGCCCTTCACAATTTTGTCAGTGTATTGGGCGTGGAAAGGCCGGCCCTTGCTTGCGGGTGGATTCATCGCTTTTGCATTTCTTATTAAAGAGACATTCATTTTCGCACTACCAGCAATTCTTATCTTTTTCCTGTTACGTCGTCAATGGCGAGCAGTAGGAAGTGTCTCAGGTCTAGTTGCAGTATCGCTGATTTTGTATCTGGTTCATACTATCATTGCTCAGCCAACCCCAGATCCATCGATGATGCTGACTGCAAGTTTACCCGAATTCGTTCATAACCTTGGTGCCTTTCTCTGGTTCGGCTTTGGAGTCCTCGCATTTAATGTCTTAGCACCCGTAACCTTTGATGGTTATTATCCGACTAATCCAGTTCCAGCGATTTTGCCTATTCCCATTTTCTACGCCATTTTAGTGTTCCAAATGATTCTGGTCTGGGGTACACTCGGCTGGTGGATAATTAGGCTAATTCAAACCCGCCAGACCCCGCCCATCTCATTTCTTGGCCTTGCTGTTACACTTTGGCTAGTTCCCATTTTCTTTGCAGCCACCACCCATATCAACGATTTTGCGTTATATTGGATGGATTATGCAATCTGGCGATGGTTTGGAGCTTCTTATGTAGGATTCTCCCTTCTTGTTGCCTTAAGTTGGACTGATGTCCGATCCATATTAAAACAACAGTTGACCAGACCATCGCTGAGCAATATCGCTTCACATTAGCACACAGAAACGATTGGGTATTTGATGTGCCTTTTTTTACACCAGCCCTTTAAAAAATAACCAACACCCGTTGTTACCTGTTACTAACGATTCCATATTAGGCAATACTCTTGGCGTTGCCTCTTGGCGGAGGGCGCCGCTTAACCTCCGACGCCCTCGCTCCTTTTCCGATTAGTAACAGCAGCAGATGCCTGGGAAGCATCAGGGGAGAACCGATGACCCTTCCAGCGCTATAGCTTCGGTTGGTGAGGCCTCCAACACTTCTATTTTGGTAATTGCGTTTAGGCTTATTTGGACTTTTTTGGTGATTTTCGAATTTGCCAGATTCTAACCTTCCCATCTGCTGAACCCACTGCAAGCCATCTTCGCGTGGGCGAGACCGCTACGGTATAGACACCTTGTATCGGTAACTCATATTGCCTATCGATTTCACCGGTTCGGAGATTCCACATTCGGACTCCATAATCAATAGCCGCAGCTACTTTTTTGCTGTCAGCTGTAAAGGTTAGATCACTTGCCCGTGATTCTAGGGTAATGGTATGAATGGGATTCCAATTTCGAGTATCCCGGATAATCAGAGTTTCTTCATATCCTATCGATCCAAGTAATTCTCCATTTGGAGAAAAGGTTACGGAGTTGACCGCGGTCTCATGTCCTTTTATTTTTTGAACAAGCTCGCCAGAAGGAAAACTCCACAAGTGAACATCATCACCCAAGCCTCCAGCTACTAGATATTTATCGTCAGGAGAAAAATCAACAGAAGAGATATTTCGTCCAAATTCGGTGAGTGATAGGATTTCTTGACCGGAGGCTAACTCCCAAATCTTTACATAACCATCGTAGGACCCGGAAGCGATGTATTTACCCGATGCTGACACTGCGACAGCCGATACCGTTTTCTTATGTCCACTGAGTGTATGTTCAACTTCTCCGGATGGAAAAACCCAAACCCGAACTGTCGTATCAGTAGAACCTGTAATTAAAAAATCACCTTGCGGCGTTATTGCCAGTGCATTCACGCTATTTGTGTGACCGAAGAAGGTGTGTTGTTGTGTCCATTCTTCTGTAGCCCATGCTTGGACTAGATTATCCATGCCAGACGAAAGGAGCATAGTATTATCGGGTGAAAAAATTACTCCTGAAACATGCCGAGTATGTGCGTCAATTACAATTGGGGGTTCCATGATATTCACCAAATATACCCAGCCAATACTATGAGGGCTATACTCTAGTTTAAACATGGTGTGATATGAATAAAAAACGTCACGTGCAACATCACGGTCTGGGATTTACTGGCTATGGTTGAAAGCCTAAATCTTGATAGAGTGTGATGACGCGTTGTTTCCAAGATTCGAATGTATCAGGAGCTTCGGGAAAGTTCTGGTAAAGAGAAAGCATTTTGCGCATTGCTTCTGACACCTTTTGAATTCGGCGGAGTAGTCCCAGTTTGCGAAGACCACGAAAAAGGCGTCCTGCCTTATCAAGGGCAGATAACTGAATCCCTTCACCCGCGTTCGCTCGCATCAGGTCCTCAGTTGTCAGAATGCGATTATTGATTACATAATCAAATTCATCATTGCCAACTTCCTGAAGAAGATGCCGCATCAAATCCAACGAGGCGATCTTTTGCCCATAATGTTCTCGATTGTACGCAACATTGAATCTCCAAAGACCAGAGGTTGAGACATCGTTTGCTTCAACTGCCTGTTTGATAACTGGAGCTAACACATGTCCTGCCTCAATAGCAGATCCGATGCCGCCACCATGAATGGGATTACACATACAACCACTATCTCCAATGAATGCAATTCCGTTGGTGACGTAACTCCAAAGAGGTCTCCGGATGGGTGCGGCGCCTCCACCCCCATGAATCACCTTTGCATTTTTGAAAATGGAGTTAGTTGTGAGAAAATGCTTATACAGCTCCTTGGGTCGATGACCTTGACCGCCCTGAGTGCCAAGTCCAACGTTAGCAATTCTACCTCCCCGTGGAAAAATCCAGACATAGCCACCAGGGCTATAGCGGTCGTCCATAATAATCCAGCACCGATCAGCTGGTTTGAAGGGCTCTTGAAGTTCGAGAATTTCCCGGTAGCAAACAGCTTGATCCCGAAGTTCAACAGTTTGTTCTATGAGTGGATCATTCAGTTTTCGTCGGAGCGTTGCAGACATACCACTGGCATCAACGGTAACTTTGGCGTAAACTTCGTTTAGGCGGTTTGTCTTCGTGTCTTTGTATTTCACCCCAGTGATGGTACCATTATCAGATAGAGGTTCAAGAACATGGGCGTTATCCTGGATTTTAGCACCCGCCTCTTCTGCGTAACCTAGGAGTCGTTGTCCAAAATGGATGCGATCGATGGTCCACCCGTCACAGGGTTCGCCTTCAACACGTTGGCTGATGGTGATATAGTTCTCCATACTTGGCGGATAGATGTCAATACCATTAATCACATTGCCAAGTTCCTTGCCAGCGGGGTATGGGATGCCCGCATTTTTTAGATGATGTAGCGCGATGCCTTCACCACAGACTTTGTCACCTACACGATTTTTTGGTAACCGTTCTAAGACTAAGACATCTAATCCAAGTTGGGCTGTCTCTTTCGCGAGATGCGCACCAGCAGGTCCAGCTCCAACAACGATTAAGTCATGTTGAGACACAAAGATACCTCCGTGACGTAGTGTTCCTTCCATAGAGGGGGTACTTAAAACCTCACCTGTTTAGTGAAATAGGATGGATTTTGATGGTATCATCACAGGGCACTCGTGCACCAACCGGACATACACAGCTACAACGTGTGCACCACAATTCTGCACTGGGAGAAAGTTGTCGTTGATGGTGTGGACTCGTCAGACAACGTTCTTTGTCGTATTTTCCATCCTCAAGGGCATTAACTGGACACGCGCGAATACAATCATCACAACCTGGACACCAAGGATTTTCTGTGATAATTTTGCTTGGAGGTAACTCTTCGGAAATTGCAATAGCCCGTAGTCGGATTCGTGGACCAAATTCAGGGGTAATTAAAAGATTGTTCTTCCCGATGACTCCAAGACCCGCCAATACTCCAGCTTCTTTGAGATAGATAAATCCGGTGTGCTCCTTCTGAGGTGACGGGCCATAGGGAAGAACCTTAGCTTCAATTTTCCGCTTATACATATCCAATGCTAGTCGATACGAAATTGCTAGAAGAATCTCATCCTCAAAAGCTCGACCTGTTGGTGAACGCCCTACCCCTGTAGTGGGTGGGGCATGAAGCCAGAGATCAAGGAGGGGGTCCACCATTTGGAGACCTAATACGATGACTGTTCGTGCAGAGGATAAAGAAAAGGTCGGACGATTTTCTGGTGGATATCGATTAAAGCGTTCGATCGGAGCAAAACCCACAAGGTCTGCGCCCCATTTAGCAGCATTATCGCGAATTTCTACAGCTAATGAATTTAACATAAGACGCTCCAACCTATGAACTACATCGAGTATATAGATGTTTAACAAAAGAGACTTTTGGAACCATTAGGGAAATCTCAATTACACCTTCTTCTGAATAAAGGCTAAACTGGCAAGAGAAACCAGTTTTAACAAGTTATTTGCAAACGTTATAAACAGATTAGCCTCGGAGCTCAAATGAGCTTCGATAAAATTGGGTCAACATTGACTCGATGATCACTAAACCCAAGTTTTTGGGGAGGAGTCCCTAAGGCAAGGTTCAGGAGCTCGGGGTAATAAAAAACGGGAAGTGGTGTTTTATCTTCAAAGCCGCGTAATGCGAGACGTTGCATTAAATCGAATTGAAGAGTACATGCTGGACAAATGAGTACTAAGGCTTCAGCTCCAGCCCGTTTCATGTTTTCTAACTTTATTCCTGTCATTTTAAGTGCAAGATCTCGATCTGCGGGACGTGAACCGTAGCCACAACAATCCATCTCATCTGGGAATTGTACTGTCTTGGCACCTAAAGCACGAACGAGTTGATGAAGAATTGTTGGCCGTTGAGCATCATCAATGTTAAGTACAGAACTGGGGCGTAGTAAATGACAACCCACATGGGTGGCTGCCCTGAGATTAGTAAGTGGATAAACTACAGATTCGGCAATGGTTCCCAGTCCAATATCCTCGAAAAGGAGCTGGATAAAATGCTTTACCTTGATGTCGCCTTTGTATTCATGACCAGTTTTCGCTAAAATGCTATTAATTTCTGCACGGAGTTCCTTATCTTCTTGAAGACAAACAGCAGCGCCTTTTAACATTTCAAAACAACCATTACAAGGAGTAAGGATATCCATGTCCTGTTCTTCTGCAATAGCTAGGTTACGAGCTGAAATAGCGAGGGCAGCGTGATGGTCTATGTGGGGAAGTGTTAATGGATTTGGGCAACAACTAAAGCCATCGATGTCATGTGATTCAATTTCAAAATGCTGCAACGTTTCACGCATCGCGACTTCCATATACGGAAGACGGTTTGGTATCACACAGCCCATATAAAGAGCCCAGGCTGTATCACTCATTAGACCTTGCCTCCTTCTTCAGCGATTTCAGCTGCTTGAGCTTCCTCCAATTTTCGCTGTTTAATTTTTTCAAGGCGTTCAAGGAGCTCAGTGGTTTTCGCAATTTTTTGAAGATCGGTTCCTACGCGATCGCCTAAAGATATTGGAGGTAAACCCAACTCTGCACGCTTCTTGTTCGCTTGTTCACTGGGTGCTAATGCCCACCCCGTTGCTAGAATGTTCTCAACTTCAGATACTATGTCATCTGGAGTAATTCCCATTGAACTAGCGATATTCTGTAAATCCTGAATTAGTTCAGATACCGGTACTTTTTGGGGACAATGTTCTAAACAAGAATGGCAGCTGGTACACAGCCATAAATGAGGATCTGTAAGGAGGGCAGCTGCGTTCCCTTCTAGTGTAGCCTTGACCACCCGGCGAGGATGATAAATGTCTGAACCAACCAAACGAGAGACAGGGCAAGCGGCCACGCAAGTTCCACAACTATAGCAGGATTGTGTGTCGACCCGCTTTGCCAATTTGGATGAAATTTCTTCGAGTTGCTCATCCATATTCATTTCGCTTGCACCTTCGCCTTTTTCGGTTTGGCTTGTGTTTTTACCCCTGGCCTGGGTTTGTCCTTCTTCATAAGTTTAGCAAGCCTCTTCTCAATTTCAGGACGTACACGTTCATTCTCTTTAGCGATATAATCACGACCCAGTTCTTTGAGCTGTTTGGCCATTTCGGTCGTGACAGCCGCCCATTTATCTCCCTCCGCAGCAGACACCCATTCTAACCGGAATCGCCGAGGATCCATTCCGATCCGTTCTAGGTACGCTGACATCCGTTTAGCCCGTTTTGCAGCCCACACATTACCACCAATGTAATGACAATCACTCCCAGTTTCTGTCAATCGGCAACCTGACATAAGCACCATTCCTGCTCCCAACCGAAAAGCTTCTAAAATGAATTTATCCGACATTCGTCCAGAACACATCACCCGGATACCACGGACATTTGATGGATAATCATACCGGCTAATTCCAGCTAAATCAGCTCCAGCGTAACTACACCAATTACAAAGCATTGCAAAGATCTTGTCCTCAGGATTATGCTTTAACAACGCACGTATCTGATCCATAATCTGCGCATCCGTGAAATGCATCTGTGTTATTGCGCCAGCGGGACACTCTGCGACACAGGTTCCGCATCCATGACATTTAGCAGGAGTGACAACAGCCGGTTTTCCCGGTTCAGCTGATATCGCTCCATATGCGCATCGGGAAACACATATACCACATTTACCGGTTGCACTGCGACAAAGGTCAGGGTCTACCACGGCAACAATAGGTTCGATTTCCCATTCATCTTGAGTGATTATTCGGAGTGCTCGTGAAGCAGCAGCGCTGCCCTGAGCAACACTTGCAGGAATGTCTTTGGGACCTTGTGCTGAGCCGCAGAAGAAGACGCCTTCAGTGGCTGCGTCGACAGGTTTGAGTTTGGGGTGAGCTTCCATGTAGAAGCCGGAGGGACCAAGAGGGACATTTAGGACGCGGGCAAGTTCTTCGGTTCCTTTACTGGGAACTGCGGCGGTACTGAGGATGACTATGTCGTATTCGCGTTTAGTATGTTTGCCTGTGGCTATATCTTCGGCTTGGATAAAGAGATTATGGGTTTGGGGATCTTCGGAAATGTTGGCAGGACGTCCTCGTTGGAAGCGGATACCCGCGCGACGGGCGCGTTGGTAGAATTCTTCATAGTCTTTGAAGTTAGTGCGGATGTCCATGTAGTAGATTGCAATTTCAGCATCAGGGTATTTTTCATGCAAAAGAAGGGCATTCTTGATCGTGTACATGCAGCAGAAACCTGAGCAGTAGATGTTGCTTCTTTCGTCTCGGCTTCCCACACATTGGATGAAAGCGAAGCGGGATGGTTTCGTTTGATCAGAGGGACGAATTACCTTTCCTTCTGTCGGTCCTGCAGCGTTAATTAACCGTTCGAGCTCGATGGCTGTGATGACATTAGTATAGACACCATACCCATATTCGGTGATTGGTGTGGGATCATATGGCTCGTAACCTGTTGCGACGATAATGGCCCCTATATCAAATTCATGTACCTTTTCAGTTTCATCGGGGAGAATGGCTTCCTGTCCTGCTTTGTTACAAGCATCATAACACATCATACACGCATTTGGGTTCAATCCCAGACAATGATCAGGATCAATCAGATAAGCGGCAGGTACCGCTTGTGGATAGGGAATGTAAATAGCATGGCGCCAGCCTAAGTTCGCATCAAAATTATTTGGTACAAGAACCGGGCACACATCCTGACAATCTCCACAGCTATTACACTTATCGACGTCCACATACCGTGGGCGCTGGGTGACCTGAACTTTGAAGTTCCCTACAAACCCTTCGACCTTGGTGACCTCAGCATTGGTGAGAAGTTCTATATTTGGATGACGTGCCGCCTCAGCCATCTTTGGACCTAGAATACAAATCGAACAATCGAGCGTCGGGAAGCACTTATCGAGGAGAGCCATGATACCTCCGATGGTTGGAGAGCGTTCAACGAGACAGACTTTGTATCCAGCATCTGCAATATCTAAGGCCGCATGAATACCTGAAACTCCGCCTCCAATAACGAGCGCTGTGTGGGTGACCGGAACTTTGAGGACTTCGAGGGGTTGGAGATGATGCGCTTTAGCGACAGCACTGGCAATAAGATCAGCTGCTTTTTCCTGGCATCCTTCGGGGTCGCTAGCGTGACACCATGTGCCTTGGTCGCGGATGTTAGCCATTTCAAAGAAAAATTGGTTTAAGCCGGCATCTTCGGTACATCGTCGAAAGGTGGGTTCATGCATACGTGGAGTGCACGCTGCCACAACGACACGGTCGAGATTTTCTTCTTTGACGATGCGTTTAATTTCTTCTTGCCCAGGGTCAGCACAAGTGAACTTATTGACCTTTGTTGCGACGACGCCCTCCAGCTTAGCTGCGCCTTCAGCTAGGCTTTGGCAGTCAACAACGCCAGCGATGTTTCGCCCGCACTCACAAACGAATACACCTACACGAGGTTTTTCTTCCTTTGATTCCTTGGGTTTCTTGGATTTCTTGAGTTTCTTAGATTTCTTGGCTTTTGTGATGGCGGCCACCACCAATTCTCAAGGAATTCACTCCCCTGGTGCTTTATATTTTTGCAACTTGCATTAGCGTGTTGCTAAAACAGAGTAAAAAGTTATCAAAAGTGTTCAGAATCTTTGTCACTTCTACCTTCATGATGATTTAGATTCAACATCAAAGTAAGGAGTACAAAGCCCAATGAGATTTCCTGAACTTTTTTGGTGAATAAAGGAGTCTTAGAAAGCCATACCTGCAGCTTCGCGGGTAGGATAACGTTCAGCAAGAATTTGTGTTACTGCTTCAAAAACCTCTTGAACTCCATACCCATCTTTAGCAGAAGCTTCAATAAAAGGAGCATTATAATGCGCCGCGTATTCGATTCCTTCTTGTAATGTAACCAAAGGCTGAGTCGATCGCAGAGTTTCGCGTAAATCGCATTTATTCCCAACTATAATTACTGGACAACCGGGGACAGATTCAAAGAGACTAGTGATCCAATCGTTTAGTCGTTCCATAGTATATCGACTTGAAATGTCAAAGACCGCAATAGCTAATTTTGCTCCTCGAAAATAGGAAATAGCAAGGTCCCGAAATCGAATCTGCCCACCCAAATCCCAGATTTGAAGTGTTGCAGCCCAACCATCTTGCTGTACGTTTTTGGCTGCAAAGTCAACGCCAATTGTAAGCTTCATGCTTTCATCAAAGGTGTTCCAAGTATATCGCTTAAGGAGACTGGTTTTGCCGACTCCACCCTCACCTATTAGAACAACCTTGAGTATCCCGATCACTTTTGCAGCCTCTTAGTACTATGCTATACTGGTTTGGTTTTAACCTTTTAGAATCCTGTGGCGAGAACTGATTTTTCATTACAAAATCGTTAATTCTTTTAATGCAGTGTGGAGCGAGTCCTCGAATACATCCACGGCCTGATCTGCTTGTTCCTGAGAAATGGTTAAAGGAGGTTTTATTTTCACCACATTTCGTTGGAAGGTCATATGCCGCATAAACGGCATACTCAAATCGAATATAACACCACGTTTCAAACCTTCTCGCACAATAGCATCCGCAAGGGAATTCGCTGGATCTTTATTATCTCGATTCTTCACGATTTCAA
Organism: Promethearchaeota archaeon; assembly: GCA_048939245.1. Taxonomy (GTDB): domain Archaea; phylum Asgardarchaeota; class Hermodarchaeia; order Hermodarchaeales; family Hermodarchaeaceae; genus Hermodarchaeum. The sequence goes on along the minus strand of JBHLPR010000001.1, from coordinate 39,351 downwards.
TACCAATGAAAAGTCCTGGACCACGAACATCCCCAATATGGTTGCTTCGTTCTTGAATTTCGAGAAGCCGTTTGGTAATGTATGTACCCATTTGCTCAGATCGCTTGGGTAAATCCAACCGTTGGATGACTTCAATGTTAATCAGACCTGCTGCCATCAATAGTGGACTACTACCGAAGGTACTATGTTCTTCTGCTGGAGTGAACCCCCCATATTTCTCATCAGCTAAAGTTGCCCCAAGAGGAAACCCACCGCCTAAGGCCTTTGTGAGAGCCATCAAATCAGGAGTTACTCCATAAATTTCCGAAGCAAACATTTTACCAACACGACCGAAGGCTGTTTGAGATTCATCAAATATGAGTGATATATTCATGTCAGTACAGAGTTGTCGAAGACCCTCGATGTAACGTTGAGGCGCAGGAACTTGTCCTCCAGGCCCTTGCATCGGTTCAATGATAACTCCCGTGACTGGAGCGTTCGTCCCATACATAACAAGATTCTGCAGATACTGTAAACATTCAAGATCACAATCTTTTGGATTTTGATTCCCACGACATCGATAGCAATAGGGATAGGGGGCTTTTACAAAATGCTGTAATCCAAAATTGGGAATCCGTATCAACGGATTGGGCATCCAGTTACTTGCTGAAATTGTCGCTAAAGTGGCTCCATGATATCCAAGCCAATGCGTAACGAAAAGGGAAGAACCAGGCTTATGGATCATAGACAATTTCATCGCTGCTTCAATGGCAGATGAGCCTCCCTGATTCTGGATTGAGACTTTCTTGAGCCTACCTGGCGCTATTTGGCTAAGTTTATTCACGAGTTTAATACGGGGCACAGTCGGGTATCCATATCGGACATGGGTCAAGCGTTCCGCTTGGAATTGGGCTGCAAAAATAATGTCGGGGTGGACATATCCGACATTTAGGGTCCAGGCCTGACTTGTGCAATCGAGGTACTCATTACCTTCGCTATCTCTAACAACTGCGCCTCCAGGGATTCCCTGTGTAAGTAGAATTTCCTTTAAGGGTGTCAAGATATGTTCGTTACATTCTTCGATTTCTTGTGTAGTAACTTTGGTGAGCATGTTGACAATTTCTTCTTCTGTCAAGACTTTGGGTTTCATAGGGTTCCACCAGCACCTCTTATGTGGATATCAAGTTGAAAAGACTGTGCATTGTAAAAAAAAGGAAAGCAAAAGGATTATTGGAAGATTTGTCGGAGGATAGTGGAAAAGGACCTGGATACATTCACTCCTTCAGTGGCGATCGTTGGATAGATGTGAATCCCATTGCTTAGGTTAAGTGCCTCTGTGATATGGTGACGACTGATGGCATTAGGCATATCTGATTTGTTCAGCATAACCACAACAGGAAGGGCTTGACCAAGTTTGTTGCCAAAGAACTGCTGAAGCTCGTCCCACGATCGAATATTATCGGGGAGCAAGTGAGATTGACCGTCAACCACAAAGACAATTCCATCGGTTCCTGCAAGCACTGTTGAACGGGTTTCTGCATAATAGTCTTGACCAGTAGCAGACCATATGTAGAGTCGAAGAGCCCAGTCATTCCGTGTTAATTCCAGAGAACCGAAATCAAAGAATAAAGTTCGACCGGTAGTTGTTTCAATAGATTCAATTTTCTCGGATTGACCGAGCGCACCAAAGAGAGCGCGTATGCTGGTGGTTTTCCCGCTCATGGCGGGTCCGTAGTAGACAATTTTTGATTGAATAACTTTGCTACTCCAGTCGATGAGCATGTCCTATCAACCCGATAAAGTTGAGGTTTGGAAGGATGAGAACAACCCATTCAGAAAGCGATTCATTGGTTGCTTCAGCGATGTCTGGTCAATGACGTGTGAAGCCTGTTGTAATGTCTCTTCGATACGAGCAGTATAGGTGGGAATAAGGAGACGGAGGTACCCGAGACGATAGTTTCTCTTCTGGAGTGTTGTGCTGAAAATGCTTGTTCCCGTATTATAGATGAAGTGGTGTTGTAGTCCAAGATCAACCATCACTTGATTGATTACTGTTCGTTTAGTAATCCAAGCGACTTTCCGACAAGTATCATACAGAGCAAAGGTAAACGCGCTCATACCACTTGTTGAAGGACTCATATGATTTTTTGGAGCAATCGGGTATCCACCATGAAGAGAAATGAAAGTGGGATGGGCGCCACCCAAGAGGTTGGTAAAATCCGCCAACAATGCTCGAAGCTTCATGACCATGGGTGCGGTGAGGATAAGAGAGAGGGAACGAATGGATGGACTTGACGAATGGATTGGCTTCTCCTGTGCTTTAAACCGATTCAGGATGGAAGCTTCTTGTCTATTGGAATAACTTCGAAGCGGAGGGAGTGTACCCGCTTGAAAAAGAAGGGGACTGATATTTGGAGTGCACTGTTGCAGGGATTGAAGGATGACACCCAAATTCGCTTGAGTCCGGGTGGTAAGCGATAGAAAATAGTCTTCATTTTCGGGAAAAGCCACAACAAGAAATTTTACTTGATCTCCTTCAACTAACACATAGTTGAGTGTACGATGAAGCCGACGGGCCACAGCATAAATGGCTGAGGCTGCAGCGGAGATTCCAAAGATTTCATCAGGTGAAAGCCATACTCCAGCACTGGCTATTGGATAACCATCACGTTGAGCAAGAAAACTATTATCAACCCCTTTGATACTGCGAAGATGCTCCAATTCTAATTGAATTCGGGAATCAGCGTCCAAGAGCCTAGTCTCCGTTGGTCAGCCACTGATGAACTCCCCAGACTACCCTACTTAAAGCGCCAAAACCACACCAAAGAAATGCCCAAAAAATACCCTATAAACGGGAATTCTTTGCGTTCCTGACATAAGTTGAAGTAGGAATGCTGAAATATGCTTATTGTGAAGAGCAATTACCGAGTGTGAACAGAGTGAAGGTGGCAGCAGCACAGATGCATCCACGATTTGCACAACCGGAAAAAAATCGCACCCTCCTCCAGCACTATTGCCAAAAAGCTGCGATTCAGGAAGTCGAGTTAGTTGTCTTTCCAGAGTTGTGTGCAACTGGCTATAATTTCACTTCAAAGAAGCAGGTGCATTCCTTAGCTGAGGAAGTTCCCGATGGAGAAACATCCAAGTTGTGGATTAGATTAGCACAAGAATACCAGATGACGATTGTTGGAGGGATAGCAGAACTTGGACTGGATAATAACGTGTATAATTCTGCAGTCATTGTGGGCCCCAAAGGCTATTTGGGAGTATATCGTAAAATACATCTTTTCGCTCGTGAAAAAGAGTGGTTTTATCCAGGAGATGACCCTCCGAGAGTATGGAAAATCCCCACTGCAAACCTCGGAGTGTTGATTTGTTTTGATTGGGCATTCCCTGAAGTAGCACGAATTCTGATGTTAGAGGGCTGTGAGGTGTTGTGTTTGCCTGCCAATCTGGTCCTGCCTTACGCGCAGAAGACAATGATTGCACGAAGCATTGAAAATCGGATTTTCACTATTTTAGCAAATCGTATTGGTTCCGAGAGGACCCTCACCTTTACTGGACGGAGCCAGATTACTAACCCGCAGGGTCAGATTATTTCACGGAGCGGAACGAAGAGAACTGGACTTATAATCGCGGAAATTGATCCTAAACAGGCTCGAGACAAATTTCTCACTAAAACAAACCACATCATTCAGGATCGACGTGTTGAGCTGTATAAACGGCTCTTACAGGTTTGACCGGCTGACGTACCGATTCATATCAGTGTGAAGGATTCGCCTGCTTTCAAAGCAATTGAGTGGATATCCGTTTCTTTTTGTCCGAGCTGCCCCAGAAATTGTTTGGTTTGAGTAGAAGACCCGCTGATTGGTAATACATACCGGGGATGAATCGCAAGGGTTGTTTCAACTGCGGCAACGGGTGAAAAGGTTCCCCGTTTCTTACCCGCCACTGAGACACAAAGCAAATCGGGTTCTGAATTTGAAAGCGGTCCTAATTCATTTGCATGTCCTAAATGTAGAACTGACCCCTGATTGCTTTTCACCAAGAATGCGGTATTTTTTGGTGCAAGAAACCCGCCACGACGCAAAGGATATCCAATGATTTGGATATTAGCACCAATATCGAGTGGTTTGCTTGTATCAATTTCAAAGAGGTCATAGCTATAGATGCCTTCTTGTCGCGCTTGATGACACACGGCGCTATTTCCAACCAGAATGCTTCCTTTGTCATTTGCAAAATCTACAGCATTTCCAAAATGTTCAATCGGTGTTTGGGTGACAAGGAGATAGGAAGCTTGGACCGTCCCGATGTCGATCAGTGGAACCCCTTCAATGATTCCTGGGTCAAAAAGAATGTGCTTCTCAAAATTAACTAAAATCGCTGCGTACCCAAAATAAGTGAAAGAGAACATTTGGAGACTCACCCTCTGAGTCGAAACTTTTTGAGAGGTGGCTGAGTTTATACCTTTTCCCTAATTAATTGGGTAGAAGGCTAATCGTGTCGAAGACGTGTAGCAGGTACCGGTTTTCCCATTATTAAACGGTCCAGGGTTCCCGGTGGCCGAATATCAGTGATAATAACTTCACAACCCTTTGGAAGACCTTTGAAGATTTCAGTGAGCTTTCCTCGCATACCTTCCGTTACATCTGCAGCTTCTGAAGCTGTTCCTACGGCAATTTCATCAAGTACCTGATCCAACGTGTCAGGAGTTATTGTTTCGATTAATTGGGCGTGTGGATTTTCTTTGGGATCAGCAGTATACAAGCCACTAACATCAGTAGCGAAAATAACTTTATGGGCACCTAATAATCGAGCTAGATACATCGAAATTTGATCTCCACTTACAATCGTAAAACCTGTAACTGTATCAGCTGCTACATCACCAGAAAGTATGGGGATGAAGCCCTGCCGCATAAATTCCTGTAAAGCTTGAAGGTCCATATGTGAGATGCGACCATCTAGCGCCACAATAACAGAAGATGACCGAATAGGAATCACTGGCTGCTTTAATTCCAAAAAAGCATGGTGAATAATTTTGCCGAGATTTGTCATTTCCAGTGCTGTTTCAGTTAGACCTACTTTCTTTTTCCGGCTCCGTCCACCCCGATGAATTTCATATTCCTTGGCGGGGAAATGCCCGAAGGAACCACCTCCATGCACTACCACAATAGGATGCTTTTTTATTGCGGTGATTTCCTTTGCTAATAATTTAATAGTCGCTAGTCGGGCAGTCGACCGCTTTGTTTTATCTGAAATAATGCTGCCACCTAATTTGACAATGATTGGTGGAGCATGATTTCTTCGTTGGGATTGTCGCCACCTCGGTTGCCAATTCCGAAGTCTCTTCGGCCAATTCTTCCAACCTGTTTTTGCAAAACATTCACGCTTTAGGAGATCCTCTTGTATCCATTCAAGCTGACGAAAGAAGCGTTCTTTGCCACTCACCCGAGGAATATCCTGGAGTCCAAGTTTTTCTAACGAGGTCACAAAATTAGCTTCAACTAATTCCTGTAGATGCCCTTCAATCTTTGTTGGAATCACTTTAAACCCACGAGCCTTGAGACCAGCCCGAACCTCATCCAGGACTGCCCCTCGACATACTTGGATAGCTTCAGCTTTTGGAACCTGCAAACACGTGAGGGCTTCTAAAACAAGTTCTAGGCCGCGAGCGAGAAATGTTTTGTTTGCAAAATGTAGTTCTTGGAAATGAGTGACTTCAATCTCTTTGACGACATATTCGCTGGTTTCGACTCGATAAACACCAATTAGTACACCACCAACCGGATCACCCCAACCAGCATCATCAATTTGGATAGTCACAATCGAAACTCCTGCAAGGCACTACGACTTTTTCAGCTTAAATCTATCGCAGCAATAAACCCAACTTCTTAAACGGGGATGTTGCGCCATTAACTTATCCTAAATCCCTTCTGTCGAGGAGTAAATATGCTATAGAAAAGCAGGAAATGCCGATATTAAGCGAGGAAAAGCCATTTAGGCAATATCATTTTTGTCATACCAGTATTAACATAATTTAAATTTCCTTTCCAGACGACTAGAAAAAGAATGCTAAAGCAGCGAGCGAATCCCCATGTCACTGAACGAACACACTTTCAAGTTAGTAATCATTGGGGACCCGATGGTCGGTAAGACCAGCATCATCAACCGCTTCATTTCGAAAACCTTTGAGCATTCATATCATCAGACATTGGGGACGCAGCTAAATTGTTCGGAGATTGTAGTCGGGGACGTGTTAATACGTTTAATTATTTGGGACCTTGCAGGTCAACCTCGATTTGAAAGTGTTAGGAAGCTATTCTTACTAGGCAGCGATGCGGTAATCGTCAGCTTTGATTTAACACGTGCAGAAACATTCGACAATGTTGAGGGATGGTTACAGGCCTTTCGACAAGCAGTACCAGATGAAGCCCCCAGTGTTTTAGTGGGGAATAAAGTGGACTTGGCTTCAAAACGGGTGATTTCGATGGCTGAAGCGTACCAGCGGCACATAAACTTGGAATTTGATAATTACTTTGAAACCTCTGCACGATCCGGAGAAAACGTCGGAGAGTTATTTGACCAAGTGACGAGATTATTGATATATAATCGACTGGCGGAACTACGTGAAAAACTACATCCCTTCATTTATTCGTCCTTTGCATCATAATTTCACTGCATCTTAGTCTATTGCGAATTTTTCGCTACCCAAGAGAGACTTACCTTACCATCAAGTTTAAGATAGTTCCACTCGCAGTACCCACTAAATCCATTACGAGGCGGATAGATGTCAGAACCTGTAGACGCACAGGCTACAATCAGCTCCAGTTTACCAAAGAAGCCCTCCCCATTCAAAGGGAAAGACTGGTTAGCAAATGCTTCCTTTAGTGCGGCATTCCAACGCAGTATTCTACTGTTACAACAACAGTTTCAAAGGCTCGTTGTGGTATTTTTCATTGGCGGATTCATTTTATCAATCATTCTTCTCCCCGTAGATTCGTTAATCACAACAATTGATACCTTGATTGCCAATGAAATTCTTGCCCCAGTCCCCGATTTTTTTCTATTATTTGATCTTCTCATTTTGAGTATGGCTTGGGGTCTTCTACAAAAGTTCGTGATATTCTTCGGGACCTTTATTTTGTGGACGCTTTCCATTTATCATCTCTTCAAGAGTGAATCTTCATTACACACTCTTTTAGCTGATGAGCGCAACGTCCGGTTTCCCATTGGTTCAACCATTCTTGCCGCCTTTATTACCTCGATTATCCTAGCCCTTGCTAGTGTCATTCCGATTCTTGTTACGATTCTTCAACTGCTCTTCTTTTTTCTCCCAATGATACTGGTTATTGGACAAGTTTCGCTAACCAAATCTTTTACTATTAGTATTGGTATGCGAGTTCAGCATTGGGGACGCATTTTAAGCACTCTAATCTTGGGATACGTCTTGATTACATTCGCGGGGGTTCTAGGTTTAACGATCTATCTGAATATTGATACAATCGTGGGTCTGTATGGAATAACCCTTGGCTTCGCAGGCCCTATTATTCTAAGTATTTTTACTCAGATCCCAGTAGCTATGGTTGCACCATTAATACCACTTTTTTCAGTAGCATTTTTCGGAGGAGCTCGCGGCGCCTATCGGGAAAAACAACATCAAAAATACATGCGCCAAGTACAAATTTATCAACCTCCTCAACATCTTGACTCTGCTCCAAGTGAAGGAGAAATCCACGATGAAAAAAGCATCTGTCAATATTGTGGAAAACTACTAGAACCAGACCTAACTTTTTGCACTCAATGCGGAAAACCAACTAAAGATAAGCTGTAACCTGTTAACTTGGAGCCAACAGAATCTGCCTTGGTAGAAACTGAAGAACCAAAGTCGATGTTTCTGCCAATTGAGCTGGGACCACTGATTCAACTCGATGAAAATGCCGACCACCGAAATCAGATATCACAACAGAATACCCCTTCTGTGCAAAGAGTCTAGCTGCATCATATTGGAATTGAAGCCCTTCCGCAGATTGTTTTACTCCGCCTCTAAGACGGCCAAATAAGCCTGAAGGATCAATTATGAAAAAAGCAGGTGGTTTTTTTCTGGACGGTTTTCGCCGTTGCATTCTCAGGAGCTCGTCTATTCCATGGTTTTCATCAAGAATGACTCGAAGAACAAATTTTCGAAGAACCTTACTAAGACTCACTTTTTGCTTAGTCAGCAGCTGTTGTAAATAGACCGTTTTAATTCGTCGTTGATAATCAAACACATAGACCCAGCGATTCTGTATAAGCAGTTGTGCCATCAGGATATGAACTAGACGAATATAGTCACTATTCCCTGAATGAATAATGGTAACGAGTTCACCTGGAGACATTTGTGACTCAACGTGCCTTGCCAAACAGGTCAAGATCTTGTTACTGATTTCTGTTCTTTCAACAATTCCTGAATAATGCGCCATGAACTCTTAATTCCCTGCTAAGCGATATTGTAACAGCTTAATACTCTTTTTTTAATAGTTCGACCTTCATTATCACTACTTCGACGAAGAGAAAAATAGGAGTTATACCAAAATTGAGAAATCGACCACATATCTTCTATACTAATGATGATAGTGCTCGTTCACCAGCACTACGATATTTCATTAAAACCCTTGGTCCCTTTTATGAACTCACAGTCGTGATTCCAAACCAGCCAAAAAGTGGTATATCAAAGGCAATTTCATTCAACGAACCAATCAGATTTACAGAAGGACCAACCATCGAAAATCAACCCATCATTGAAACCTCTGGAACACCGGGAGATGCTGTAACTTGGTGCCGAACGTATTTCCCTGAAATTGATCTGGTAATATCAGGTCCTAATTTAGGATTGAATGTCAGTACCCATAGCATCCTAACCAGTGGTACTGTAGGAGCCGCAATCGAAGCCGCACTCTGGAACCTACCAAGTATTGCATTTTCAATCGACACACCGAGTAACACATGGTTTATCCCTGGAGATTCGGGTGCGAATTATCAAGAAGCAGCAAAACGAGCTCACGAGATTATTGACCATGTATTAACTCATGGATTGCCCAAAGACATTGATTTCTTCAATGTCAGCTTTCCTGCAAACGTCGATGAAGAGACTCCAATTAAGATAGCAAAACCGTTACGAGTTCGCTTCAATAATAAATTAAAACCACGAACCGACCCTCACGGAATGGAATATCACTGGATACATGGGAGAGAGAAAGCAAGACCACAAAGAACAAGTGATGTCTATTTAGCGACAAAAGAAAAGAAAATTGTTATTAGTCCAATTTGCATCACACTCTCCAATGACACACTCATCGAGGCAACCCGAAAATTTTTCCAACCACTTCTCAAAAAATAGATTCCTTATTTTCTCGGTCATAATTCAACAAAAATATGAGTTGAAAGAACACAAAAAGACAAGCGCTTTTATACAATAACATCTTTGTGGGCAACGGTGACTAGTCCCCTTGTCAAGGAAAGCGGGAACCGAGAAAGATGGCACATTTCTTCGAGCCATGCAGTTAATCACAGATAATATTCAGATGAATATTGATTTTCTTCGTAAAAACACCAAGAACGTAAAACAGTTTGTCGATGCAATCGAAAATACTGCACGGAAAGGGGGTTGTATATTTGTGGTTGGAAGTGGTCGGTCCGCGATGGTTGGTCAGATGTTTCAAACCCGCTTGGAACACTTAAACGTCCCTGTGTATTTCATTACAAATAGCCGCTCTGTACCACACCTTGATAAAGGTGATCTTATCATCGTTATCTCAGGGAGCGGACGGACATCAATTGTAAAAGCCATTATTGAAAGTTATCTTGACCAGAACCCGCATATCATCTCGATTACTAGCTACCCTGAGAGTTGGATTGGACGGATGAGTGACCTAGCAGTTAAACTCCAAGGACGAACCAAAATTGATCTTGCGAGAAAAGAGAAGGGCGAGGATGCAAGCCTTACGCCTGAAGGCACTCAATTTGAAATTGCAGCAGCAGTCTTTCTAGATGGGGTTATCGCAGAGTTGGTCAAACGATTTAACAAAAGTCATGAAGATCTCATTGCAGCACATTCCCAAAGTACCTAACAGACTACTCAACAAGCAGTTATAACATAGAATAACCAGATTTTCGTTGGAACTGCGATTTCGAAACATATTTGAATAATTGCAGAAGGAACATCCACCCAAGGCGAGTAAAAATGGCTAAGAATTACCAGTGCCCCTTATTTGTCTGGAAAACCGGTAAACTACTAGCGAATATTCATCAAGCTTTAACCGATAAATGGGAAGTGCACATGCACCCCCTTGGTGAAATGGTTGAGATGAGTATCAGCGCTGGACAAAACATTGAACCACTTACGTTGAATCTCTTTGTCTCCACAGGAAAAGCCTTGTGGGCATACATTGATCTTCCCGTCATTACAACCCAACTTGATTTATTAAAAGAAGTGACGACCCAATTAAAAACCAAAACTGAGGCAACAATAGGTCCCTCGAAGCGCCGAGTAAAATTCAAGTACGAAGGCGAAACAATCGAAACCGAAACAACTACCGCAGAAGTCTACAGCTGGCCACTGGATTATGGGCTTCTTTATTCACTCAATTCAGTTACCCGTTTTTTAACTGCCCTTGATGGTGCGATTCGTGAACATGGTGGTCGAGGATTGGAGGGCAATGAATTCTTTGTAACTTACCGAGGTGGTCATCTCCACCTCCAAGAACCTTCCCTCAGCTTCGTCTTAGTGTCTGCATGGGGTTATTACAGTGCTTTTCTCTATCTTGGAGAAGAAATGCTTGAAATCCACGTTTGCGATGAAGAAGAGAAAGCCTTTCCTGCCGAAGAATTTGAAAAAGTTGTCAAGACAGCGACTGAGCTTTTTGAATCTGATAAACAAATTATGCTAAAGGACACCTAGTTGCTTGGGGAGGGAAGCTATTGGCTTCTACAAATCCGACTTTTCAACCCTCCCATGTGGGAATTTTTCCTCTTTCAATTTGGATTGGAATACTCGCGATTTTCTCAGCAGTTGGAATCGTTCTTCGCCAAGTAGCTATTCCCACTTTTTCACCTTACGTTACTCTCACACCCGGCTTTATCATTCCACTTCTTGCAGGCATTATATTAGGTCCCCTTGGTGGAATTCTATGTGGAATTTTCGTTGGGATAAGTGGAGCATTATGGGAGCCGTTTTTGATTCCACTTATAGGTAATATTGCACTTGGAATAAGCACTGGTATTCCAACCTATTATCGCCACAAACTCAACCAATTATCCTGGATCGTAACATGTATTCTAGCTGTGGTTATCATTGGAGGATTCCTACCTACATTCTCAATCGAAGTGCTAATCTTTGGTCTTCCAACCACTATTGCCGCAATAACAGCAAGTGTTGATGGAATCCAAGCCGGAATTTGGATAGTAGTCGCAATCATACTAGCCCAGGGAGTCATTGACCCAATTTTACTAAGATATAAGAGAGAGAAGCCAAGTTCGGAGTAAAGATTAAGTAGGTTCCAGAGGATTAGCGCCTAGAAACACCAAATCGACACACACTAGCTTTTGGTGAAATATACAATGTCTGATGAAACTTGGGAAAATGACGAACCAATACCTACTGAAGAACTGCCACAAAAGGAAATTCAAATGGAAGTCGAAGATGTTACAGTACGCGAATACCCCAAAACCGTCCTATTCTACCCAATGCTATTTGTATCACTTATTCTTTCCATTGTAACCTACCTTATCCCTGCCCTCATTTTAGATCCTAACCTTCGCGAAACATGGCTCTTCTCAATCGCATTCATTTGGTTTGTAATGTTTTTCTTCAATTTACTCATTGTAACTTTTGAATTCGGAAAATCAGTTATAGTTGCCTTAGCACTTGTTCTTGTCATCATAGTCCTGATCGTGGTTCTGGTCTTTACCTGGTATGGCTATCTCTTCTTGATTAACCCGTCATCTCTTCGACTTTACATAAGCGTTGAAGCCTATACCGCCTTCTTCTTTGTTTTCGTATTCGTAATATTCCTTTCTTGGATTAAAACCCGAATGTATTACTTTAGAATCACTCCGAACGAAATCATCTATAAGAAAGGAATCCTGGGGGATGTTGAACGTTATGGGACGACTAATGTTATGGTGCACAAGGAAATTCGAGACCTTTTCGAGTATCTCTTGTTACGTTCTGGTCGATTAACCTTCACTATTCCGGGACGAAAAACAGCTATCATGCTTGATAATATTCCAAACATCAACTCTGTTGAGACCAAGATTCTTCATCTTCTCCGTCGTATCGAAGTTGATGTCGACTAGCTTAGCGGTATATTAAGGGCGAATGGCTTCTTGGGACAAGCCCCAAGGAAATCATTGCCCTACCCCTTTCCTTTTTACCCGGTTCGTAGTCATGATAGATATTAAGTGAGTTCCTTATGACTTCAGAGACGATGTTGCGAACATGGTTTAAGAAAGCCATCCAACCCAGCGATACTATGCTGTGGGTCTCTGCAGTCGCTCCGGATACGTTTCAGGGAGATCCCCGAATTTTAGAGGAATTACTCAAACGCCCTCTTGAATTTCCCGACGCGATGGGACAACAGAGAGCTACAGCACGCTATAGCGCCTGTTTAATCGCAAAGGCGATCAATGAAACAAAGCCCAAACCATCTGAGTTAATAGCATTCCTTGACGAGTTCAATTTTTTCCAGAACCCTGATATTCTCCTTCATAAACCGGTTCCCAAAAAGCTTCTGAGCCAAATTCATAAGCTTACCCAAGAAGCTTTTGATCCGAGCACATTTTGGCGGTATGAACTTCGAACCCTTACAAAACACTTCCAGGAAGGCCTTCATGTTCTTCGTACACTTTTCAAAACCAAATGGAACTCAAAACCAACCCCCAGTCTAACTTCATTCTTTGTATCAGAGCATGAATGGTGGGGAACTACCTATCATCGTGAAGCAAATATGGTGAATGTGCAGCCACCATTTCTTTTTCTTCCTGCTGTGAGTAAGGGTTTGGTGTTGCGTGATGCTGTACGAGTGTTTCTTCCGACCAGCTTTCAGGATGCCATGGATGTCCAAGAATTTGCAAATATTCTCGTCACTAAACTCTTGGGTCAGACTGAAGGCCAGCTTTGGTCAGAGATTAGGTGGAATGGTACTCAACCCACACCAGAACAGAATCAATGGGTATCGACAATATCAACTATTACTCCAACACTGATAGAAGAAAAGCGTCTCCCATCCATCTACAAGCGCCTAAAGCGAATCGATAGCTTTGTTTCCAGAGTCCCAACGGGTTCTTTTACAATTATGACACAGCAAGAATTGGGCAGAATTGAACAAGTTCCGACCATTACGAAAATTCAACAACAAATCCTTCTTACTCTAGCAAAGAATCCGATGACCAGTGAACGCCAACTAGCAAAAATAACTCAACTCGCTCGTGGCACAATCAATCGCAATCTTCTGACTTTAGAAGACCAGTTTGGTATTCAAGTAGCAGGAGAAGTGAACTACAACAAACTCGGGCTCACGCCACTTTTTCTCATGGCACAAGCAGCAATCAAGGAACCGCTCAGGCACGCCCTTGTCGCTAACCTTCATCAACAACTAAGTACATTCCCGTATTGTTTCCGACTTAATGTGCCTGTATCATTAACCAGTACAACATTATTTTCACTTCTCGCCTTACCTGACAACGCAATTCCTAAGTTTCTACACAATCTGGAACAATGGGAACAAGACACAGGAGTATCAACCCGATTGTTTCGAGTCAATCGCTTTGAATGGGGATTAGGCTTCACTTATTGGGAGAAATTCTCTCCCGTTGAATGGAAGATCCTAGCAAGCAGTGTTCTTCGATCTGAAGATTCAAAATTTAGTTCAATAAACTCGATTCGGTATGAAACCGACTCTGTCAAACTAACCCGAGAAGCATTACGTGTGCTTCTGATACTTCAAAATAACATGCGAATTAGCCAACGCCAACTAGCTGAGACCGCCCAAACTTCAATTACAACCGCAGCAAATCATTATAATCGATTTATCCCAGATGTCGTTACTCCCTACCTTGGATTCACCAACCCACCCTTACCCGAAAGCGTCATTGTACTAGTAGAGTGTTTTTCAACGGAATCCTGCAAACACCTCATAGCAGGACTTCGATTATTACCTGCTTACCAAGTTTGGCAGCTAGCTACCAAACAAGATGAAAAGCCTACCAAATTCCTTCTTACTGTCAATCTTCCTTTAGGTGCATTAGTACCCTTTTCAACAGTATTTCAAGAGGTAATAAACTTCCATGATTCAGTCCAAATCACTCCCCTAATCATATCAGAGAAGCTACCTCAGATTCATGAACTCCCTCTAGCTTTATTCAAAACCGTAGGGCAGGAGTGGATCTGTTCATCTATGCTCCTTGAGTCCCTTTTTAGTTCAGCGACCCAATAGCATCAAGACGTTGGGAGTTTTTCAAGCCATACTGAAGCCTAAATCCAATCGCCGGTTTCCAATTTTGTTGGGAGATAGGTTTCAGCGAGGAACTCAAAGCCGTGACTGCTAAGTGCTTGGATTTCTGCTTTTTCTTTCCGTTTGACCATAAGTCGAATATCGGCCATCCATTTACGGTTTTGAGCAACAAAAGGTTCTTTCATCACAGCTTTTGCCCGTTTGATATCCTGAGGGGTCATGCGAAGACGACATTCTTTGGGGACATTATATTCATCAAGGTCTCGGCCAAGGACCCCCAAGAGCCGGAGATCGGGAGTCGCTAGAAAAGGACTTTCATAGCTCAAGCGTTTACTACCCCGAAGATAAACACTGTGAATATAGTGTCCAAAGGGATCTGCGTCTACCAAAGTGAATGCAGGCATTTTGAGTTCTTTAGATAAACGTCGGGCAAAGATTCGACTAGCGATGTCAGGAGAACCTTTGGCGGTTAATAGGATACAGGGATGTTTATTCCACCATTTGACCTCACTTAATCGAAGCATGGCCGCATCTTTCTCAACTATAAGGAGGAATTCTGCATCAGATTCAACGATTTCTACTCGGTCAAGAAAGGGAGTAATCGACCAGCCACCAGTTCCTAGTCGAGTGCAATCAATGCGATCACCACTATCCTGAAGGATTAACCGGCCTAACACAGTTCCCTTGGCACTGGCCACGATATGGGTTGACTCGCGATTTGTGCCTAAGAGAGGACCAATATCATCAATAGCGTTATCACTTTGGCGTTGTTCCTGAAAGAGTCTCACATCGTTATAGAAGATTTCTCGCTTTGTTGCATGGATATCTTTTTCCAATAATTCATGTACAATTTCTAAGACCCGAATTAGCCGGGTGACATCTTTAGCTGTGCGAAGGCTGCCAAGCGACCGGATTGTGGTCTTTTCGCCTAGAAGCAGTAGATCATTTTCTTCATCCCAGATTATGTTATTACTTCCCCGTAGCGGCAATTCTAAGGAGGGAGGCTTGCCCTTTTTAATCTCCTTAATAAGAGCGCGCATAAGAGTGTGGATTTCGTTATGTAAACTTTCAGCGTCTTTTTCTGTAACAAGTTTAACTCCACGTGGAAGCTTTTCGATAGTTCGCGTGCCTTGAAGGCTATCTTGAAGTTTTTGTACGGCTGTAAATTTCCTAGTAGAAGTCACTGTTTCGGAAATATGGTCGTCTAAGGATGTGCCTTTGCTGGAATGACGTCGACCATTAGGTGAACTCATTCGGTAGCCACCTCCTCTGCTTCTTCAATAGGAGACAATTTAGAGGGATCAATTCCTGCAACTTGAATTATCACCTGCTCCAGTTGTTTGGGAAGTGCTTTGAGATGCTTCTTTGACATTTTGGGATCAGTTTGTTGTATATTCACGAGGGATTGAGCCACCTTTCGCGAATACCGAAGGAGAACATCCGCACGACGTTCTTGTTCACGTCGAGCAATGACACGGACAATATGACGACGGAGTTTTCGACCAACCTCTTCAAAAGCCAGCTTCAATTCACGCATAAGGATATCATCTTCAGCAAGGGCTTGCTTAGATTGCGCCTTAAAGATTAGATGTACAAAAGGACCAACTACGTTAGCGAATAACCGTACTGACCCCGTTGGTAACCCATTACTCGCAACATCCATTCGATAGTTTCGCCAATTTACCGAGGATGCGGCTTTCCAGATGGCACAGTCAGAATTGTCACGAAGTTTGGGTGTCCGGTTTACAAATCGATATAGAACACCAACTCCGGATTGATTAGAAAGCTTAGGATCATATACCGCCGCCACCTCAACTGCGAAAGCTAATCCCTTACTACTGGTTGGGGGGCGACTCACAGCTTCAACAAATTCTGCTACAAAAATTTCTTGTAAGGTTCTTCGTATCACCTCTTCTCCCACGGGGACCACTGTTTCCGTTGGTGGTGCATAATATTTCTCAGAGATGAAACTAGCATAGAGGGCTTTGAGTTGGGCTTGTGAGAGCTGCTTCGGTGAGTGTTGCGAATTGATTGGGTCGCTTCGCAGCTGTTTTGCAGCTTTGTTAATTATTTGTTTGGCTTTGCGTCTGCTGAGTCGACAATAACTCTTGGACAGGAAATCGGTTAGGGAGGTTTGTGTGGTGTTTCGAATCAGATCTTGAAAGTCTCCGATGCTTGTGGATGCAGGGTGTGGCATTGCATAATTAGGTTCACGGACAAATTCGCGTACGCGACGAGGATAGATGTAGATGTCACCATAGGGGTCAATGAAAATGATATTGACATGGGCATTCAGATAGGAGGTTTGGCGAACATATTCATCTGCATATCCTCGGCGATAAGGAAGATTGAGAAACGAAAGCTGGAGATAAGTTCCGTGGTTGAATGACATTGGCGTTGGGGTTTCTTTCAACAGATAATCTTTCTTGTTTTTACTTGTGGTGAAGAAAATCGATGCATATCCTTGGCGATTTGCTGGGTGACGAGTGGCCACAACTATAGGGCGTCCTGTCGTATTTTGCGAATCGCTGAATGCGCTGGATGCACCAAATCCCTGACTGCCTCGCGTCTGACATAGTTTGAAACTTTTACTGCTTGCCAGATAAAGACCATATTGTTGAAGGTCGCGCTTTGTCATCCCGATTCCAGTATCCAGGGATTCAAAGCTATACATCATTAGGTTTCTTCCAGCGACTTCGTCAGGTAGAATTTCGGGCTTTTCAAGCTCTTGAAGTACCATGAGTAGTATGGGTTCATTATTGATGATGGATCGGATCGGAGTAGCCAGTAATTTGATGCGTTCAGAGATGGCGTTCGCTGAGGTTGGACGCCGAGTTGTCTTTAACGGTTGTGGAACTGATGTATAGGATACTTGTTCAGGAAGTTTAGGAAGCAGCAATGGTATTGAACTTTTCTTTTTGGGCTTAGCTACTCGCTGCCAATAATAGGTCTCAATCGCATCAAGACCATTATCACTAAACTCTGCACAGTACTGGGTGAATTTGTGCATCTCCATGGAAAAGCCGACGAGTTGGGTACGTTTTCGAAAGAACTCTGCGACTTCACCACGACGAATCACGCTATTCTGCTCAGAGAGTGGAGCTGCCTTAGGTTTAGCTTTTGGTGTGGTTTTTCCCATCTTTATTACCCCGCTTGGAATTAGGCACCGACTAAAACCGTTGACTGGGTTGACAATGAAGAGGATACCTTAAATCTTTGTGTTAAGGTTAGAAGACGTCTCTGATATTTTGAGAATATCTTGAGACTCCTTCTTGCTAGGTTTAAAGTTGCTGGCGCCATAATAATAAGGCGCGGATACCTGTGAGTTTGATTTTGAGAAGAATTTACGCGCCTTATAAGCGTACTGGGGGGTATTAGAGAGAATTGAAATCACTTGCAGGACTATTACCCAACTCGATCAGAACATCCCGAACAACTTGAAGGTCTTTCAGATAAACGAATTCATTATGGTTATGATAGTTTGTGTCATGACGAATTGTCCCAAAACAAACCACGGGGATACCAGCTTGTGCCAGATGGGCACCGTCATTTCCACCCAGATCTGCAGCAAGAGGCAAGGATTTACCTACCACCGTTTTAGTGATTTTAGAGAAGTGGCGTACAAATGGGTGCTTTGCATCAGTATGATATCCAGCTACCTTGTTGAGAATCTTAAAATCCGCAATGGTGGTTTCCTCTTTTTCTGCTAATTCGTTTATATAATTCTGTAAACTATCTTCCGCTTGCTTAGCATCTTCTTCTGGGATCAATCGTCGGTCGAATCGAACTTCACATTCACCAGGAATGACATTCTCTTTTTCCCCTGCATGCAACATGGTGACGGTGAACCGCCCATGGACCTTCGAATAGGGGGCTTCGGGTGGTGCTTGTAGTTTGCTGCGGATTTTCGAAACATTCGAATGGTAGCGCTTGAGTTTTTCAATAAACCTAGTGGCCCTATAGATTGCATTATCAGCTTGTTCAGGGTAACCACTATGACCGCCTTCACCTTTTACGATGAACCGCCCCCATAGGGCACCACTTGCTCCAATGCTAATATAATTCGGCGCACTATCGATGACAACACCCGCATGTCCATGAATGCCAATATCATCAAAAAGGTAGCCGATTCCAGCTCGACCCCCTATTTCTTCATCAACAGTAACTAGGAGTTTGATGTTGATTTCTGGTTCTCCTTTCGCTAGTTCACTCATAGCGCTCATCGCAGCGACAATATTCGATTTATCATCAGCTGCACCTCGTCCAAAAGCCCGATCACTGGTAACGCGAAGCCGGAAGGGCGGAGTTATCCATTTTGACTCATCCGCAGGAACCACATCTAAATGAGTGACAAAAAGTAAATCGATTTCCGAGGTTCCCTCGAGAGAAACGATTACATTGGGGCGTGATTCTCCATCAATTGTGACATTACGCCCATCAAGCACCTCGGTACCAAGTCCCAGTTGCTGGGCTGTCAGCCGAATCATCTCAGAACATTCAGCATAGCCCATGCGACTTTCGCTAGTCACGGTGGTATTAATTTCAACAAGCTTTCGTAACAGATTCAGTTCATATTCAAGTTCTGCTTCTGCCATGACCTGCTATACCTCCAGTTGTAAATGCTGGTCTAAAATAAGAAAAGCCTACCGATACCTCAGCTTTTTATGACGATAGGGTTATTTTTGCTAGCACGTAAACCATCATAAGAAATTAACAAGCCACTTTCGGTGTATTAAAATGAGCACACAAGAAAAGGACCGACGCCGTTTGTATGGATTCATTTTGTTCAGCGTCATTGAGGAAGCGATCATTGCAATTATCGCATTCATTATCCTTTTTGTCTTTCTTCCTAGTTTTCTGATTTCTGGAATGATTATCGTTACAATTGGTTTGGTCATTTTTTCCCTTGTGAAGATCTATTCATACTGGTCAAGTACTAAGATTCCAGTGTATGATCCCTTGATTAACCAAGAAGGAACAGCTTTAACGGAATTTAGTAAAAAAGGGGATCATTGGGTGGGAACTGTTGTAGTTCGGGGCGAAAGATGGAAAGCACAGGCTAATGAAATGATTGCCCCAAATACACGTATTTGGGTGTATGACCTTAAGGGATTGACCTTATGTGTTAGAACAATGCATGATGACGCCTAAGAAAACGAGAAATAGAGCTAAACTGAAGCGGACTACTCGCGATTTTGGATTTGGCTAAATGCACGAGTTAACGCGTGGTTGGAGAGAAGGAGGAATGCATCTTGAACACCAGAAGCAGTAGCAGCGGATGTTTCAATGTAGGGGATATTCCACCAGTTTTTTAACATTTGAGCCGCTTCGGGGGGGACCATTCGTTTCTCCGCTAAATCCACTTTGTTCCCAATGAGGACGACAGCGCCATTTGGAACAATACGGCGAAAATCACTATACCAATTCCGAAGAGTCATAAAGGAGCTGGGCTCTGAAACATCAAAGACGAGAAGCGCCCCGTGAGCACCACTATAATAGTGCCGTCGGACTTGTCGAAATGAGGGCTGTCCGGCGACATCCCAAATCACCAATTTGACTTTTTGTTCTTGCACTTCCAGATCTTTCACTGCAAAACTAGCGCCTAGTGATTGTTTATATTCTGGTGAGAACGTGTTTTGTGTGTAACGGAGGACCAGAGAGGTTTTACCTACGGCTCCATCGCCCATCATGACCACTTTTAAGCCAAAGTCAGTGGGCCTCTCTTTGAAACGTTCATGGACATCTGTTGGAGCCAGTTTCTCTGACACGGTCACACCCTTCCCAGGTTTTTCCCTAAGCGATACATACGATAAAGAAGCATAAAGGTTTCGTTCAGAATTCTCTATTTCTTCCCATATTGTTAGAAAATGAAGGGTACTAATTTCAGAAAGGCAGAATCATAATTCCGAAGATTAGGGAAAAGGCTAGCCCTACCCCAATAGGAACGAGGGCGCATATTAAGGGTACAGGTAATCCAGGTATTGGCTTATTCGGATATTTGACAACGATTTGTGTATTTATGATACAACCGAAGGTTATAGCAATAAGTGTTAGTCCTGAAATCAAGAAGCCAAGATACCTTAGTGAATAGGCCACTAATGCTGCATAGACAATGAGATCACCAACTCCGATGATTAAAGGGCCTATAACGAATGTAAAGGCTGTTCGAGCATGTCGTTTTGGGTCACCCTCAACTATGGTGGGTCCAAGTCGAATCGCAAAGAATGTATCTTGGATTGCTAAAATGATAAGGATGGCGAGAGAGATTACCCAAGTGAAGTTGGTTGCCACAAATACTCCGAGGATAATCCCATAACCCGCAAAGAGTACATTGCGAGCAGTTAGCCCAAGGGCATCCGAAAAGATAAACACAATCGCGAAAGCGGAGAACATTATGGATGCCATCGCGATAAGGGACAAATGGAGATAGTTTAGACCTTGAAAAAGCAGGAGCAAAAAGATGGCTTGACCAATAAATACTGTGAGGATAAAGAAGAGTGGAGAAAGGAATGCCGCGATAATAATTCGATGAAGCCTTTCGCTTCCTCTTTGAAATATGATGTAGGTTACAAAAGTCGCTAAGCCTCCAACAAAACCAATGATTAACAGAACCAATAGGCTTTCAAAAGGGTCCGTCACCGGAGGGAAAATACCTGGTCCCAAAAGGGGATTTGCGAGCAGTATGATTGAAGTAATGATTAGTGAAAAAAGCATCGAAAAAATCGGAGGAGAAAGATAAACCAACCGATTTCGCCAGCCCATCTGTGTTGCTTCTTCAGCCATTGAGATTTCATCCTGATTGCTTTCGGGTAAGGTTTCTTGATTAATGGAGCCATCATCAATAATTCAAGCTATAATATTACCGAAAGTGGCATATCCCTACTTTCTGAGATTTCAACACTAGTGACTTAAAGGGCAAAGAAAAAAAGAGAAGGGAGGTGCCAGATTGGCACCTATTTTGAGAGGGTAACTGTTCCTCTATGTTTTCCGGAGATACCAGACACTGCCGAGAAGAACAACAACGATGACAAGTACTCCAACTGCAATGTAGAGGAGGAGATAACTTGGTGCTTCTTCTTCTCTCAGAGTGTGACCTTCTATTCCATAGTGGTAATTCTCCCAGAAGACCATCTGGATGTATTCACCTTCAAGTCGTTGATCCCATTTGTAAGGTCCGTATCCAACGGGTCGTGGGTTCGTAAAGGTGGTTGGACCGATAACATCTTCCCAGATGTGCATTGGGAGAATATTCCAGCCACTCAGGTAGTCAAAGGACCAATAGCTCTTCGTATTACTAATTATCCGAACGTGCCATTCATCAATAGCTTCTACGGATTCGAGATACTGAATGTTTGTCAAATATAATGGGATGTTATTATCAGCGATGTAGTTGTAGGTGAATTCGACGTCGTAGGCAGTAACCATACCACCATACTCGCCACCCATGTCATGCCAGTATGCAGCAGGATGATCTGCGTCACTTCCCACAAGGGTGAAGTCATACTGCATTCCATCTGCGAGTTCTGTGGTTGACCACTCCCAAGCAAGACCACCATTAGTACTATCAATGTGGTTAATGGGATCATAACCGGTGAGCCCTTCAGGATAAATCTGGTACATAACGTAGTTAGTTACCGCATCCTGTGAGGTCAAAGGATTCTGTCCAGTTATAGCCGAACCAATTTGGGAGGTGAAAGTACCACCACAACCAGTAACAGGATCACGCTCTGGATCACCTTCTCGCAGCCGAACTGTACGAGGATTCCAGCGGTTCATGGTAGCGGTACCCCAACCTGTGGCAACAACAAAGGAATCTTGGTCCCAACGATCAATGCGTTGACCGTTGATAATGTAGTTGCTGTAGAATGGGATAATAGGACATTGGTCGACGATGATGTCTTGAGCAAGGTGGGCAGCCGCTAGAACAGTTTCGTAATCAGGAGCAGTCATCATGACATCAATTGCAGCGTCATAGCTGGCGTTGCTCCAGTTGCAGCCATTTCCGTTAGGATTGGGAATGTTTTCAGTGTTCCAGGTCTCAAGGATGAGCGGATTGGTGCCCGTTAGCCATGCATAAGATACAGCATCGTAGGGTCGTGGAATTTGGTGAAGTAGGGTTCCAGAAAGATAGGTCCAGTCAATCGGTGATGTTGTGATTGCCAGACCTGCTTCAGTACAGCGGGTTTCCTGGGCAGTGAACGCGGCACCCCATTGAGGTGCAGATGCACCGTACCAGACATCCAGTATGAATGGATCGCCGTTGGGGGCTTCTCGGATACCATCCCCGTCAAGGTCGACAAAGCCTGCTGCATCAAGTTCAGCGATGGCAGCAGCAACGTTGGGTTCCTTGAAACTTTGGGTATTGTTATTATACCAGGCACCCGCAGAAGGTGGTAGGGGAGAGTCGATAGCATAGCCTACACCCTCTTTCATAATGCTTGACATTTGGAATTTATCAAAACAGTAGGCGTATGCCCGTCGAAGGGCGGCAATGCTAAACGGATAGTTAATACAGTTAATTGTCAAGTGACCGAACGCTAGACGATCGGTTTCTGACAAGTAGATATTCGGATCTCCCTCGAGTTCTTCAATGTAATCGAGTTGGACGTCGTCGGTTAGGTGATCAACTAGGCCAGAAAGAAGAGCCGCTGTTTGAATATCTTCACCGACAATGACGCGGAAGATAACCTTGTCAGCATAAGGACCGATAGGATTCCATTCGCCATCTTGTACAGGTTCAGCAGCAGCGTTGGGAAAGGGTTCATGACCAGCGTATATCAGAAACATTGGTATCAGGGAAACCAGAATCAATATAGCAAAAATTTTGTATACTGTTTTTTGCTCCAATGTGGTTTCAAACCTCTTGGCGTTTTTCCGAATCGTAGCTTCTGCTACGATACCGTCACACAAGGATAGTTATTCCTTAAATCCCTTATTATTGCGGATGATAAGAGCCAAAAAAGAGACTCATCAAATGAGAAAATAATCTTACTAAAACAGAATCAAAGATTTTTTTGCAGATTATTAGTCTAATGTCAACAAGCTGTTATAGAAAAGCAACACTAGCAAAGTTCTCTGAATATGTCAAAGGTTTGGTGGACTAGCAGAGAACTATCTCGTGATTGAAAGATACAGTAAGATTTTATCCTTATTTGTGGTATCAGGCAGATATTGGAGCGAAAATTCAATGTATGGTTGGATTGGCAAACTTCTCCGGGTTGATTTAACCACACAAACAATTCGTGATGAAAAAATCCCTGAGAAAGTGCTCCATCAGTTTATTGGCGGAAAAGGACTGGGAACATATTATCTTTATAAAGAAGTGCCAGCACGGATTGATCCATTAACGGCAGAAAATCGATTTTACCTCGCAACGGGTCCTACACAAGGAACAAGGATTCCTATAACAGGTCGATGTTCTGCTATTTCCAAAAGTCCCCTCACGCAACTTTATCTTGATAGTAACATGGGTGGCTACCTTGGTCCAGAACTCAAACGGGTAGGATATGACTTACTTGTGGTTCAAGGACAAGCGGAGAAACCGGTCTGGATACACATTACCGAAGATGTCGTAGCAATTAAAGATGCGAAGAAGTATTGGGGAACTACCATCCATGAAACCGAACGGGCACTCCGGAAATCGGACCCCAAAACTCAAGTCATTTCTACGGGACCGGCGGGTGAGCATCTAGTCCGATTCGCCTGTTTAACTCACAATTATTTTCGGAATTTCGGGCGAGGTGGATTAGGCGCAGTATTTGGAGCAAAGAACCTGAAAGCCATTGCTATTCGAGGGCCAAAGAAGAGAATAGTAACGCCGGATGTAGAAAAAGAACGGGAGATGGTGATTGAATTAGCCCAACGTGCACGCAATGCGAAAGAACGGGGACACTCGCTTCATTATCGTGGCACACCGTGGCTAGTCGATTACTCGAATAACATAGGAATGTTTCCCACCCGCAATTTTCAAACTGCCAACTTCGAATCGTTTGAGAAAATTGATGATGAAACCATTGAAACGGAATTTAGAGAACAGAAACGGAGAACCCCCTGTGAAGGGTGCGTGATTAGTTGTGCTTGGACTTTCAAAGATCCAAAATTTCCCTGGGCACCCATGGAGAAAACGGGAAAAATCGCAATACCTGAATACGAAACGTTAGGTCTTATGGGAGGAAACTTGGGCATCAGCGATATAACGGCCATCATTCAATTGAACCATTTATGCAACACGTTAGGTTTAGATACAATTAGCACAGGAAATGTGATCGGATTCCTCATGGAATTAACTCAACGGAAACTGCTGCCTTATAACCTAAAATCAGAAGCCATTACATTTGGCGAAGCTAAGAACGTCATCCAGCTTGTTTCGAAAATCGCCACCCGAAAAGGCATTGGAAATAGCCTCGCAGAAGGTGTCCGACGATTTGCTAAGGACATCGGAGCAGCCGCAGAAAATCTAGCATTACATACCAAAGGCCTTGAATATCCAGCTTGGGATCCCCGAGGAAAACTCGGTTTAGGACTCAGCTATGCCACAGCAGCCGCAGGGGCAAGCCATTTACGAGGGTGGCCATCAACCAGGAAACCTCCTGAAACTGGTGCGATACCGGTTCTTGACTCACTGATCGAACAACAGAACCTTAAGATTCTCAAAGACTCACTCATCATCTGCCATTTCACACATTCAATCGCACCTAGGCTTGAAATCGAAGACTGTGCTAAGATTCTTAATGTTGTCACAGGCATCAAATGCACAGCAGATTCAGTCAATGAAGTCGCCAACCGGACATGGATACTAGCACGGATGTTCAATATTCGAGAATTTGATGAACCTGCTCGCCAATATGATAAACTCCCTCACCGCTTCATGAATGAGCCAATTCCTGATGGACCCACCAAAGGATATACTGCCTTCATCAGCCATCAAGATTTTGAAGAATCACTCACCGAGTTATATAAACGACGAGGATGCAATCCTGAAGGACATCCCACCAGGGCCGCACTAAAAGAACTTGAACTATCCTCTATGGTTAATGGCTAGAGTAACGCAGTTTTCTTTTCACTTTCATAGAGGGGTGGCTAAGGATTATAAAGTCCCATCAAGGAACAGGGCAGGAGAACCGTTAGGGTAGAGCCTTTCCTTAGAAAACCAGTAGCTATAATAGGGGACACCGCCCACACAACTTCACACGGGACCTCCCCCTGTTATATATCCGAATACTTTCGGTTAGGTCTCCCCACCCAACGTGTCTATAACACCTGTACGCATGCCCCTTCGGAAGGAAGAACCATGCCCTCAGAACTTGAAAAAATCGAAGGCGTCGGACCCACCGTCGCCCAAAAACTCGAAGAATGCGGCTTCCGCACCATCGAAGGAATCGCCGCCGCCTCCGTTAAAGAACTCACCAGCCTCGCTGGCATCGGCGCTAGCACCGCCCAAAAAATCATCGAATCCGCCCAACGCCTCGCCAGTATCGGTCTTGAAACCGCTGACAAACTCTGGAAGAAACGCCAAACCGTCGAACGCATCACTACCAACAGCCGAGAACTCGACGCCCTCCTAGGCGGCGGTCTAGAAACAGGCAGTATGACCGAATTCGCCGGCGCATTCCGCTCGGGAAAAACCCAAATCTGCCACCAACTCGCCGTCAACGTCCAACTCCCCGCCGAACAAGGTGGCTGTGGCGCCAAAGCCGCCTACATCGACAGCGAAGGCACCTTCCGTCCAGAACGCATCATCAACATGGCCCAAGCCAAAGACATCCCACCCAACCAAGCTCTTAAAAACATCATCGTGGGTCGCGCTTACAACAGCGACCACCAAATGCTCCTCGTCCAACAAATCCAAGACAACCCCCAATTCGAAGAAGTCCGCCTCCTCATCGTCGACAGCCTCATCGGCCACTTCCGCGCCGAATACCTCGGACGCGGCATGCTCGCCGAACGCCAACAAAAACTCAACAAACACCTCCACGACCTCCTCCGCGTCGCCGAAATCAGCAACATCGCCGTCGTCACCACCAACCAAGTCCATGCGCAGCCAGACGTCTTCTTCGGGGCACCGGATAGGCCAACAGGCGGACACATCGTGGCGCACGCGGCACAAACTCGAATTTATCTTCGCAAGAGTAAGGCTGAACGTCGAATTGCCACCTTAATTGATTCACCTTACTTACCTGAAGGCGAAGCTCTTTTCACTATTATAGCGCAAGGCATAGCAGACGCTTAATCTTTGGAAAATTTTTAGCTAATTTGATTTTCAAAGTTGGATAATTAACGTAGCGGTATGTAGGATTGGCGTAAATGGTGTTGGATTCGTTCTATCTTAACTCGTTCTAGCAGTCCACTGACTTGTAGCCTTCACAAACAGGTAGTGATGGTGTTCAATGGCATTGAATAATATAGTACTCAGATAATTGAAAGAGTAGTGGTTTCATGAGGGGTATAAATTATAAAAGAGCTCGTGGAATCTGGTTAGTTTTAGCATTATTTCTTGCAGTAATGCCATTTATTACCAATCCGGAATGGAAGACGACAAGTAGGCGAATGGATGTTTCCGCTTGGTCTCATACTGAATGTGATGCGAATGTAGTAGCGAACAGCCCTGATACTAATTTTGGCACAGGCAATATCCTTGAATTACACCGTAACGTTTCCGAAGGAATTGAAGTGGCGATTTTTCTAAAATTCAACCTTACCAGCGTTAGCCCAAGTGACGGCATTGTGGAAGCCATGTTGTCACTTCACAAATATTACCCTGCGTTTCCTGAAAGCCCAACATTGAGTATAGGGGCCTACTGGTGTAGCGATAATAGTTGGTCGGAGGAAACAATTACCTGGAATAATGCACCTTGGGCATCGGTTTCGAGTCAACCAGTTGATACAATAGTGTCGAGTGATGTCACACCTAGACTTGACATAACCTCAGCTGTGATCCAGGCAATTGATTCACGAAATGTAACAATTGTCATAAAAGCAGAAGAAGAGGGAATAAGATACTTCTATGCCCATGAGGGTGTATATCCCGGAAGCGGTAATGCCCAAATTGCAGTGCGTTACATTCCTGGAGGAGCAACAGAAGGAATTAATACTGGTGCTGAGTATGAAAGCGGCTACATCGATGAAGGATTTTGGTATACTTGGGTTAATTTGGGAACCGTCCAGCTCATATATATAACAGGTGTCAACCCTGACTATGACACCTACTTTCCATCCTTTCATTTCTTAGGACAGCATTTTACAGCTCCTGACGGAAACGAGCTTCTAATCGGTCATTTGTTATTAGTCTATGAACTCTTTGATGATGTAAACCAGAATGGAATCCTCGACGCCGATTACGATCTTGGCTTTGCTGAAACTTCCTATTATCTTGATCTCAACATTTCTACAGGTTTTACACCCACATCTGTTCAGAAAATACTAGTAGACGGTGTTTGGCATTATAATTGGAGCCTACGCCATGAAGATGTTTGGGGATTTCTTAAATTTCCTGAAGGTCCCATTGCTGGAATAGGCGATACTGCAGGCGTAATTTGGCTTGATTATCTTGAATATTCCTATGACTACTTCATTCAGGACAATGTCACCCACCTTAAAACCGATCTTACTCTAGGTCCTGTTATTGACTTTGAAAACTTTACAGTAGGTGTAGCTTATACTGGATTAGGTCTTACAGCACTTCATAGCACTATTCTGCTCGCTAGTTCTGACACGCCACGAGTAGTAATCAATTCAACAGAATATGACTCTCAACGAGACCCTATTTTAGAAATGACGAATGCCACGATTTCAGGGACAGCTGTGGATTATTATGACCTTCTCTTTGATCAAAACTATACGCTCTATACTACGCCACTTAATATGCTGCCTGCCCCATCAGCAGCATGTCCATCATCCAGTGTCCATCCTCATGTTCATTCAGTTCAATACCGTGAGCCCTTCAACGCCTTCCGAGGATTTCTGACCACTTTGCTACCGCAAATCAGTAATCTTACGTTAGCCAGTGACTATAACTTTGAAAATAGCAGTTTAATCTATCGTGTGAATTATCCCCAGTGGGACGGCTATGCCCTTGAACATGATCCACTCTATATAGCGTTTCTAAGTGGAAGACCCATTATTCCGCCCCCTCCACCACCCCCACCGCCTCTAACTGCACTATTGTGGAACATCCTTATTACCGCAATTGCTATTTTTGGCGTTATTGTCCTTACACTATCACTATTTGAACTTCGACGAATAAAAACACGAAACAAAGAAGCACAATGAAAGACAACATTCATACGGTTTTAGCTAGATAATGCCGATTGTAGCAGAGGAGCTAGCATGATGAGGGAAGCTCAAATAAAATCGAGCAAAATACCCTTGGAACGAAAGGTACCAGATCGCAATACATTGAAAGTCTATTGGTATTTACTATCACGTTCCCAACAGAAGGCAGGAGTCCGCCAAGTACAACGTGTAATGGGTTTCTCAAGTCCAAATGCTGCAATCTTTCATCTGAAAAGACTCGTGGAAATGAAGCTTATCCTTCAACATCGAAATGGTGAGTACCAAATTTGTAAGAAAGAGAGGATTGGCGAAATGAAGGCATTCCTTATTCTTGGACATCACTTTATCCCAATATACGCCATATACGCAATCATAATGACCACCATTATGATTTTCTGTACACTGATTTTATTGCCAGTTTTTTCTTACATTACAGTTTTTGCCTTGCTCCCTGGATTAATGTCAATGTGTATTTTCTGGTATGAAACCTACTTGGTGTGGCGAAAACAACCGAAGTTCATCTCAGAATTTTAGCTGAATAATATAAATGGACCCAATATCTTGCTGATCCTAGTGAATGGCAAGACCGCAATTTCGACAGAATTCTTTATCTCTCTTAAGAGATGCAGTGCAGGTTGGACAGAGTAATAAGATTATTCTTTTCGAGGTGGACTTCTTGTGCGGGTTATCTTTGGAGCAGCAGCTTATGCCTACAAGAAGCGTTGAGAAAAGGAGCTTGTTAGATGCGTATGGTCATCCATCGGATCCGTTTTGTATTTACTAATTGTGCAATTCGTCTTTCAGTGGAGCTCAGTTGTGCATTGCCTGTTTTAATGTCGATGAGGATTATTTCGCGTGGATTATTTCTGCTATAGCCATCAAACACAATATAGTCGACTGGTGAACCGATGAATCGAGCGTCGGCTGGTTGGAAGGGAAAAGCATCGAGCAGAGGAGCCATTTGTTCGCCAATTTTCCCTTTCAGTACAGCGCGACTCCTTGTTAACGCATCTTTCCGTATCCGCTCTTTTTCTTTCTGAACTTGCTCTTGGACGTGAATGTTTATCATACGTTTTTGATAGATATTGTAGAGGATGAGGCCAAGTATGATCAGTAGGAGGGTTCCGATGGTGAGTTCGAGGAGCATGGGTCCACCTCTCTGGTAAAAGGGTATTCCCAGTGGAGTTGAAATACTCCACGAACCAGTATTTGGTGGGGGTTTCAGAGCTAGTCGAGGAGCCGTTTCTCGCCTTTCAGCGCGCGAATATCAGTAACATCTTGGGAGACTTCAAGACAACCGATGTATTTCCCAGTCGGATTATGGACCGCAAAGTAGCGAATGTAAATAAATCGACCCTTTAAATTGATCCAAAATTCTGCGGTGTTTCGTTTCCCAGCATGGAAGTCGTCAAGAATTTGTTGGACTTTGTGGAGGCTTTTGGGGGGATGGCAGGCTTGAACGCTACGTCCGATGACTGCCTTGGTTCTGGCAAAGATGCGGTGCCCTGAATCACTATAGAATTGCACCTTGTCATCTTTATCCACAAAAGTAATGTCAACTGGTAAGGTCGTAAACATGCCATGCAAATCCTCGTGGGATAAAGCTCCTGTATTAAAGGTGAGAATTTGGTCTGAATTTTCTTTGGTTTCTTTTTTCTTTTCAGATTTTTTCATCGGATTCATCTCATCAAGGATCATACTATTATGGGGGCCTTAAAGTGACACCACATTTGTAACAGTATTGAGAAGTGGCATCAATAGCTTTAGCTCCACAATTCCAGCAGAAACTAATCGTTGTACCGCCTTCAGTAGGTGGAGTGGGTTCGACTTGTAGCGGTTGAATATCCGTTTCTATGGGAGGGGGAGTGAGTGAAGGCTGATTGGCTTCAGCTTCCATAATTGTGTCATGAATAGAAGAGGAGATTTTACGTTGTCCTGAACCATGTTGAGGGCACCGGATAGTAAGTAGCTTAAATCCCCCTGAGGTTTTTGTGTCTTCAAGTGTGACCGGGGTCCCGCATTTGAGACACCGGAGGAGATTGGCTTTAATGACTGGCGCATATTGGTGGAGATTTTCAAAGAAGAAGGAGTATTCGCCTTTGCCGGGATGATCTGGGCATTGGAGCTGGAGTTCAACCGTGCCTTCTTTTCGCATTTTCGCTTGGGCATCTGCGAGTTGGCGATGAATTTCCCGTTGGAACTCATCCGGATCGGTTTCTGCGTGTTTACGGTGTTCCTTTTCAAGGGCTTCACTAGCGGTTCGTTCCATAAAGCTGAGCTTTTCTTTTCGAATGACGGCTTTAATAGCTCGCAGATTACTCCCTTTGGGACAAGCCAGTTCTTTCAATAGGGTCCCTTCACTCATCGATATGCACCATCAGTGGCACATATTGGATGGTGTAGCCTAAAAACTACATGCATTATCCTATTGACTAAAAACTTCAGTTATATTTGCGGCGAATTCGAAGAACTGACACACCCGCAACAATGAGTGTTAGAATGACCACTGTAAAACCAATTGCCAATGGGACAGGATTCAAAGGCGCACTTGCGGCAGGTATGATATAGTCTTCAAGGAGATGGAGCGGATCAAATTCTGAACTACGGGCTGTGGCGACTACAACCATATCTTGGTTTGGAATGACAAAGATATGTTGGTTCAGATATCCATGCGCCGCGAAAGCATTGATGTGTGGATGAATCCACCATTGGTACCCATATTCTGTGTAACTATCTACTGTGGCATGACTGGACGAGGAAGCAGCAATCCAAGAAGCCGGGAGAAGCTCAGTACCATCCCAGGTGCCATTATGGAGATAGAGAAATCCAAATTTCGCCATATCGCGTGGCCGCAATTGAAGAGCAGAACCGCCGTTCACATTTCCTTGCGGATCATCGGACCAATAGTAGTCCGTTATCCCAAGGGGCGTGAATAGATTCGTTTCTGCAAACTCAAGGGTGGACATATTAGTCGTTTCATGGACAATCGCTGAAAGGAGGTGAGAACCTCCTGTATTGTAAACCCATCGTGACCCGGGTGAGGAGTCCATGGGTCGATTGATTACGAATTCCACCCAATTGGGACTCGTCGTCATTCGATCCCAATCATTGTTCGGGTTCCCGTAAGGGTAGGTCCATTCATCCCAGGGCAAGCCGGAGGTCATGGTAAGCAAGTGTTCGACCGTGATTGCTTCTTTTCGGCTGTCCAAATTTTGGATAGTCAAGTGCGAAAAGATATCAACGAGTCGATCATCCAAGTCTAGGTATCCTTGGTCGATAGCTATTCCGATAAGTGCTGAAGAGACGCTTTTTGTGCAAGAATAGATATTGCTTGGTTGGTCTATACGCTCAGGCGTTCCCATATAATTCTCATAAACAAGATAGCCATGTCGGATAATCAGTATAGACCGCAACGTAAAACTCCATAGTTGGCTATCGAGATATTGCTCCATTTGCGTTAAATACCCAGGATTAAGACCCTGTGATTCTGGGGTAGCTATTTGCCAATCCTCTGTTGGCCAATAATCAGGCTCAGTCACTTGAGCTGAAATGACCGGATTTCCAGCGAAAGAAAATAATGAGGTGAAGGAAAGGAGGAGAAATGTGACAATGGCTAAGTGAACTCTTTTCATTATAATCCGTCCTTGCTTCCTTCTCGATTTTGCAGGTATAAAGTTAGAGTTTCTATCTGGTTATGAAATGGGTCAAAAAACCTGGAAAAAATGTGGGTTTCTGAAAATCATGGTTCGGAAATAGGAATCAACGAGAACTTTTAGACGTAAACGATTCGCTTCGGTTTAGTGCCAAACAACAGCAAATAGCAACTATTAGCAGTGATTGTACCTTGTTTCAAATCGTTTTCCATTCTGACAATACCTTGCTGGTAGGCTTCTGGCGAAATAAGATGTAAACATGAGAAGGCTTTGTCTTTGTAGGGCTGGATATCGGTAAGTTGGAAGGAATATTCAACTTGAGCTTGACGAATTTTTTGAAAACCGGTGTCTTGCATTCGCCTCCGTAATACGAGGATTGATGGATAGCGTTGGAGATCAACTGTTATAGTATCTGGAAAGTAGAAGGCGAGAGGTCGACGGTTGCGAATGATATCCTCTGAATCGGTTACTGTACATACTTGTCCTGCGGGTTTCAGAACCCGTATTATCTCAGAAAAATAGGGAATAACATCGTCAAGGTGATGGACTACATCGACTGAGAAGACAAAATCGAAGAAATTGTCTTCATATGGAAGTGCTTCCACTTGTCCTTTCCTGAAGTTAATTTGTGGGAACTTTTGAGAGGCTTGTTTGAGCATTTCCTCTGATGGATCGATTCCCCATGCATGGACCTTGGTTGCCTTATGAAGGTTGATAACGTAATTGCCTGTTCCACATCCAATCTCTAAGACTTCTGATGCATGAGTCTCTTTAATAGTTTTTATGAGTATTTTGAGAACCTCTGGATGAACATGGCGATGCTGCTGATAGTCCTTTGCAAGTGCGTTATAGTCAACCATGACCTTTCTATCCGTCAATTCATTTGACTTTGCCTATAAAGAAGGTTAGAATCAATTGAGATTATTCAACTGAAGAGTTTTAATCGCTTTTGTATATCTGCTAAAGTATGGTCGATCTGCACATCCTTGCTGAGGAAGTTGAGTTAGATCCCAACGAAATAGCTGAAGAATCTTCGTTCCGTCGAAGAGCCTTTGGATGCTGTGCAATAGTAATAATCATTATCTTCTTTGTTGCCATGCTAATAGGATAATCAATTTGGTTCATCCATTTACTTCCTTGAAGAGAGAAGGAATTCAAGCATTGTGTATTGATGTGTGAAAAAAGTAGTACGGCTCCCGGGACATCCGAATTGGACCAAGAGGTTGGGGGGGGATTGGAGCTTAGTCCAAAATTTTCCAATGTTTTCCAATGCTTGGGGCCTACTGCTGGTGGACAACGGATTTCGGAAAGACGGAAAGTCGGATGTCCACAGGGAGCCGTTGGAGGAGTCAGCTTGATGTGGATGAAATAGCTCTACGCCGATGGAGGGTATAGGCGCTTACTGCTAGTAGGGGGATTAGGATTACTAGCACACCAATGGTAAGTGCTGCGATTAATTCTGGATTTAGTGGCAAGCCAGCACCAACCACAACTCCAGCTGCGGGGAGGACATAATCTTCGATGAGAATATCATCTTGAAGAGAATTGGTCGATGCGGTAAAGACAACAACCATATTCAGATTAGGAAAGACGTAGATGAGCTGGCCAAGATGGCCACGGGCTGAGTATGCCTCAATAAGGGGGGAAGTCCACCATTGGTAACCGTAACCCATCTGTCCATCAAGGAATGAATGACTCGTAGTAGCTGTTGAAACCCAATCTGCGGGTACGATTTGCTCACCGTCCCAAGTGCCATTATTCAGAAACAAGAAGCCGAATTTTGCTATATCTCGTGGAGTTAATCGGAGACTGGAGCCACCGAAGGCAGTTCCATCTGGATCTTCACCCCAGTCATACTGAGTAATTCCCAAAGGAGCAAAGAGGTGTTCTTCAGCGTAATCTTGGGTATATTGTCCAGTTGTAATATTGACGAGTGTAGAGAGAAGATGAGAGGCACCGGAATTGTAGTTCCATACTTCACCAGGTTCATGAGCCATAGGGCGGTCTAAAACGAACTGTACCCAATCTTCGCTACTGGTCATTTGGTTGTAGGGACTAGCTGCTCCATAGGGATGTTCAGGCCAGTCAAATCCAGCGGTCATGGTAAGAAGGTGTTCAATGGTCATTGCCTGTTTGCGTGAATCCAGATTCGCAATTGTACGATCGCTGAAGTAATCAACGACGTTTTCGTCAAGGCTACTGAGGTATCCTGCTGAGAGTGCAATCCCCACCAAAGTCGAAATGAAGCTCTTGGTGCATGAGAAAATATTGCGGCGATCAGTTTCATCATATGAGCCATAATAACTTTCATGAACGATGTAGCCGTTCTTAACCACCACAGATGCCACCATTGCAAAGCCCCAATTGGCAGTGTCAATGAAGTCATCCATTGCGGAGAGAAGAGATGAGTCCATACCCTGGTTTTCGGGAGTTGAGGTTTGCCAGTCAAGAGTGGGCCAGTAATCGGGAACCCATCTAGATTGTACCTGGGTCCCGTCTATTGGAATGAGTACACAGCAGAGAATCAGAATTGGTAGACAAATGATAGGAGCCAAGCGTTTGAGAGTCATCCGTGTCCTTCCTTGAGAGGACCAGTTAGCAGTTTCTTACAAATTCAGAGGTTTATAGTCGTGGAAACCGGCAAGTTCGAAAAGTGGACTTCAATAAAAGGACACTAACAAGAAAACGAACTGGATGGTTCACTAATCTTCTTATTAGGATAAATGACCTGCGAGCGGCTGTTGAGACCTGCTAGAATCCAGCATTTGCTAGCAATTCTTCGAGGCGTATTTGCCGTAGCCCCTTGAAATGTCGATATGGATAAAAAGCAAGTATTTCCATTGCATCAACCATGCGTCCTCGTTTCAACGATTGATGGATTTTTTCAAAGGTTCCCACATTCTCTACTATAAAGGTGCTGAAAAGAAGGGGATCAGAAGCCGAGGCATATGAATACCATAGTTCAACAGGATACTTCTTTCGTAACCATGCATCAAGGTCTGCGGGGTTTCCTCGATCTTCAGAGTAGGTAATCCGGACTGCATAAGAAATGTTGCCTGCCGCATTCAAGTTCCAAAAACTTCGAAAATGAACAGGTTCACTGGAAGCGCGTTCCTCAGGAGGCAGCCGATCGCGAATAACAAACGCACGTGTGGTCGATTTGTTTCCACCAAGTTGATTAAGAACGCGACGAATTGTTCGAGCTGTTAATCCAGTGTTCTTGGCCAAGTCTACGATGGACATGCGGGCGTCATGACGGAGTTGGTTTAGGACTTTTAGTTGAATAGGAGTAAATGACATCTTGCCACCCTTTTCAGTTAGTAGTGTATGAATTTCCACCTCAGCTACGCCTTCTTGACTTCGGAGGAACCTACCAAGGTCACTTAGCCCTGTGGCTCCAACGTATTCACCAAAAACA
The DNA here is from genome assembly GCA_048939245.1 of Promethearchaeota archaeon. GTDB lineage: Archaea > Asgardarchaeota > Hermodarchaeia > Hermodarchaeales > Hermodarchaeaceae > Hermodarchaeum. The sequence continues at coordinate 3,541 of JBHLPR010000001.1, read as the reverse complement.
ACCATATCTCCGTTGGAGAGGTAGGCTGCACGATGAACCATGGGATTGTTACCGATGGTATTCATGAGGACTTCATCGTCTTGGCTTCCATCGGTGTGGATGAATGCCACCATCATTTCAGCATCAATCATACTCAGACTTAACCAGACACTGAAGCTTTTGAGGATGCCAGTGGCTTGGAGTTTAGTTACCCGCTTTTTGATGGCATTCGCACTGATGTCGAATTGACGGGCTAAAGCCTCATATGAAATACGGCAATTGCCATCTAAGGCATAGAAAATGCCTTTATCAATGAGGTCCATTGCAAATACCACGCAGCAGGGAAGCATCGCTAACCGAGTAGGGGAACGTAGCTTACGAACCAGTGATCCAATATTTCTGTAAGCAATACTCGAAAGTTGCATGTCTTCGTGGGCTTCTACTTTTAAAGTGACTCATAGCTGCATTCGCAGAGGAACTAACAGCTAAGGAGGAAGAAGTAAATTAAAAATTTCATGGCTGGGTGGTTTCTCAAATGTTTTAGAAGCGGTCCAGAGGCAATCGTTTTTTATTACATCCAATATGAACCCCGATTGATGCAACTTGAGTAGATATGATAAGTGCTCAATCATCTTAGACAAGACTTCGCCAAGTAATTCATCTTCTGACTTAGCGGAATCATAGTCTGAATTCATACTTGGGAGCCACACCTCGACTTCGATAGAAGTAATATCCGGGTTTTCTAGAGTCCGAATCAGTAAGATTCGTAGAGAAGAACTTTGATAAAGTGCGGCCACAGATTCCCCGGATTCATTTTCTATAGAGGGAGAATCTAACGGTGTAGCGGTTAGTTCCTGATATTTTTCGAGTAATTCTTCGGCTTTCATTTGAATTCCATGGTTTACCGCAGCTTGGTCTGTTATTTATTCATGGCAACCGCAGGGTTCAGAAAAAACCCACAGAGCTAACTGTGAAGGAGAAATTATTATACACTTGGTTCGGATTTCAATATCCTGTTTCAGAATCCAATTCAGAGGATGGAACGCCCGAATTTTTAAATTGTGAGACAGTGATAGCTGTAGGACCATGTCGGGATGGTAATTTAAACATGCCAGATACTAAAGAGAAATCCTGTCTTTCTGATCTTGGAGGACTAATCCAAGTTTTTGCAGGCATCCTTGTCTTAGGAGCTCAGATTACGATATATCTCACGCTCTTGCCCTTTTTCGCTTCAATTCCCTTGTACCCCCCAGATATTCGACCATTGTACGAATTAATCGCTCAAATGATGATCATAATCATTATTGTAATGGTTATCTGTGGATCTGTGATCATCGTCGGAGGAATCGTTTCTTTCTTTCGAAGCGGAGGTATCGGAGGATTTCTCTCTCTCTTCTTCGGAATAGCAGTGATTGCTGGCGGAATCTGGATGTTATTAGTCGTAGCCTTCTATCCTGGAATTGTGCACTTTGTTGGAGCAATCCTTGCGATTGTAGGAGGCATATTAAGCATCATCCCAGGAATTAGAGGACCCCCGGAACCAAAATCCCGACGAGAAAAAGACAGGGTTTCAAGACTTAAAAAGAAAAAATGAATCATAAAATTCGAACGGACGCCTGTGCTTTTGTATAACGTCCAAATAACATAGAAAAAAAATTACGTGGTGAATTCGCTTTGGAGCTTCAAGCCATCAATCAGCAAATCGCCCATATTTCAAATGTCTTCACGAATATCCTTTTAGACCGGGGTCTTTTGGAGTCCCAACTATTCCCTGTCAATGCGTACATTTCTTTGTCCTGTTATAACACCTATGAAACTCAATTTGAGATTATGAAACAGGTCTGGGACAGAATCACTCCTGAAAAATTAGCCCAGCAAAGCAAAGTCCTACTTTCAGAGGTTCAGGGCCTCTCGATTATGTATCAATGGCTTTACTATGGGCTAGGGAGAATGGGAATGATATTCAACAAGTATGATAATGAGCCAGCCAACGAACCAAGGGAAAAACAAGAACAATGGCGATATCTCCTTGAACACTGGTATCAGCTTGGAACGCATTACTTCAATTCGGGTCAACCGACAATCGAAGCCTCTGATTATACGAATCTTGCTTTTGGTAAAGAAGTGCTTTCCTGGTTACAGGACCGACTTGAACCCGTCACTCGTGCGCAAGTAGCTGAGTTACGAAAATCCATCGGAACAGTGGACCTTTATGCGTTTATGGATGAGTGTGAAGCGCGAGCCAAAATCATCGAACACGGTCCTTATCCCCTCACTGAGGAAAAGATCCTAGTTATCACCGAGTACACTCACCTCTACGATGGTAAAGAGAACCTTTGGTTGCCATGGTCAGAAACAGAAACACCCCTTCCATCAGCATCCTTAGGCGTAGCAATGACGCTAAAGAATGTAAAAGCGAAATTCAGTGATACTGGAACTATGACCTTGGATCCTGCTGAATATGGCGACCATGTCGAACAAATGGCAGCGTATACCAAACACGGTGACAAGCTCAAGAACCTTGGATTAGATGAAATAGCCGCATATGCTGAAGCAGCTGATACCGCACAACAAGAACTATTCCTGCGGTTTGCGGACTGGGATAAACAAGAACGGCTCATCGCGGGTGCGAAAGCCTATATGCGGGGATTTGCCCGATACACAAATCAAGTCGATATAACTGACAAAATTAGTTGGGATCTAACGCCGCATTCTATGAAAGAATATGTTCCCTATTTCATGACCCATGATGGGGATAATGCCTTTGCCCGAATGTTCCGACCCCCCGAGGAACGGGCTAAGGACCCAACGCTCTATAAACTTCCCGAAAAATAAGCAACATCACGGAGACATAACAAGCATGAAACCTTTTACTGATCAAGATGATTATTTCCACAAACCCACCAAACACAAAGCTTGGCGCGAGAGCTTCTATTTCAACTGGGTTGATTTAGAAACCCAAATAAGCGGATTTACCACGATTGGCATTGTCCCTCATGTACCACGACGGGAGTTTGTGTTCGCACTCTTCATTGAAGGAACGCCGGAATTCTATTTCAATGAATACAAGGCCCCCATTCCTAAGGATTTCAATACCGCCATGAGTGACGGAACACTATCCTATGAGCTAGTCAAACCGCATACCGATTGGCGGATACATTATTCAAGCCCCCGACTATCTGCAGAAATCCACTGGCAAGGACGCTTCCCTCCAGGAGATTTTGGAAAAGGAAGTGGTACAAGTTGGGGTCGACACCTTGAACAATCTGGACAAATAACAGGCCATATAGAGCTTCCAGAGGGGCGAGTTCATCATTTTTTGGGTTTAGGGCAGCGAGATAAAAGTTGGGGTGTTCGCAATTGGCACATTGAGGAGTGGTTTGCGCTACATGCCCAATTTGATGAGTTCATGATTGGCCTGCGTTACGATACCGTGAAAGGAAAAACACATCTAGCAGGAATTATTAGCACCAAGAACGAAAATACGCCAATTGTTGATATCAAAGTTGAAACGAAATTCGAAGAGAGCATAATTCGAAAACCTATCAAAGCCATTACCCAA
>JBHLPR010000060.1:0-13582 GCA_048939245.1 Promethearchaeota archaeon | reverse complement strand
TGCATTAGCTCCCAAGGGTAAGGCTGTACGCCTGTTAAAAGGGAACGTGAGCTGGGTTTAGACCGTCGTGAGACCAGCTCAGCCGTAATCACTGAACGTGAACTCAGAGCTCAAATGGCTTAAACCGATTCAAGAATCCGGCTATTTGGGCGGGATTGCGAGGGCTGAGGTGGCACGAGACAGGTTGGATTCTCTCTTTTGGGTGCGTTGGGTGATTGAGGGTAAGGTCCGCTCGGTACGAGAGGAACGGCGGATCGCAGCCTATGGTGTACCGGTTGTCCGATGGGGCATCGCCGGGCAGCCACGCTGTGTCCGATAAGCGCTGAAAGCATCTAAGCGCGAAGCGGGTCCCGAGACGAATCACCCATTCCATGGTTATTGGATTTGTAGTCCACACTGGGCTAGGTGACTAGAACGGTGAACCGTGGACAAAGGCTCCGGTAAAAGACCGGTTTGAACGAGCGGCTGTGTACGCATCAAGCTTCGGCGAGATGTTGAGCAGGCCGCCACGTACCGCCTAAGTGTGTCGGTTGCGAAAGGAGCCATATGCGCTGGTTCTGGCGCGAGATTAATTCTGGGTATACGACCACCATTTTCTTTTTCAGCAAATCTTTTTGATAGTGTTTTTCCTTCTCGTTGATGGGAGAAGTGATGTTCGTTGACAGTTAAACATATGAAGCGTTTTGAAGTGGATGCTTTTTTCGAAGAAGTGTTCAACGCTTTGTCTGTAATGGAAGGGGTTATTTACAGTCGAAGATGGGATTGTGACACCAAGCGGGAATGGGCTAGCATTGCTGTTCGAAAAACTACTTTCTGGACAGAACGTTCTCTGATGATTATGCTAGAACGTGTCAAACAGGGTGTTGTCGTTGATGTTATTTCGATGTTGACTTTCAAATACGGGTTCGTTCATAGCAGGAATATCAATCGAGTTAGGAACTATTTACAGATAAACGGGTTCAAAGTGAGTGAAATAGCTGCCAAAGAGATGTAGTCCTCAGAGTATACGAGCACCACTTTTTCCTTGTGTTAAGAGAAATGGTAATGAATTTAGGATATGCTGCCCTATTTTCAGTTGTTAATTGCTTTGGAAGTGTTGAGATGGGGCAGTTGATGTATACTCTTGTCGTAACCAGTCTGCGAATCTTGTTCACGTCGCTTCTTTCTTTTCCAATTGCGTTTCTCTTGGTGTGGGGGTTGGGAAGAAAACGCTCTCCCCTAATACGAACTTTTGGCACGGTTCTGTTGGCATCGATTGCGTATGAAGTAACTACTTTGGTTAACTTGGTTTTTCTTTTTTCTTGGTTCATGCAATTTAATTTGTGGCTTGCGCCGTTAATGGCACTATTCAGCCCGGTCGTGGTGTTTTTCTTTGTCTTTTTCATTGGTGCAATGGTGTTGTTGGATTTGTCTCCTGGACGGATCGGGATTGCAGCAGTCATTCTCTGCATTCTTTCCTATTTCATTTGGTGGGCTGCGTCATATCTCATATTTCCTCTCGTTCCGTTTCTTCAGGTTATTCAAAGCTGGCCAACACCGTGAAGATAAAAATTTGTTAGATAATTTCATAGGGTTTTTACATAAGACCTTTCTGAGGTAGTGAGCGATAGACTAGCGTGTCAGTGCAAAGCAATAGATGGATTCAAGTGTATCAAGATGTGGAAGCAACATTGCGTTATTCTTCGGATACGGGGTAGACTGGGGAATGTTCTGGTCCGAGGGTTTGGCGTTGAATCCATTCGATGTTGTGGGCTTGGAGAATGTCACCGTGAGATATTATTCCAAGAAATCGGGTAGGGTCCTTACGATCGACGACGCAGACTATGCTTTCTCCGGATTCGATCATCTTGTCAAGCGCTGTGTGAGCTGAGTCGTCAGGATAGACGGTGGGTGCAGGTATGAGTAATTTGGTTACGGTGGTGTCTTCGGGTGGCAAATCGTCTCGAAGGCATTTGTAGGCTCGGCGGAAGGTGACAAGTCCAATCAATCGTTCGCCTTCGACGACGGGGAGGGTGCTGTGGTGGGTTTGGTCGGCGAGTTCGGTGACTTGGAAGGCATACATTTGGGGTCGGGCGACGACGATATCGCGGGTGCGCATGATTTGGTCAACGGTGATGGTATCAATGATGTCAGCGATTAACTGATGTTTCAGACGGATACCTTTGGCGGCTAATTTTTCGGTGTAGATAGAATTGCGCGAGAACAAGAGATTGATGAAGTAGCTTGTTGCACAAGCGGCCATCAAAGGAACTAGGAGAAAGTAGTCTCGCGTCATTTCTGCAATCATGATGATGCACGTCAGGGGGGCACGTGCTGCACCGGCAAATAAGGCAGCCATCCCAACAACTGCAAATGCCATGGGTGCGGTCACCATTCCTGGGTTCAGAAGGAAAAAGAGGGTTCCAATTACACCTCCTCCCATAGCGCCCATGTACAGGGAGGGAGCAAATACGCCACCTGATCCCCCTGAGCCAATGGCTCCTGAGGTACTGAAAAGTTTCATCACCATCAATACGATCATAGGGCCAACTGCAAGGAATCCCATCATTGCGTATTCTATCCAGTTGTAGCCAACTCTGGCTACGTGCGGAAACCAAATAATGATCAATCCAACAATTATGCCCCCCAATGCCGGTTTGAGTATTCGGGGTATTCGAATCCGCTGAAATAATAATTCAGTTGAATAAAGCACTTTCACCCAGATGATGCTAAATAGCCCTAAGAGTAATCCAAGAACAATGAAAAGTGACAATTCCCAACTATAGGGCACAAAATATTGGGGAACCGTGAACCAGGGATCCAGGCCAAAAAACCATGACGCCACCGAGGTGCCAACGACTGTCGATAACAGCACTGGAATAACTGCAATGGCTTCGATGCCAATTAGCACCACTTCCAATCCAAAGAGGGCGCCACCAATGGGGGTATTAAAGATTGCTGCTATACCTGCAGAAATCCCACATACGGTTAATACCCGTAATTCGGGCTCACTGAGCTTCAATAACTGACCAAGGCTTGATCCGACGCCGGCACCAATTTGCCCAATAGGTCCTTCTGCCCCAGCACTTCCTCCCGATCCTATCGTAAACGCAGAGGCAATGGCTTTGATAACTGGAACACGAGGACGAATTTTACCTTGATTTAGAGCAATTGCTGTCATAATTTCTGGTACTCCATGTCCCTCTGCTTCAGGCGCAAATTTTGTTGTGAGAAATCCAACAACTAATCCGCCTACTACGGGCATGATGACCAATCCTAGCGGAACCCAGACCATCCCTACAAAGAACCCAATACATCCAAGATAGTCAAACAGAGCAATCATGATTTCAATCAAGTAACGAAAGCCTACGGCTCCGAATCCAGCAACTAGACCAATTACCACAGCTAATACATTCAAACGAATCAAACGTTTTGTGCTAACATCTAATTTTCGTTTCTTGAACTGACGGCTTAGATTGGTTTTGAATCGCATATACCAAGAGGCAGGCTGATTTGTCTCCTCATCTTCGGGTTGATGGATGTCAGCAGTTTGATCGTTATTTGTTATATGATTATCAGCCGAATTCGTAGGCGATTCCGACGTGTGAGCACCTTCAAAGTTCGAATATACGAGGCAGAAATCTAACTCATATTAAAATTTCTTCCTCGATAGCCATTTAACATACTGCTTTTTCGCATTCTAATACTACTTTCTTGGTCTCTTCGCAACCTTTTCGTCACCCTTTGGTTTCTCCAAATCTGACCAATGCTATGAATTTTATATTTCATCAAAATATTTCGTAGGGATTTTTGAGGAGAACCTGTCTTGGATAGGATGAGGTAAGCTTGTGTGACATCTGAAAACAGGTTATGGTTCGATGCATATCAAAGTGTTGTGAAAGAGACGGGTAATGAACCGGATTGGACCCTAATGGAGTATTTGCCATTTATTTCATCTGATCCCGTGTTGGATTTAGCCATGGGAAATGGGCGAAATGCACTATTTTTCGCTAAGATGGGATTTGAAGTTGATTGTGTTGATGTATCCAAGACGTGGGTAAAGAAATGTCGAGATTATGCCAAAGAAGAGAATCTGAAGATGCGCGTTTATAAGGCAAGGTTGCAGACTGTTGCGATTCCTCCGCGGCGTTATTCGTTAATCATTGCATCCAAGATTCTGCAGCTGCTACGTATTGTTGAGATTGAAGCAATTGCTGAACAAATTTATGCTGGGCTAGCGAAGCGGGGAATCTTGTACGTGCGAACTTTTTCAGTGGAGCATGTGAAGCGTTCCGAGAAGATTCCACAACTAGAACAGGTTGAACCTAACACCTACTATTCTCCCAAGCATCAACAAACGTATCACTATTTCACTCGAGATGAACTTCCAACATTGTTTCCCAAGTTGAAGGTTCTCTATTATATTGATGGGATAGAAGTCGATCGCACCTTGAAGAAACCGCGGTATCCGTGGGTTATTGAATATCTGGGGCAGCGAACGCACTGAGTATCTGCCGGTTTCTGGAAGGATATAAAGAGTAAGAGCGTTAGCAAAATCAATTGGTGGTTTTTGTTGGATGTGGTAAGCGTGACTTTTCGACGGTGGTTTCTCCTTCTATTACCACTTACGCTCACTTCTCTATGGGTTATTCCCCCTACGAGTAGCGGTACTCAACTTTTGTTGACACCAGATTATTGGCCAACCGATGAATGGCGGGTTTCTCCTCCGCAGTTACAAGGGATGAGTTCTGCAGTTCTTCAGCAATTACACGACCATATTCGAAATGAGGATTTACCTTTGGATTCCTATTTGGTGGTTCGCCATGGGTACATCGTATACGAAGACTATCCAAGTTCCTATGGTCCTGACAATTCGCATATCCTCCATTCAGTGACGAAAAGCTTTACCTCGGCCTTAATCGGCATTGCCATCGAAGAAGGCTACATCCCCAATGCAGATGAACCCGTTTGTTCTTTTTTCACAGATCGATCAATTGCAAATCTAGATGAAAGGAAGCAACGAATGACGATAAGGCATCTGTTGAATATGCGCGCGGGGCTAGAATGGGATGAATGGTCTCATCCCTACACTGACCCACAAAATGATCTTTATCAAATGGTATACAGCGCTGATTGCATCCAATTTATGCTCGATCGACCTATGGTCGCGGAACCAGGAACCACATGGGTCTACAATACTGGCGCCTCCCATCTTCTAGCAGGAATCATCCATGAGACCACCGGACAAATCCCCCTCTCATTTGCATTCGACCACCTCTTTGGTCCACTTGGAATCACTCACGCGATTTGGACTCGCGACCGAAACGGGCTCAATTATGGTGGCAGTGAATTACATCTCCGACCTCGCGACATGGCAAAATTTGGTCTACTTTACCTCAACGATGGCGAATGGGACGGCTCCCAAATCGTTCCCCACGAATGGGTGACCCAGTCGCAGCGTTCTATGGTTCAGCCATGGACGGGAACCGGGTATGGCTATCAATGGTGGAAGCAGATATCGATGGACACCTTCGAAGCCCGAGGATTACACAGCCAATGGATCATAATCCACCCAGAATATGATCTTGTAATCGTACAGACCGCATCCGACTATGACGGAGAAATCAACGTTTTCGGACTTGTTTTAGACTATGTGTTTCGAGCCATCGAAGAATTCACTCCAACCAATACTGCTCCCTTGACACTGGGACTTGTGATCTCTCTTGTGATTGTAATATCTATTGTTCTAGTCGGCGTCTACTTCTATCGAAAACCAACTAGTTCCCCAGTATAAACAAATATTGTTGTTGTGGAGTCTATAAGTCTCATTGCAAGGAATGCAATGAACATCACCATGGTAGCTGAAAGAATTTCGCTCGCAAAGGTGCTCGTCGCAGGAGCAACGAATGTTGGAAAAACCAGTCTGATCAACAGCCTGGTCTTCAAAGAATTCACCAAGGTCACACCAACCATTGGCGTCAATTTTGCCCAGAAAATCTGTTACGGTGAAATGGGTCCCATCAACCTCAGTATCTGGGACCTAAGTGGGCAGGAACGATTCCAGTGCCTGATGCCACGCTTTTGTCAAGGAGCCACAGGTGTAGTCTTAGTCTTTGATGTGACAAAACCTGAATCGCTCGAAACAGCAAGCCAATGGCTTGAGTTCATCTCATCTTGGAACATCTGTCACGGAAATCAAGCTATTGTCCTTGTTGGGAACAAAACCGACCTACAATCGACAATCTCCCCAAAAGCGATTCAGCTGTTTTGTGCTCGCCATCAAATCGCAAACTATATCACATGTTCAGCAAAAACGGGAAAAAACGTGAAACGAGCTTTTAACACTCTCTGTTCTGCCTTACAGCATAATAAGTTGGGGTTCACAGAATATACCCCAAGCCTTGCTCATACTCCCACGTAACCTTTTCTTCGAATATTAAAGCCTTAGAATTGTGCTTTCTGAAGCGATTATCTTAACTCAGAATCTGTTTTAACGAATCACAGAGTTCTGGATCTCGAAGCATCACTCCAATGGTTGCCACTAAATCGGAAAGGTAATTAATTTCCCAGAGGTCAGCTTCACGAAAGATGCCCGAAAGCGCCTCATTATTTGGAGTTTTCCGCCATAATTCCATCCGAATTCCATCATGTTGTTCAAAAAATCTAGCCATTAATTCCTTGAACTCCGAGATGTTCTCGAGTTCGAACTCAAAAAGGCTTGGAATAAGAACACTTAGGCGTTTGATGATCTTTTCTCCTTTCTCTTTTTCCCACCACTTCTCTTTGGGTTTGCCTTGGTCTAACACAAAGATGTTAGCTGTACGGCAAAACAATTTCTCGGTTAACCGACTATCATGGGGCTTACGATGGCCACATTCCATGACCAAGCCCGCCTTCTCAAGAACTTCAAGGTGACGGTAGACGGTCTTGATGGTTTTATCGTAGGTTTCCTTATTTGGGTTAAAATACAAGGCATGTACTTCTTTTGCCGTAAGATTCCTTCCAACCATCGCCTTAATGATTTCACCGTGTTCCTTTGCTACGGCTTCCTGCTCCTCGGTTAAGAAAATAATGGGTTCTGGGCGAGCGGTAAGGAAGTCATCATAATCTTTTGGCTTTTCTACTTCTTTATGATGACCCATAATGCATCTATCCTGTTTGAAATGAATACACTTTCTAATCGCGTTTTCAGTTTATTATTGTCACATACAGTAATATTAATATACCGGTTCTACACTGAAATGACATAGCGTGACATCCAAATGACAGTAAGTGTCAAAGCTATACGCATCGGAACACTCAGCTGCAATCTTACAGACCGTCAAAGCCAGAAACTCGATTCATCGCCAAGAGGTGAGGTAACAATGACACCCAAATCAAAGGGTGAGAAACGCAATGAGCCTCACAATAACCTTGAGAAAGAAAATTACCGCAAGAATCGCATATTTGAATCATATATTCGGGAGCGAGTTCTATAAGCCTGATAGAACAACGTCACCAAAATCGGGGCATTTATCCCCGGATTCGATTACGGTTAATTGTTGCTCGCAGGCCTAAGAACTTGTTTGAATATTCGCGGATGCCTGCGAAACGGACGTCGGGAGCCTATTCCCCGTGATCAGCATATAGATTAGTAATAGTCAAGGCATCTTAGGAGAGCCCTCTTTATGCCAAGGAGGTCCTCTCCTTCTTTCTTTTTTGTGATTCTGAACCATCTTAATTAATTTCTGTTCTTCTCGTTTCTATTCATTGGGTCATTGATTTCGAGGAATTCATATATCACAAGACTTACCTTTGACGGTGTGATACACATCACTGGAAGTGGTGAAATGTCGATTCAAGAAAAAGAAAGGATTCGAGAAACACTTCGATTATTTTTCTTGGCACAGGAAACGGGAGATGAGAAGCTCTTTTTGAAGGTGTGGCACCCTGAAGCACGCCGTTTTGGTTTTGGCTCGAACAACGAGCTCTATATATTCGCCACCGAAGATATCCTTAGCAACCAATTGCATGGGATTAAAGAATCAAAAAAGGCGAACCCAGACTTCACCGTGACTTATCTAATCACTCGCATCAAACATATTGACGTACACAAAGACAATTTGATTGCCTCCGCTACTGTAGAATGGCAGATGCTCAGTATGGGTCAATGTGTTGGTATACACTACACATCTGTTCATCTAGTGAAGGCAGACAAGGACTGGGCCATCGCCAATGTTATTGACCGTGGCATAGATTTGTAATGGTCAATCAAAGACGCCAGGAAGACGTTTAACCATTGAGAGTCCTTTTTCAGTAATTATAAACGCTTCTTGCTGCAGGCTATCATGTTTCCTAAGATACCCAAGTTTTTCAGAAGCTTCATGGAATGCAGACTTAATATCAGTGATCTTGAAAGCGGCAAAACGTAACTCCTTTTTCACCATCGAAGGTGTTAATCCCCTCTTTGGGTTGGTAAGGTGCAGATAGGAGGCTATACAGCATATAATCTCCGCATCATTTTGAGGGCGTTTCGATAAAAGAAATTCATTCAGTGTTAATTCCCGGTTCAAAGTCGGAATCGGTGAAGGTGTTTGGTATAATTTGCAGGCAAGCCGGCGTAGACGTAACAGGCAAAATGCGTGTGCTAAAAACTCTGAATCCTTCAGTCGAATAATTCGAATATCCGCTTTTCGCTCAATGGGTCTTAAACAAATTTCACAACGCCGCGCTTCCTCATTTGACGTGTGCTTCTCCTCCACGGTGAGTAATCGTAGATAAGAGGATGAAGGAGAGAAGAAGAATAAGCTACTTCTCGTCTTCTTCTTCAATACTATTTTCTTCCCAGATGCGACCAAGGATTAACAAACCAAGGACGAGTTCTGAATTCTTCAGTTTCTTAACCATGAATTCAACACTTTCTGACACGGTGTCTTCAAAGTTCCAAGATTCACGTGCAGTATTCACAATGTCATCGAATTGATTTTCCTTTAATCCAAAAGCACCTGTAAGAGTTTGACTTTCGTGATCTTCAATGATTAATTTTCCAAGTTCATAGGTTCTCGCCAACCTAGTTCACCAAAATCTCGAACTCAATTCTATCTTATTAAGCTGCTGCTCTTGCCTTTTTATTGAATATCATGCTCGAGGAATGACGGGAAAAGCTTTGAGTGCGTTTTACATCTAAGATAATTTACTAGTCCAAATGAAAGTAACCAAATATAGCACCAAAGAGGGCCCTGGATATGCATGAAGCAATGTTATACAATACACTCGAGGACAAAAAGATCGAGTGCTATCTATGTAGTCGCCGGTGCACTATTGCTGATGGAAAGCTAGGGTATTGTCAAGTCCGGAAAAATGAGAACGGCACTCTCTACTCGCTAGTCTATGGAAAAGCTTGCTCCGCAAATCCCGATCCGATTGAGAAAAAACCACTCTGGCATTTCCGTCCCGGTTCCCTAGTGATGTCTGTGGCCACAGTGGGGTGCAATTTTCGCTGCCTTTTTTGTCAAAACTGGCAAATTAGCCATGAACGTGAGATTATCGGACGGAATATATCTCCAGAAAAAATTGTTAACCTCGCCTTGAACACAGGCTGTACCGGCGTATCCTATACGTACACCGAACCCACTATTTTCTTTGAATATGCCTTCGATACTGCGAAAATCGCACAGGAAAAGGGGCTCTTCAACACCTTTGTCACCAACGGGTATATGACGACTGAAGCGGTTGATACAATAGCTCCATATCTTAATGCGGCAACAGTCGATTTCAAAGGTAATGCCAATCCCACTTTCTACAAAAAATACTGCAACGTACCTTCTGTGGATCCAATCTATGAGTCCCTTAAAGCCATGAAAGCAGCGGGAATCCATATTGAAATTACCAATCTCCTGGTATCTGACGTTGGTGACGACATTCAAGAAGCAGAAACGCTTGCCCAATGGATTGTAGAAGAACTCGGGGAGAATACCCCTCTCCACATACTACGGTTTTATCCTCATCACAAAATGAGCAATCTCCCACCTACATCCATCAAGAAACTTGAAGCCGCCGCTGCAGCCTCCACACGGGCTGGTCTCAAATATGTCTATTTAGGTAATGTGCCTGGACATCAAGGAGCCAACACTATTTGTGCAAATTGTGGCGCGCTTCTCATCGAACGCTTAGGTGTTCAAACCATCTCTGTGCGATTAACTCGGGACGGGCGTTGTCCATCCTGTAATCTCCCAATTCCAATTATCCTCTCTGAGGACACGAAGGTCTCTGATTAAGATCTTTTACATTCTGCGAATCCCCCTGAAAATTATTCACGCTGAGCTTTTCAACGCCATGTTTAAGTGCTGTTGCTGAAGGAATTCAAATGACGAGGGTGATGATCATTCGCTTAATCGCGTATACTGAATCAGAAATGGCAACTTATTCGGATCAATTTCTTGGGCTCAAGACGATTTTCGAACAAACTGGGTTCCCCTATTGGGTCTTGGTTCAAGAGCAAACCGTTCTTGGATTAATTGTTGCCGCAAAGGAACCAAGAGAACTTCTACAGCCAGCGAATACAACGTTTATTCAAATCTACCTTTTTCGCCACGAACCCGACGCGGTGCTTCGCTTGTTAAGTGAAGCTGAAACCATTGCTACGAGTCAACAGGCAGCCTACCTCAGTTGCATGATCGATGCCGATAAACAAGAAACCATCCAAGCACTACAAGATGCGACTTTTTCAGTGTATGATGAAACAGTCAAAATGGGCGTGCCATTACAGGATGTAACGTTTCCACACACTCACCTCACCTTTACTCGCGCATCTCCTGATGAAACATCGCTTATATTGAATAATCTTGAAACTATGATGCACAATACCCCGGACCGCTTGCTTCACACGGTGGTGTATAATATTCGTCAGCTCCCTCCTGACCAGCTCGAATCAACCCTCTCGCAAATGGAAGTAATCATTGTAAAAGACCAAGCCAACACCGTTGGGGTCATTAGTTTAGAAGGACCCACCATTGGAATGCTGGGTGTCCATCCCAGCATGCGTGGAAAAGGTTATGGTCGAATAATGACCCAATGGGCAAAGGGGCATCTCGCAGATCAGGGCCATTTTCGAGCATGGCTTCGCGTGTCAATAGCTAACAAACCAGCCCGCCATATTTTCGAAACCGAAGGTTTCAAAGTCTCTGAACAGAAGAAGCTCTATATTAAAACGAATCCCAACCTTTGGCACTCTATTCCCGAATAATGGGAAAACCATAAAATTCTACTAATCAGGCGGGCGCCGTAAATCTTCTTTAGTGGGTGGACAATCAAGGTAATCAGTATCCACACAGGTACACACAAACTCCCCACCCCCATACTTGTATGCCTGATACGCTGCAATTACCCCTTCAGCTACACCAGTAATTGCTTGTTTGAACTGGGTATCAGTCACATCTCCTGCTGCAAAAACTCCTGGAACATTAGTCTCAGTTTGACGGTTGATGCGAATTTCTCCTTTCTCGTTGGTTTGCACTCCAAGTTCTATTGCCAATTGAGACAAAGGAACACTCCCAATCGCCATGAACACACCTTGCAGGGCTAAATCCTTGCTTCCCTCAAAGGGTTGATCTAATACGATTTTTTCAACCCGATTATTCCCTTCAATACTTGTAACATTTGTATTGAATATCAAAGTGATTTTCTGGCTCTTAGTGACCCGTTCCAGATTAATTGGTTCCGCTTTTAATCGATCTCCGCGAATAATCACAAAAACGTGCTTCGCCCATTGGGTAAGAATCAACGCCTCCTTAGCCGCACTATCACCACCGCCAACAACCGCTACAACTTGGTCCTGAAACATGGGGCCATCACACAAACCACAAAATTGGATACCTTTCCCTTCAAAAGTTTCGGCTCCAGGGACCTGAAGTTTCCGATACCGTGTTCCGGTAGCAAACAAAACGGTCTTCGCAGCGTAATCATCAAATGCTGCACTTACGAGAAAACACCGGTCTTGTCGAGTCACTTCTGTTACTTCATCAAAAACTAGCTCAACCTCATACTCTTTTGCATGAGCTAATATTTTGTCTGCTAGTTCCTTTCCAGATAATGAAATAAACCCTGGATAATTTTCAATCCAGTCGGTGGTGGCAATCACACCTCCCGGTGGATATCCAATTAGAATGGTTTTTAATTTCATACGGCCCGCATACATCGCCGCAGCCAGCCCCGTTACTCCACCACCTATAATTGCCAAATCATACATTTTCTGTTGGTCAGTCATCTCATTCACCACAAGAAGTCTAGTACGGTCTTCAAATACTTCAGATTGTAGGGGAAATGCCTGTCGGTGAACCCTGAGCGGCCTTTGTAATGAAGGTCAAGAACTCTTTAGGAGGAACTAGCCCCTCAAACTGAACCGTTTCATTTAACACTACTTTAGGCGTCCCAATTACATTGTACTTATTCGCTAAATGGGGAAATTCTGCAATTTCTACAATATCTACAGAAATATTGGCATTTACCACTGCAAACTGAAATGCCATTGCACCAACAACTGGACACACAGGGCAGGTGGGAATTACAAATACTTGAATTTTCACCGGCTTGGTTGCCGCCTTTGCCACGGCGGCTTCCGCTTTCGGAGACAAGGTGCTATCACCAGTCGAAACCAATACTATCCCCTCAATCAACGTCTGGAACTCATATCCGGATGGAATTCCAAACATCCGCAACCCATAATCTTCGTCATCTAGAATAGCTAGGGCAGGTATCTTATCAATCCCTAATTCATCCGCCTTTTCTTTATCTTTAACAAAATCATAGACTTCGAGGCTAATTTTATCTGAGAGACCTGCTACTGATTCAAGGAGTTGATGAGTCTGTGCGCAGAAGAGGCATTCCATCTCTTGGGTAAAAAAAGCAAATCGTACAGGCTTCTTCATTTCCTCTTCAAAACGGTTCACCACAGTTTCTTCAATATCTTGTGGAATCTCCGTCATCTCAAGCACCTTACAGAAAATAGTCCCCCCTCCCCAAAAGGCTAGAGGTTTATCCAAACTGTGAACTACCCCGCCCTAACGAGTGGGGCTTCCTGCTTCATCCCGTTGGCCTATGCCCACTGGTCCACAGGCTCAGCTCGCCGTTCCAGCGATGTTGCCCAATCACGGCATCCTTGGTTCTCGGATCGCCGACTGGGGGCTCATCCCTAGCTCCCCCGCGGCGTATTTAAACGCCAAGATTCATCCCTGCCCTTTAGGGCGGGTCTTCTCGCAGTTTTCTATAAAAACTAGCAAAACACCTGTAAGGACTATGAAAGTCTCTATCACTTATTTTGAAGAAAAGGGGGCAAAAAACACGGACCAAACCCTCCGTCTGGCCTATCAGCGTGCAAGAAAATTAGGCATCTCCCACGTCATTATTCCCACAACTTCTGGTGCAACAGCAGTAAAAGCCCTTAAAATTATGAAAAACGTGAACCTGGTCGTCGTTACGCACATGAGTGGCTTCACCCAACCTGGTCAAAACCAACTTCTCTCCGAACATCGAAAAACCCTCAAAGAAAACAAAGTCCCGATTCTCACAGCCAGCCACGTACTCAGTGGCGTTGAACGTGGAATTCGAAATAAATTCGACATCATCG
>JBHLPR010000104.1:0-4714 GCA_048939245.1 Promethearchaeota archaeon | reverse complement strand
ACCGGCTTAAGCAAAAACGGCTACGCCGGTGAAGACCAGCCACGCAGCGTGTTCCCCACGCTCATCGGCTACCCCAAATACCCCGCCTACATGACCGACGTCGAACACTACACCCGCGAATACTACATCGGCGAAGAAGCCTTACAACTCCGAGGTGTCCTCAAACTCGTCTACCCCATCGCCCACGGCCAAATCACCGACTGGCCCGCCATGGAAAAGATCTGGCACTACACCTTCTACAACGACTTACGCATCGACCCCACCGAACACCCCGTCCTCCTCACCGAAGCCCCACTGAACCCACGCGCCAACCGCGAAAAGATGGCCGAAATCATGTTCGAAACCTTCAACATCCCCGCCATCTACGTCGCCATGCAAGCCGTCCTCAGCCTCTACGCTTCCGGACGCACCACCGGCCTCGTCATCGACTCCGGCGACGGCGTCACCCACATCGTCCCCATCTACGAAGGCTTCGCCCTCACCCACGCCATCAGCCGCGTCGACCTCGCCGGCCGCGACATCACCGAATACCTCCGACGCCTCCTCCGCCAACGCGGCTACTCCCTGACCACCACCGCCGAACGCGAAATCGTCCGCGACATCAAAGAGAAGCTTTGCTATGTTGCGCTTGAACCCGAGAAAGAAACTAAGCTTGCCGAAAAAGTCGCTGGCATGGAAAAGAAATACATGCTCCCCGACGGCTCTACCCTCACCGTCGGCGCCGAACGATTCCAAGGCCCCGAAGTCTTGTTCAATCCAGGCGCTATCGGCGTCGAAGCCCAACCCCTCGACGATGCAATTGTTGAGGCAGTGCGCAAGTGTGACGTCGACCTCCGCCGCGACCTCTACGCCAACATTGTGCTCTCCGGTGGAACCACCATGTTCCCTGGTTTGAAAGAGCGTCTGCGCAAAGAAATCATTGAGCAGATCCCAGAGAACGTCGAAGTCAAGATTGTTGCACCCCCAGAGCGGATGTACTCCGTCTGGATCGGCGGCAGCATCCTAGCCAGCCTAAAGACCTTTCAACGCATGTGGGTCACGAAAAAGGAATATATGGAGCAGGGTGCTGGAGTTATCCATCGCTGCTTCTAAAGTGGCTGTTTTTTGGGAGGCTTGCCTCCCCTTTTTCATTTTTTTTATCGGTTGAGCAGAAGTTAGGCTTCCTCGAATCGTATTGCCCGTTTACGTAGGATTTTGTGTTTTTCCTGCTTGGAGAGTTTCAAAGGAATTGGATGGTTCTTTCTGTCAAGGACAATAGCCTTGAGAACCGATTGCTTGTCAAGTCCACTGTAATAACTACTAATCTTTACTTTGACACCCTTGATAAAACCACCAATTTTCAAAAATTTGTCAGCCATTCGAATCTGAGCTGTTTCAATCATTTCATTAGTTTTGTTAAAAGAAAATCCTTGCGTTTTGAAATAGTCCTTCCATTGATTTTTGAGTTCTGGATGTTTACATGCAAAAGTAAGGTGCGGATAAGGAAATCTACTATCTAATTTGAAGATTGGACTAATGGATCCTTCTGCACTCATTGCTAGTCGAATTCCAAAGCTATGAACATTGTGCGGAATTTTCGAATCGTAGAGAAATTGGATTTTTGGTTGTGTTGGTTCTCTGAGGTATTTTTCCCAGGTTTGTCCTCGTCTTGGTCGAGTTCTGTAGGTGGGACTGAGTTTGAGAAGGTCGTTAAGCATGATCTCAGTGTCGTACTTGCGGTTGTAGGTAGTATAGTAAGCTTTGTGACCTTGCTTGTTTCGTTTGCTCCAGTAGGGTTTGAAATAAGCAGAAGGTGGTTGATTGTAATAGTTATGGATGAGGTCTGCGAAGATGGCATGAAGGGATTCGGCCTTGTTAGTGAAGGTAATGTAATGCCCACGACCTTTGCGTTTACCTGCACCTCCGTCGGTGAGAAGCATGATGGCGATGAGTTGCGGCAGGAAGGGCTTTACCTTGGAATATTGGAGGAGTTTAGGAACTTCGGTGGAGAGGGGAAATGATTGCTCTTTAGATCCGCGGCGGATGAGTTGGGCGTCGCGGAGGGGACGGAGGGGTTTATTGTATCGGCGGACGATGTTTTGGATAGTGTCTTGGGTGCAGTCTTTTTCTACAGCAAGTTGTGGACTGCTTTTTTCGTTGCAGGTGTAGTCGCAGACGATTTGGAGTTCGGTGATGATGTCAAATTTGCGTTGGTAAGTGGCTTTAATGCCTGGTTGGGTTGTTTGGCGAAGGTGGTAAATTGGGCAGGTTGGGCATTTCTTGGGAAAGTAGGGGATTGGGGTGGTCATGGTGTGTCGCTCTGGCAGTGGTGGGGGATGGTGACGCCGTTGAGGTCGCCGGTTTTAGTGAAATGGAGGATAAGGCGGCTTTGAAGGTGGTGATGTGTGAAGTCGGTCCAGTCGGGTCGTGGGGTGATGATGGTGGTGTCGTCGTCGAGTTGGAAGGTGCATTCGGTGTCTGTGAGGGTGGTGAGGGTGGCGAAGATAGCCTGTTCGCCAGGGATTTCGTAGAAGATGTAATCATTGTTGTTGTCGAGGATTTCTGCATCACAGCTTTTGAGGTCTTGAATGAAGGTGATTCGGTCCTTGAGGGCTTGAATCATGTCATCCCACGTGTGGCAGTCGTCGGCGAGCCATTTGAAGCGCATGATGTGATGAGTTGCGGCATCGAGTTCATCCAATTCGTCTTCAGTGAGTATGCTTGAAAGTTTTTTAAAATCGATTTGCATGGTAGGTTCACCTGTGGCGGGGCGCGGGTTTTGGTTTGCTTTTATGCGTTATGGTTCTCAGGAAAAGGCGATTAAAACCACACACCTACAGGCCAGTGAATGACGAAGAAGGAATATATGGAGTAAGGCGCTGGTGTGATTCACCGGTGCTTCTATACAGTCTTCAGTAATTGGGAGGTTGTGTTTCCCCTTTTTTTTACTATTATTGGTGATTTTATTTTCGTGAGTAATGGTTGGGGTCTTGTACGACTTCGAACTCGTTGTTGTCGGGGTCGAGGAATTTTGCGGATATGCCTCCCCATGGCATCTTAGTTGGCTTTATGGTAAATTTTACTCCGTGTCGGGTTAGCCTATTGTAAAGGGTGTTGATGTCATCGGTATCCAAGACAATGCCTGTGTGGCGTATTTTCTCTGCTTTTTTGCCCGAAACAGATAGGCCGATTTTTGCTAACGGTTCTTCGGGGCCAACTTCGGCGTGATCAAACATTCTTGCGTCGAGTGCTATTGGTAAGCCAAGAACCTCATGGTAAAATTGGAGGGCTTTGTCTAGATCCGAGACTTCGACCATACCGAGCCAAAGACGAGTTATTCTTCCTTCACTTTGCTTCATTGGTTTTCACCAACCATTCTGGGATTCATAGCAGCATTTGCTGTTTAATTTCTTTTAAAAATCCATTGGTGTAAGCTGGAAGGAATATGTGGCGCAGGGTGCTGGCATTATTCATCGGTGCTTCTAAACGGTCTTCACTAGTTGAGAGGTCTTGCTCCCCCTTTCTCTCTTTTTTGGGGGTTTAGTCTGATTTTTTATGTATTGTGGGTGGTAGGTGGTTGTATTGGCTTGATGTTTGGGTGGTCAGTTTATGAAGTGTGTGGATCGGCTGTTTGAATATTTGAGTTGGGCTGACAAGACAGTTTTTGGTGTGGTGGCTGAGGTCTCGGAGGAGGAGTGTGTTGCTCCGTTGGGCGTTTATTCGCGGAGTATTCGTGATATTTGTGTTCATTTGGCCTATGATTATTGGGAGTGGTTGGTGGATGTGTCAGGTGAGGATTGGGGCGAACCGGAGTTTGCTGCGATGAGTGTGAACATGATCATTGGTGTGATTGAAGAGATGCAGCAGAGATGGAGGCGATATTGTAAGAAGTTGGGTTCTGAGGGTGTTGTAGCGGTAGGGCAGGGGTGTTCAATATCGGTGGTGGAGTTTGTGTTTCATTTGGTCAATCATGCGACCTACCATCGTGGACAGTTAGTCTTGGCATTACGGATGTTAGGGAGAGATGTGTCCATGACTGATTATGTTCCCTTTGTTCGTTCTCGCTGATTTAGTTTCAGCAATTCTTGGTGAGCTACTATCCTTAGAAAACAGTATTTACATCTACTTTGAAGAATAATGCTAACGAGTAAGATGGCTCTTTCTTCAGTAGATAAATGGTTTGAAGCTCAAACTCTTTTCTAAGACATATATTGACTTGGATTTTTCATAATTGCTGAACCGGACTCTATTATCCAGTTGCACTAACAGTAATATTTATTCTAAGCAGCTAAAGAACAGAAACTGAGGGAAAAATAATTATTCTCACTTTACTCGGTGGAGCTATAATCTTCTACTCCCTTTGGCGGAAAAAGAGTAGGAAGCTCTTTTTGTATGCAGTTACCGTTGGTATGATGCTCTTTTTCGCACTCTGTGAAACGTGGATTGTCACCATCTGGCAGCCCGACATCTACCTAAGTGATTTAGAAGACGCCGTCGCTAAGTTTTTCGCCTTCCCCTACACCGTATCTGTCTATCGGTATCAATTTTTTGAAGTATATGAAAGTCTAATTATCGACATCCGTTTTGGACACATACAATTATTTTCCCTTGAATCCCCTGAAGTTACAATCAGTTCAGCTGAAAAGGTGTTTTTGTTTGCTCAGACTCGGATGATTGCTTTTTACATCATCTTCAGCTTCCACCTCATCGTCATCCTCATTTTCCTGCTTATCAT
>JBHLPR010000103.1:0-4761 GCA_048939245.1 Promethearchaeota archaeon | reverse complement strand
GCAAGCCCCTTTCCACCAAAATGTTTTATTCGTTCTCGAATCAGCTGTTCTGACTCTTTTATAGTAAGCACCTCAATGCCATCTGGTCCTTCCGTCTCTAGCGAAAATTCTAGGGTTACTCGTTCAGCCACCGGTGGAAAAATACTTGTGAGGGCCTGAGTGAAACCAGTTAGACCTGCAACAAAGACAACCATTGCTGGTAGATCACTGAGCACTCGTAACCAGCGTACCGTTTTTCGTTTTTCCCTTTCAACAGCGTCAGAATCTTCTTGCGTTAGAGCAAGTGATTGCCCATCATCGATTAACAGCACGATGCGTTTCTTACTTTGCTTATGGAATTCCCGGACTTTGGCTGCCATGGCATCGACTAAAGTGGGAACTGTTTTGGTTTTCTGTATAAGTTGATCATTAATTAACGAAATTAGAGCGCGACTCAGAATTATAGAGTCCAGAGGCTCTGAAATAAGAAGAGGGACCATGCCTTTGGATTTCGCCAAGGAGTCGTTGAACCATCGCAGAATGTGTGTTTTGCCTGTTCCACGTCCACCTTCGATAAGAACAATATTTCCAGTGCGAAGTTGCACTGTTAAGGGATTGAGTAATCGGCTTTCACCCGCAAACACCTCAGGCATAACATCAATACGGAATGGAAAATCCGACCAACCTAGACTCTTCAATCGCTCATCAAAGACGAACATTTTCCAGCACCAATGCAAGAGGTGATTTCTTTACTCTGATTGTTTGTTCACACGCTTCTCCCAGATACTTGTTGCCTATGCATCCGTTGATACGCCGTCACCCATCCGCCCCAAGAAATTATTGTAGGCGAAGGGACATACAACTTCAATACCGCCGGTGGGATCAAAGACCACCATCTCTTGCCCGATCGGACAGAAGAGGGCACAATATCCCCCATCGACAAGGTGACCATTTCGTTGGCACTGAAAGGTCCGAGCGGTTGGAGTAATCAGTTCAAGAACTGCGGCAGCATCACGGTGTTCGATAGCTTCTTGTAGTCGTAGTTTCGGTTGAAGCGCTTTGGCTTTGTCACTCACGCATTCCTCACTCCTCGTTTTTGTTTGGCCAGTGATTCATCTTCGCGTAATTGGGCAATTGTACGGGCAATCCGGACACGAAGCGTCGCTGTCACCAGGGGCATTGCTTCTTTGAGTTGTTCCTCAATGCTGGGTGCCTGGAGCGCGGCCAGTGCGTCCGTTCGAGCTCTCCCAGACGCCGACGCTTTCTCGGTTGCCATCGCTCATGTTACCTCATTGAACTTCATTGATGTTCATTCATCTTCATTTTTCCACATATAAAGCTTCGCATGTTTTCTCCACGTCGTTTAAGTTGCTTAGAAAAGCGTAGCACCAAAATAATATGAAAAAGGTGACTGACAGAATTGGCAAAGCATGGAATAAAATTCCATAAAAAAGCTCAAACGCGTTTATTTTTAAAAAAATAAAATTAAGTCGGTCATTAAATAGGCTAAATGAACGTTAAAATTCCCCTTTTCATTTTCACTTAAAGGCGCTATATATTTCTTGATAACCCATTCGCCTAGAAAGCGCGCCAATCCAAATTTTCTTGACCACAAGGAACTTAATCAGTGCTCTCCTGAGGTTCCGGCTCAGATTCCGTCTCAGTAGGATGTGCAAGGATAGATTCCTGGGAGAGATAGGTGAGGAGTCGGAAGCGTTCGGAATCGAGATGAAGGAGAACTCGCAGGTGTTCGAGAGTGAAGTGTTGAGCGCTTCGGCGGAACTCATTGAAACTGATAAGTTGAGCTCGAAGGTTTTCAAATTGAAGTTCTAGCAGCATGGCTTGAAGAGCTGCATCATCTTTAGCCAAGTCAAGGGCATGTTTAGCAAGGTCCATGTTGGGTTGGTTGATGGGAGCGATAAACACCGGAGATTTCTTGGTGAGATTAACAAAAAGGTAATGATTGAGATTTTCCGGTGTGGTAAGGCTCCGATAGACCGTTTCTGAAACACCAAGGAGTGTAGGACGTTTGCGTCGTTGATCTTTACGGCTTTCAAGGATGCCTTGCGCAGTTTCGAGGTCATTGATTCCAGGCATATTGGGGACGGTAAAGGGGAGGACGTTGTCGATGGCTTCACTGAGTTCTTCGAATTTCTTTTTCTTAACGCCCGTAATTATTATCGCGTTACCAACCAGAATGTTGAGGAGAACAACATCAAGGGTATCTTCGAAGATTTCCAAGATGTATTCAGCGGAGGAAATCCTGCGTTTAGCGACCTGGGACCGTTTGTTGTGAGCGTCTAAGGCGTCATTGATAATGGGAAGAAAGCCTTGAAACGGTTTGACATCCCCATTCCACTTTTTGAGTAGCGGTTCATATTGAGCATAAAAGAGGACGTTTAGGCTGTGGAGGACGGCTTGAACTTCGAGTTCGTCGGCGTTACCGTCAGCGAGCCCGACTGTGATAAGGCCAATAGGGGCGTCTGGTAAGGCAGGGCTGGCTGGGGCAGAGGAGTGCTGTTTATCATAGACGTCGTAGTGGAAGCGGTATTCACCAGCACCAATCGTTCGGATTTCTTCAGCAATGGCTTCATGACCAAATTCACGAATGGCAGTGAGTAGCCCGGTTAGTAGTGTCTGTTCGAGTTTGACAACAGGCGAGGTATGGGAGACTAGGGTTTCACCGGATTGAAGAAATATGAACACTGAATACATGACCATAAGTTTCACCGCCCTTTGCCAAAATCCCTGTAGAACACTATTGATTTAGCGTTTGTTTATGAACAATTAAAGGTTATCCTTTAATGACATGGGTAAATATTACAAATTTTTTAATTCATGAAAAAAATCACTTCTCTAAAAAAGAAGCGCAATTAGGGAATTGTGATTTATTTTTAGAGTTGTTATGCAAAAGAATCATTTAAGCAAAATGTACATTCACAGGATTTGAAGGACTTTTGCCTTTTAGAACCGCCACACAATTTTCTGTGGCCATGACTGCCATCCTCGACCGTGTCTGAATACTTGCACTAGCAATGTGCGGTGCTAGTAAAACATTTTCCAGTGAGATTAATGGGTGATTTGCAGGAAGCGGTTCTTCTGCAAACACGTCTAGTCCTGCGTAAGCAATGATTCCTTCTTTGAGAACACGCACTAGTGCATCCTGATCAATAACAGGCCCTCGCGAGGTATTAATGAGACAGGCGGAAGGCTTCATCAGGCGTAGTTCTTTATCGCCAATCATTTTTTGAGTCTTTGAAGTTAGGGGGACATGTATTGTTATGAAATCAGATTCTTTTAATAACCGGTCTAAGGGCACAGCTTGAATTCCTAATTCCTTTTCTTGATCGGGTGCCTTCGTCATGTCAAAATACAATAGTTTCATGTCAAAACCTTTAGCCCTTCGGGCCACAGCTCGACCAATGCGTCCCAGACCGATGATTCCTAGTGTACGCTGATTCACATCTTGACCCAGCATCATATCTAACGCCCATGGTACTTTCCAGCGACCAGCGCGAACATAACGATCTGCTTCAGCAACTCGTCGGGCGGTGGCAAGCAGCAAAGTAAATGCAAAATCCGCGGTAGTCTCTGTTAGAATGCCTGGGGTATTAGTTACAATGATGTTCTTAGTCGTAGCAGCAGCGACATCAATATTATCATACCCTACCGCAACTTGGCTGATGACTTTCACATGGTTGCAAGCATCGATTACTTCCTTGTCAATGGAATCTGTAAGAAAAGTCACAAGACCATCTACTACTTGGGCTTTCTGAATAATTACCGACTTAGGCGGGGGCATCTCTTTAGGCCAGACCTCCACTTGGCAATGTTTCTTGAGAAGAGATAGGCCAGGTTCAAGTAATGTGCGTGTGACGAATACTTTGGGTTGCAACAGATACACATCCGTTTAGCGAATTTAGACTACTATTTTTGTTAATGCTAAATAAAAGCCAATCGAAGTAGTTGCTGCTCAGTTGAATTAGTAACCTCAAGCATCAATATCTCTTAGAAAGAATGCCCTTCTTTGAAGCGATTTATGTCCTGAATATATATCCGAGAAGAGCTCCTGTGCAATTTGATAAGATTATATCAGAGATTCGATTATTTTGAGTTTGCTAGTTTTTCAATGAATTGTGTTAATCGTTCTAAGACCGTTTCAGCAATTAGTTTTCCTTTTTCTTTAGTAGCCTTTTTCGCATAGCCGACGACACCCGACTTTGTGATATCGGTCATTGAATACATCATCGAAGCCTTAGGGGCTGGGGCAAATAAATCGGGCTCGATAAAACCGGGGATAAGGCTTTTGCCGGGTTCATCCACACGTTTGTCTTCGAGTACCCGTTGCCCTAAATACCATGACACGGATGTCTCCATATCGCAGGCATGGTAGACGGGTCTTGTGGCTACTTCAAGAATCTTGTCTGTGGCTAGTGTCCACCAATCAATGTGGAATACCTTCGCAACAGTCTGACCATGAAGCTGATGTAACGCATTGGAAATAGCAGTACTATTACCACCATGACCATTGATGATGATAATGTTCCTAAAGCCATGGGCATCCAAGGATTTGCACGCATCAAAGAGTGTGTCAGTAAGTGTACTTTCCCTCAAGGTAATCGTGCCCTTGAATCCCATGTGATGAGGAGAATAGCCAAAGCATATGGGAGGAGTCACCACGACCTTAACCTTCGTCCACAACCGTTCTGCAGCCATCTTGGCAAATTCGAGTGCTGTGAAGTGATCATTGTCAAGGGGGAGGGCAGGTCCATGTTGCTCAGT
>JBHLPR010000059.1:0-14185 GCA_048939245.1 Promethearchaeota archaeon | reverse complement strand
AACTACGGAGGTATGGTTCTTGTAGTGCAAAAGTAGAGTGGAGGTGCCCGACCAATGAGCGCGGGCACGTCCTGTGTGGTCATCCCCCTACATCCCCGCTAAGGGAGTAACCCAGACGAAGGACGCTAGCCGGTGCCGGGTGCCTCAAGAAAAAGTTTCTGAGGTTCGGACAACGGGAGGAGGGATTTGGGAGGGACAGGATTCGAGAGGGCTCCCCGGGTGGGATAGACTTTTCGAGGCACCGGGACATCCGTTTCGCGTCCTGGATGCTTCCTAGAGTCTGTGTTACAGAATATACTAGATTTAGAGGGTGTTCGCGTAGTTCCCGTATCGCAAACTACGCAATTGCGCAGCTTAACTGGTGAAAAATTGTAAAAATAGATTTGAAATGTCGAAATTGTGCGCAGACGCGGGGTTCCCTGTCATCTTAAAAAGTTTACACCTTTAGTGAGATTAGATAGCAAGATTTGTGGTTTTCAGGGTAAGGGGAAAGCATATCAGCTCCCGAATCGGGTGAGTAATTGGTAAAATTTGCAGTAGGTGGATTTGTGACTTTTACACCATCAGTGTTAGAAGACCGGGGCGCGTGGCTGCTGATTAAACGGTTACTTGATGGCACTATCGAGGACCTGCAACCTGTATTAGACTCGAACACACGGTATGGATTTCGGTATCCAGAAGCTGAAAAAGTCCTTGAAACAAGCCCCCAAGATACAGTGGATCGGTTAGAAGGATTAAAGCGATCAGGGATTCTAAATGGAGAATTGGCAGAATCAATTTTAACTTGTATGGAATGTAGTTCTCCTGATCTCCATCCACAATACCATTGTGTAAGTTGCGAAGGAAACCGGCTAGTTCATCATCCGATGATTGAGCATTTTTCTTGTGGATTCATTGGTCCACGCAGTGCGTTCGAAACGGAGAAAGGGTTACGGTGTCCTTCGTGTAAAAAATCACTTGAGGGAGAACAACAGGATTACAAGGCGGAATTTGCTTTCCAATGCTTAGATTGTAACACTGTGAGCGCACAGCCCAGACTGGGATTTCGGTGCTTTCAGTGCCAGACCATTACAGATCCAAAGGAATTACAGTCAAAACCTGTATACATCTATCGATTGAATCTGGAACATCGAGGAGAGATCATTCATTATTTGGGATTTCACCCTACTCCTGAAGCCGAGAAGCCATCCCGACGAAAGCATCGCGCTGATTTGGATGCGATGGATCGGCGAATTTTGAACGTATTACAACGAGATGCGCGGTTATCATTTCGCGAGATCGCTAGACGATTGAAAGTAAGTGACGCCACAATTAGGAGTCGTGTAGCTCGATTAGAAGAGAATGAAGTGATTAAGGGATTCACGACTTTAGTTGACCCTGAACGTGCGGGAATGGAAGTTGTTGCTCTGATTCAATTAGAAGCAGATACCCAGCTCTTAACCAAAGTGCATTCCGATTTACGGGTGGTTGAAGCAGTTAAGTTGGTGATGGAAACAGGCGATCGTCCTAATTTGGTGATTTTGGCAGTATTTCCGTCGCGTGAAGAGTTGAACGCGTTTTTGGATGAGCAGATTCGTAGTGTATCGGGTGTCCAATTACTTTCTGTGACTTTGGCGTTAGGGTTGCGGAAGTATGATTGGAAGATTCAGCTGTGAGATTGGGAACCTCTTATGGTTGGTTGACTTCTCGGTCGATGGGCGATAACCTTTTTGAACACATGTGAGACCTTATTCTATCAGTGGAACATACTTGCGAGGCGGCTTTTATGTCAGACCTCTTAAAATTAGTAGAAGAAGGCGAAATCCAAAAGGCCCTGGAGCTGGTTAACGAGGACGAGGATGCCTGGGAAGACCTCATGGGCTTACTCGATAATACGGATGAATCCATTCAGCGTTCAGCTTTTGAGATTGTGTCCCAATCTGGTGATAATCCCATGCTCTTGGAAGCTCTCCCCATGCTCATCAGTGGATTGAGTAGTGACGAGGATGACATTTGCCGATATGCTGCTGAGGCCCTCTACTATTTGGGATCTGATGCAGCGGAAGCAGCAGAATCTCTAACCGCATTGCTCCAACATGACGATGATGATGTACGACGGACAGCATCTCGAGTATTTACCCAGATGGGTACTTCAGCACTCTTTGCCAAGGAAGCATTGATCGAGGCGCTCGCGGATAGTGATGAGGTCGTTCGTGGTGAAGCTGCTGTAGCCATTGGCAATTTAGGCAGTGACGCTGCTGAAGCTGTTCCGATACTCATTGAACTACTCTCTGATGAAGAGGAGTTTTCACACGATGGAGAAACCATGGAGGTTCGATTGGCGGCACAAACGGCGTTGGAACAAATCGGACCCGAAGCAGTTCCTGGTCTTTTGGAAGCCATGCGAGCCGACCGGCCAGAACAACGAGTAATTGCAGTGACTGCATTAGGTTCCATTGGAACTCTACCGGAAGAAGCCATCAAAGACCTTGAAGATGCGCAACTAGATCCGGATGCAGCGGTACAGAAGGCAGCAAAAACTGCCCTAAAACGTATGAAAGCCGAGAAATAGGTTGGCTTTGGCATTTGATTTTTATCTGGTCTTAATCGGAAGTTTCAGGAAATGTCCTCCGATCAATGAAGAAGAACACTGCAAGGAACAGAAGCACAGCTATCAAAACTGGGATTTTTACCGCATATGACACTGGTGAGATGAGATACCAGGAGAGAGCAAATCCTGTAGGGAAGGCTGTTCCGAATCGAATTCCATTTCGACTATTACGAAGTGCAAGACGTTGGCTTGTCCAATCGATTATTGCTGGTAATGATATTGATACAGCAATCACTGTGGTGCCAATATCTCCTAGGCTATAAATGACTGGAAAAAAGAAGAGCATTACAAAGGAAAGTGGGAAACCGATAAAGATTCCCAAATATAAACCCGAGCAGCGTGCACATACATAATAGGTTTTGTCGTCGAGCCGAATTTTGAAGGCATGAATTTCCTTGTGATAGAAGAAGTTCAGAATTCCTCCAAGAATCCGTTTTCCAAGACCCATAATGAACTCGCCTTTATTGGTATGTATTGGTGTTCCTTAATGGTGACAAATTGAAGGGGTATCACGTTTGTGTGCATTGATAGCAATTCGTCGTTTGAAGTGCTGAATTTGTTCTTTGGTTAACCCTTTAGGAGTCTTACCAGAAATTAGGTCGTCAAGTTGATTATAGCTGGCACCTAATTCGCCTTCATCAGTTTGTCCAGGCCATAACCCGGGACTGGGTGTTTTGGCGCATATGTGTTCGGGAATTCCTAAGTTTCTGCCTAAACCACAGACTTCTCGTTTGAGGAGAGCTCCCAAGGGAAGCAAGTCAGCACCTCCATCCCCGTATTTTGTGAAGAACCCTAACATCAATTCTGTTTTGTTCCCTGTGCCGACTACCAATCGATTACGCTGATTTGCCTCGTAGTATAAGGTGACCATTCGGAGTCGCGCTTTAATATTCGCCAATGGAATCGTTACAGGTGTTTCAGGAGTTAAGCCCAAGCTTATCAGAAGAGATTCATAGGCAGGAGTTAGGTCGTAGGTACGGTATTTAATATCGAATTGGTCAGCTAATATTTGAGCGTCTTTAGCTGCATCAGCTGGTGTTTGACCACAAGGAAGAATAAGACCTAATGTAGCATCTGTAACACGTCGGCACAAGACTGCTGTTACACTTGAATCAATACCCCCAGAAATAGCAACGACAAACCCCGTACAGCCACTTTGATCCAGATATTGTTCTAACCATTGGGTTATTCTAGCTTCAATTTTTTCATAGTTTGGAGAAGCGTTCAATTTTGGTCATCTTCCAGTTGAAACTTTGTTACGAGTCGGAGTGATATCAATGCTTAAATCCAAAGCAGGAACCGAATGGGTTAGCCAACCCACGGAAATGACATCAATACCTGTTGCAGCATAGGATTGGATATTGTCTGCCGAAATATTGCCTGAAACTTCTAAAATGATAGAAGGGTGCGTTTGACGGAGCTTTTGAACCACCTCTGCCACTTCTCTGGGCGACATGTTATCAAGTAGAATGATATCGGGGTTTACCTCTGCAACACGTATTGCATCAGCAGTTGTTGTGACTTCAATTTCAATGGGAGAAGTGAAACTGCTGTTTTGCCTTGCCTGTTGGACAGCTTTCACTGGGTTCGAATAAAATGCAAGGTGATTATCCTTGATGAGAATAGCATCGTCAAGACGCCAACGGTGTGGGTCACCTCCACCAATAATCACCGCAAGCTTGTCAAAGAGTCGGAGCAATGGAGCGGTTTTGCGAGTGGCCGCGACTCGAACTGCTGAATTACTTTGTTGGGCGAGTTTCACCAGATTAGCAGTTGCTGTGGCTATTCCACTCATACGTTGCAGAAGATTTAGTAGGGTCCGTTCAATGGTTAAAAGGCTCGTTGCTCGCCCTTTTACTAGAAGTAATGTGGTATTCGCTTTGACTTGAGTCCCGTCAGATGTCTTCTGTGTCACGGTGCAGTTGAAGTCTTCGAGAATGGTGGTAGCAATGTTAATTCCTGCAACAACTCCCGATTGACGAGTGAATAAACGGGCGTGAGCTGATTGATTGGTGGAAATGAGGGCAGTGGTTGTGATGTCTCCAAACCCGATATCTTCATCGAGCATCTCATAGAATTTATGAAGAATAAGTTGGGAGGGAATCTCAGCTATCGAGCCTGATTTATTTGGTGTCATAGACCCTCACTCTGGTTATGGTAGTGATATGACTGCTTCTAAAAGCCTTCTCTCCTATTGATTTTCTAAGCAGTGGAAGTGGTCAAATCAAGCATACGTTGAACGGCGACACGGGCACGTTTTGCTATTGGTTGGGGAACCGTGACAAGATATTGATCCTGCACCAAGCTAGCCTTGACTTTCTGAAGAGTGATTTTCTTCATTGCCTTACAAACTGCATAGTCAAGAGCGGGGATGAATTGTTTTTCTGGGAGTTCCCGACGTAGACGTGTAATTAGATCAATCTCAGTGCAGATAATAAATGTAGATGCAGGGCTGTCACGGGCATACTGCAGCATTTGACCTGTGGATCCGATGAGGTCTGCCTGTTCTTGGATATTCCATGCACATTCAGGATGAACTAAGAGTTTGGCGTCGGGATGTTCTTGTTTATATGCGAGCGTTTGTGGATCAAAACTGAAAGTAACATGAACGTGGCAAAATCCATGGTCGGGGATGGGAATGACATCATAACCACAGATATGGCGTGCATATTCAGCCATGTTTCCATCTGGGCCAAAGAGCACTGGATTCGTATCGAGGCCTTTTAGAATTGTGCAGAGATTAGCTGACGTGCAAATTACATCAGCTTCAGCTTTTGCTTCTGCAGTGGTGTTGACATATAGGACGACAGGAATCCTTGGATGTTTCTTTTTTGCTTCTCGAATAACATGGGCAGGGAGCTGGGCAGCCATCGGGCAGCGTGCAGTAATATCTGGTATCAGTATGCGTTTATCTGGATTGAGAATTGCAGCGGTTTCAGCCATAAAGCGTACGCCACAGAAGAGAATAGTCCCCGCGTCAATTTGTTGGGCTTTTTGGCATAATCCAAAACTATCTCCAAGGTAATCAGCTATCTCCTGGATCTCAGCGGGTTGATAATTGTGAGCAAAAATAATTGTGTCTTGGTCTTTGGCTAGTTGCCGAATTTCTCGTTGGAGAGGTGTTAGTGAGCTCATTGGGTCAACGCCATATTATTTCATCCAGAATGACAAAAACTACGTTTCCCGTTACACCTTATCCTATAAGCCTTTGTCTCTATATAATGACGGAAGCTTTTTGTAGCAACACTTGAGAGAGGTTACATACTTTGCTTCTGGGAGTCCAAAAACCTTGTCAAAAGAATCATCAGAGGAATCAAAAAGCGGTGTTAATCTTGATAGCCTTTTCTCTAAGGCTACGACAGGCACTTTCATTGTTCAACTTCTGACTCTTCTTGTACTTATCGGAGCTCTAGTTGGTTATGTGTTGGTTCTCACCGGTATCTGGGATTTAATCAAATATAACCAAGACATTGTAGTGTTTTTGATTTTAATCGGTGGCGCCATTGCCTTTGCAGTATTTATGTTATTTTACGGTTTCTTTGTCCGATTTCACGGACGTATTGAGCGTTTCGTGTTATGTAAAGGAATCGGTGAAGTTACCGCTGGAAGCCGCGATGGGCAACTAATTCTTTCATTATTTGCGTTTTCCTCTGTGTTTTTCACCCTTGCTGGGATTTATGCGATCTACTTACTCTGGAAGTACCTTCTTCCTGTGTTATATTTGATTACGAATTCGATCTACCCCAATATCATCGTGCTATGCTTGGCTGTTTTGATGGTAACTGTGCTGATTCAATTAGCCTCCCGAATGGTCGGTTCATATGCTCGGAATGTTATTGAGCGAATAACGTAAATGGACTGATTCAGCCAACGGAGTCAAAGCAGTTTTAAAGGGTCTGCCAATAGAGAATACAGACCACATGGTAGAGGAAGGATAACAATGGTATTCCGGATATTTTTCAAAGCCTGGCGGGTTAGTGTGCGGACAACACGGCGGTTCATTGTGTTTCTTGTCGCTTATGCGATTTTACTTACTTGGATTGCCTTCATCGTCCGACAGTATTTCCTTTCATCAGATCCCACATTACCCGTGATTATCGGCTATACCTTGGTTGCTGGAGCGATTATGGGAATTATCTTTTCCTGGTTGCTCGCGCATGCTCGAAAAGACGATATCGCCACGTTGAAGTGTGTAGGTTGGTCAAACCATGATATCCGTGAACTGGTCCTAGGTGAAGTCGTCTTCATCACAATCGCCGCTGTGATTACTATTGCCTTAT
Organism: Promethearchaeota archaeon; assembly: GCA_048939245.1. Lineage (GTDB taxonomy): Archaea > Asgardarchaeota > Hermodarchaeia > Hermodarchaeales > Hermodarchaeaceae > Hermodarchaeum. Next base: position 7,315 of record JBHLPR010000059.1, on the reverse strand, counting down.
TAGGAGTTCTTGCTACCGGTATTTACGGATCCATCGCCATCATGCTCACCTTAGACCCATTGGGTAACACGGTTATATTCATCCCAGATACACTTCGATACATTCTGATTAACCCATTTTTCATGTTAATCTCCTTTGCTGCCGTAATGTTTGTACAACTTCCAGGAATTCTCATCCTACTGTGGAGGTCACTACGCATCAGCCCGATGCAGGCGCTAACCCGACCCGAATAAAGGAGGATACTAAGATATGCCTGACGATGTTATTGTGGCACAAAATATTCAAAAAGAATATCGACGCGGTCGTGAAATCATTCATGCCTTGCGGGACATCAACCTCACCATTCGATCTGGTGAATTCATTGTCGTTGAAGGCAAAAGCGGGTGTGGTAAAACCACGCTCCTAAATGTCTTATCCGGCCTCGATCGCCCCACGGACGGACGAATTATCTTCGACCAAATGGATCTTACCGTCGTTGATGAAAGAATTCTCCCCAAAATTCGCCAAGAAAAAATCGGGTTCATCTTCCAACTGTTCAACCTGATCTCCACAATGACTGTGTACGAAAATGTCGCTGCGCCCCTGTGGCCAACGAACCTTAAAGGCAAAGAAATTGAGGACAAAGCGATGGAGGTCATTCGGGCTGTTGACATGGTGGAACGCAAGGATCATATTCCTCGCCAGTTATCCGGAGGCGAACAACAGCGCACCGCTATTGCACGCGCTTTAGTTAATAGACCCAAAGTAGTATTTGCTGATGAACCTACAGGTGATCTTGATACCAAAACCGGCGCAAGTATCATGCAGCTTCTACGCAAACTCAACAAACAAGAAAAAATCACCTTCGTCGTGGTAACCCATGACCAAGAACTCGTCAGCTATGCAGACCGACACTTCACCATGTCAGATGGTCGCATCAGCGGTGGACGCTGATAACCCTAAGGCTCAGCAAAATAACCTCCTATAGCAAGCAATTTTGACTAGTTTAGGATTGAGGTTTGTTATTCTTTGGATTTTTCGAGCTCTTTTCGTCGTTTGGTAATTAATGAATACATTTCTTCGAAGGTATCAGGGGGTTCATAAATTTCATCTTTCTTTTCGAGTTGTACTGCATCGGAAGGACAATTTGCAACGCATACCCCACAACCGATGCACCGATCTAAATTAATCTTTGAAATTTCATTTTCAAGTGTTAATGCATCCATCTGACACAAGTCGACACATGTTCCACAACCAGTGCATAAATCGGGATCTACTTTAGCAAAGTAATTTGCATGAAAATAATCAATGGGACGTGGAGCTGTCTTGGCGCTTTCTAGGAGCCCACAGCAGCAGCCACAACAGCTGCACACGAATTCAATATTTTTCGAGTTACTCGGTTGGAGGACTAAACCCTCGTCTTGATTTTGTTTTAATATCGTTAGCATTTCTTCTTTGGAAACCTCATGACCCCAACCGAAATCCGTATACGCAGTGGCAAACTTGCCGACGCCAAAACAGAGTTCCCGACGATTGGTGGCCTTACATGGATCCCCATCAAGGTCTTTCACTTGTCGACAAATACAATTAATGATTACAAAGGGTCCATCCGACTCATTGATGAGATGACGAATATTGTCATATTGAGCCACACTATCTTCGCGTTGAATGCTTTCCCCAATGGGAATGGTTCGCAATTGGGAGATGCCAGTACGCTGTATTTCTTGAACAGGGGGTGAGTTGTAGTAGTTTTGCATATCAGCTAGCAGTTCGGGTGTGAGTTTGTCTACCTGATATTCGAAAATGCCAATAGCCCAAAGTGCATTACCAAAATATTTGGTGTTTCCTTCCCTGTAATAGCTGATAACACCCTTTCTCGCCATTTCTTCCAAGGTGGCTGCTAACTCCTGTTTTGAAATTCCCATCTCCGCTAGGCGAGGAAAAATCTCTTCCACCGTTTCAGAAGCGAGGGGCGTAAATCGAAGCTTCGTCGCAATCTTGGCTTCTTTCGGTTTGAACAGACGTTTTAGCAGCTGAATCTCTGCACCACCTTTCCTAGCCGGAAACCTAACTGGAAATTGATCCATGTGCTGTTGCAATGCCCGATATACATCATCTTCTTCAGTCATTGTTAACCCTCAATGGATTTATGGCTATTACACCCAATTTGAATTAATGTGTGTTTTCCCTTCGAGGTCAGAGTTAAATCACCTGGTTTCTCGTGAAAGAAAAAGAAGGTCAGAGGGACGGGAGTCCATCCCTCCACCCTGAAGATTATTCTCTGACGCCTTCAATCATGAAAGCGATTTTAACAGTTGCACGATATTCGACGATTTTGCCATCTTTGACCACTGCCGTCATACCAACAACGTCAGCACCATGAAGTCCCCGAAGTGTCTTGGCAGCCGTCATCACGGCTTGATTAGCAGCGTCTTCCCAGCTTTTCGTCGAATTGCCTACCAGTTCAATGACTTTGATGACACCCATTGACAAAACCTCGCACCCTATTTAATGATAAGTCAGCTTAAGGTTTTCTATCTCCAAAGACATACAAGTTCAAGAATCAGAACCAAACAACCAAAGTCTTTTTAACTCAACCATCTAAACGCAAACACCCTTTACGATTGTAAAGACCCCACGACAGAAGCAAACATGAGGTTTATCGTGATGGATGATAGTCAATTAAACGCACGATCCACCGATGGTACCGCCCTCCGTACACGGGACCCCAACCCGGTCAGCGGAATGTGCGGCATATGTATCCGGGACTGCAAAGTCCTCTGCATGATCAGCAAATCTGCGTTCCGGGGCCACGAAGTTCTCTATCCGACGAATGAGTATTTCGGACAGAGCACGGCTTCCGCGAACAAAGACTTTGGACTCGACTGGTCAAACTTTCAACTCCTCGCCGCACTTCAAGGTGCCGAAGGAATCGAAGCCAATTCGGATAAAGCACTATTTCCCAATGCTGACGCCTCCACCTCCGTAGGCGGCATTCCCCTCAAGCTCCCGATGCTCATTGCTGGGCTCGGATCCACCGCAGTGGCCAAGAACCACTGGGAAGGCATTTCCATGGGTTCTGCTATGGCTGGCACCATCCAAACGGTTGGAGAGAATGTAGTGGCCATGGATAGTAATAGTGTGATTACGAATGGTGAGATTACGAAAGCACCAGATCTGAAGTTCCGTGTTGATTCATACCGGAAGTTCTGGGATGGTAAACATGGTGACATCGTGATTCAGACGAATGTTGAAGACCAACGGCTTGGGGTTGATGTGTATGCGATTTCCAAGCTGGATGTGAATGTGATTGAACGGAAGTGGGGGCAGGGTGCCAAGTCGATTGGCGGTGAGGTCCGTCTGAAGACAATTGAACGGGCTAAGCTGCTTAAGAGTCGTGGGTACATTGTCCTCCCTGACCCTGAAGATCCCGTAGTTCAAGAAGCCTTCAAGGCAGGCACCTTCAAGACCTTTGAACGCCACAGTCGTGTTGGTATGCCTGACTTGAGTTGTATTGAAGACCTTGAATGGCTCCGCGAGCAAGGGGCAAAGAAAGTCTTCCTGAAGACTGGTGCGTATCGCCCAGCGGCGACGGCGTTTGCTCTCAAAGTTGCTAGCGAAGGCAAGGTTGATATGCTCACCGTTGATGGAGCTGGTGGTGGAACGGGTATGAGCCCGATGGCTCATATGAACGAATTGAGTACGCCGACTGTATATCTTGCAGCACAGGTGTTGAAAGGGTGCCAGATTTTGAAGAAGAAGGGTAAGCATATCCCTGATATTTCGATTGCTGGTGGATTTATCCATGAAGCCCAAATTGTCAAGGCAATTGCCATGAGCAACTTTGGCGATGGTCCCTTCTTTAAATCGGTTGCTGTCGCTCGTTCACCACTCACAGCGGCTATGAAGTCAGATTATTTCGTGGAATTAGCGAAAAATGGGCAATTGCCCAAGAGCTTCGTGGAAGACTATGGGGACGATCCAGAGCAATTCTTCATTGCTTCTGCTGATCTGAAACACGAATATGGTGATCGATATAAGGAAATTCCGAAACCCGCCATTGGTGTCTATACCTATTTTGACCGGATTCGCACTGGTATTCAGCAGTTGATTGCTGGGATGCGGAAGTTCAAGGTGGACCTTATCGATCGAAATGATCTGATGGCGCTCACGCCCCTTGCGGCTGAGGTTACTGGGATTCGGATGCCTCATCAAATTGAGGCTGATGTTTTCGATCAGATGCTTGGCTGAGAGACCACTTCTCAGCCCCTTTTCTCTTTTTTCTTTATTGTTTTCAAAATTTAGTTAAGGATAGATTGACCAAATGCTAGGGAACTTTTGAGTGGTGCTACTTGTCTGATGAGTAACTCTAGTCAAACAATGGCATCAAATCTTATTTGAATTAGGGTTCTTGAAGGTCTTCAGGATCTAGATCTGTCTGGCAGTGGGGACACTTGCCTTTAACTTTGAGATACTCTAGCAGATGAATACGATGGGCTCTACTTCCACAGTGGGGACATTGTAAGATGTCATCTGTTGAACTAAGGGGACTGTTACAGACCATGCATAGCTGTCCAAGGCTATTACTAGGAATGGAAGGTACTTCTTTTAAGGTATCTTCGATGAGTTCATGGGGATCAAGGTCAGTTTTGCAGCGGGGGCAGACACCTTTGACTTTCAGATATTCTAGGAAATGGATGCGATGGGCTCGACCTCGGCAGTGTGGGCAGCTGAGAGTAGAGTCGAGGGGAACAATAGCGCCATTACAGACGATGCAGATGGGTTGGGGGCTGCCACAGTGAGGACATACTGTAGTTTCAGCAAGGATTGTGGCTTGACATTCGGGACACATGCTTAGTTGAATTGGAGCGAATTGTGTGTGAGACTGGCTGCGATAGGCTTGCTGTTTCGTTTGGGTTTGTTGTCGTGGACGGGTTCGGGTACGGTAGTATGTTTGTCCACGGCGAGTTTCATCTCTAATTTTCTCACAGTCACGTGAAATTCCGACACAGATTGCCACGAATATGAGGATCAGAATTAGCCAGATGATACCAGTTAAGAGTCCAAATTGCAACTAAAGGTCCACCAGCCTTTCATCTTCTACTTAGAAATTCAGGTTTATCAGTTTAGACTTTTAATTAGGGCATATATATGTAGCAACTTTTCTATGTGACTAAGAGAATGATAAGTAAAGTCTAGGGGTAGATACCGCGGGCTTCGATGGCTTCTGCAATCCGTGTAAGAGCTACGATATAAGCGGCTGTGCGCATGATTACTTTTTCTTGTTGATGGACTTTGTATACTTCGTCGAAGGCTTGAACCATCCGCTGTTCGAGTTTGCTGTTTACTTCATCCTCGGTCCATGATTCACGGTTGAGGTTTTGTACCCATTCCATGTAACTAACGGTGACGCCGCCAGCGTTGGCGAGAATATCGGGAACGACAAACACCCCATTCTTATGAAGGATTTCATCAGCTTCGGGAGTTGTTGGACCATTAGCCCCTTCTCCTATGATTTTCGCTTTAATGCGCGGAGCATTTTCAGCAACCAATTGATTTTCAAGGGCGGCGGGAATAAGAATATCCACTTGTAGCTCCAGGAGTTCTTCATTGGATATTTTCTTTGTCCCAGGGAAACCAACAACAGAACCTGTTTTTTCCTTGTGCTCCATCACCTTTTTGGGATCAACCCCCTTGGGATTGTAGATTCCACCTCGAGAATCGCTGACCGCGACAATTTTTGCCCCATATTCGGTAATAAGGACTGCAGCATAATAACCAACATTACCATATCCTTGAATTGCCACAGTCGCCCCCTTCAAGTTTAAGCCTATTCGTTTTGCAGCCTCTCGCACTGTAATAATGACGCCACGACTTGTCGCTTCGCGTCGACCAAGGCTTCCGCCGATGGAAATCGGCTTACCAGTGATAACTTCTGGCACAGCATATCCTTGCGCTTCGGAATAGGTATCATAGATCCAAGCCATTTCGCGTTCACCTGTATAGACGTCTGGTGCGGGAACATCACGATAAGGACCAATGATATCCATAATTTCGTGGGTGAATCGACGAGTGAGATGTTCCAATTCGTTGAGACTCATTTCCTTCGGATTACACACGATTCCACCTTTTGCACCCCCATAGGGAAGTCCAACAACAGCAGTTTTAATGGACATCCAGATTGCTAGAGCTTTCACCTCGTCGATACATACCTGAGGATGATATCGGATGCCTCCTTTAAATGGACCAAATGCGTCCCAGTGCTGGACGCGCATGCCTTCAAAGACTCTTATTTTTCCATCATCCATCCTCACCGGCAGGGAGACAAGGAGTGTACGTTTAGGATTTTTAAGAAGTTCGAGTATGTCAGGATTGAGTTTCATTTTTTTCGCTACGATTTCGAGTTGTTGTTTTGCGATTTCGTAGGGATTGAGGTCAGCACTATATTTGGCTACCAAAGTGTTACACCTATTTCTTGATGTGTGTGGCACTCACGAAATGGTTAGTTAAAAGTGCTTCCTTATTCCGAGCATCATATCAGTGGAAGCGGGGAGAAGAGACTGATCGAAGGTCAGGACGGCGTTTTCTTTGAGGACGCCGGTCTTGACGTCGGAGTCGCAAAAGTGTGGCCAAAGTAGAAGCAATATCTTCGGGGCGATATTTGTAGAGATGATAGCGTATGATTAGGAAACGGCTTCGTGGGTCGCTGGGATTGCTGATATTTCGGGTAAGATGGAGAAGTTCCTCATCGTCCATAGATTGGAGTTTTGAGGCTATTTCAGGTGAATATCGTGAAGGCAGTGGGACATTTCGATCACTAATTAGGCTTAAGGTTGTTTTTTCGGTGAAATGATCATGCGAGGTTTGTCCCAGTTGGACGGTACCAGGAGCGGATAAGGGATCGGGGGATGGAGTGCCAGCTGCACCACTGAGCATGGCAAAAGCAACCCGGAGTTCTTGAATGGTATAGTGTTCCATCAATGGCTTTGCGAGGATTTGTTGGATGCCGGGTTCTTTAGGGTCTTTACTAAACCGGCGAAGGAGCCGAAGCTCATCGGAGGAAAGAGCGGAGAGTTCATCAGAGAGAGTTTTTGCCCGGTGCACTTTTACCCGTTTAGAAATCACATAGGGAGGACGGTTTCTGTTGTTCATAGGGTTAATCCCTCCGCACTCGGATGAGGGTATAGATTTGGTTGGATAAAGCTGTTCCCATTTGAGTAGACGAGATTAAGAATGCGATTTCAATTAATCGGAATCGCCCTCAGGCAGAGTCCGTCTGAGTGCCGCAATGGTTGCAGATACATCTTCCCATTGATACTGGTAGAGACGATTTTTG
>JBHLPR010000102.1:0-4793 GCA_048939245.1 Promethearchaeota archaeon | reverse complement strand
AGGAAAAACACATCTAGCAGGAATTATTAGCACAAAGAACGAAAATACGCCTATTGTTGATATCAAAGTTGAAACGAAATTCGAAGAGAGCATAATTCGAAAACCTATCAAAGTCATTACCCAAATCACCGATGCAAAGAAGCGAACCTATACCCTCCACTCACATCCCATTCATCCTAATGCGTTTGGCCGTTACGCTCGACAATTTAACGGAGGAGAGACAGAGCTCTTTGAGATCATGGTTACCCATGAATGTGAGGAGCTCAACCTCACGGGAACTGGACTAGCGGAATGGCTTTTCACACATAAGGAATAATACGAGTAGTTTTTTATCTATTCTATTAAAGCTATAATTGCTAATATCTCATCAAGGGAAAATAAGTTCACTAGGAGATCAGTAATTGAGTTTAGATGAATACAGGAAGAAACGAGACTTCACAAAAACTCCAGAACCAGAACCTGAAGCTAGGTTTGGTGAGAATCAAATATATGTTATTCAACGTCATCAAGCAAGGAACCTACATTGGGATCTCAGATTAGAACGTAATGGTGTATTGGCCAGTTGGGCGGTACCAAAAGAACCTCCAAGGGAGAAGGGGATTCGAAGGTTGGCAATCCAAACAGAAGATCATCCTCTGGAGTACGCTTCATTTGAAGGATGTTTGAACTTCTATACAACAGTTATGACTGAGGATGGCCCAAAATATATTGGAAGGATTGTAAATAATAGAGAAGCAACTCGCGTTCTTTCTTATAATTCATCAACTGAAAGGCTTGAATGGAAACCAATCATCAATTGGTTTAGAAATGGTAGAACAACTGATTTTCTTAGAATTCGAATTCCTGGTCAATTCGGTGGTAGACGAATAGTGACTATAACTGAAAACCATGGAATATTCACACCAAATGGAATTAGAAAAGCCAGGGACCTTAAAGAAGGCGATGATATCTATATTCCTGGTTTTGAATGGAGTGAAGAGCAATACCAAATTTTAATGGGAACATTACTTGGGGATGCACATCTAGAACTCAGTGCAGAAACTCGTTTACCTTGTTACCAATTACTTCACTCCGGAAAACAGCGTAAATATCTAAAATTTGTCAGGGACCAATTGAATCCCGGTGCTGTAATTCGAAAAAGAAAAGATTCTGATTCCTATAGATTCAGGTTTACAAATTCATCACTAATAAACATCTATCCCAGATTCTACAAAAATAAAGAAAAAATAGTAACAGAAGAGGTTTTGGAAGAACTAGATGAAAGGGGTCTAGCAATCTGGTATATGGATGATGGTTATCTTTCTGCAGGGAAATTTGTTGAATTATGTACCCATGGGTTTGGAAAGGAAGGAAATGAGATTGTTTCAGAATTTCTAAACAAGAAATGGGAAGTTGAATCAAAAGTCTATTTCGCAAAACCGAGGAAAAAAAGCAATGGTGGATATTTTATTCACATGAGCAAAGTTGGTTCTGCAAGGTTTCTTACTCTTATTAATGATTACATTATTGATGAACTTAGATACAAGACAGTGTATAAGAAGAATCGATTGAGATGGAAATTTAATAGGGGACGGGATACAATAATTCCTGCTCACATTCTTTCAATTGAAAAAGCCACAAAGACTCAAATTACTCACAAAACTCGTTTTGATATTCAGGTTAAGGATAACAGCAATTACTTTGCTGGACCAATTCTAGTTTCGAATTCAATTCCTGAAGGTGAATATGGGGCGGGGATCGTTGAGTTGTGGGATACGGGGAAGTATGAGACGGAAAAATGGGAGAAGGATGAAATCATTGTGATAATTCAGGGCAAGCGTTTGCAGGGCCGCTATTGTCTGATACGGTTCAAGAAGGTCAAGGATGGCTGGTTATTCTTTCGCTGTGGTGAATGATTTTTGTCGGAGGATTGTCGTGGTAGAGGCAATCTTTTAGGGCTGGAAATCGACTTCTTAGCTAGTAGTCGTTCTTAGCTTTTGATTGGAGAGAAGCCTTCAGGTGAAGCTGGTCAGCTACGCGACAGATGCCGGACCGCGAGTGGGATGTTTGGATAATGGAGAAGTGGTGCCAACTCCTGGGATTCCCACCATGCTCGATTATCTAAGGGATCATAGCCTTGAATCCACGATTGAAGCGGCATTGAAAGGACGAATCGATGCTCAACCAGTTGAAGAGGTGAAGTTGCTTGCCCCACTTCCACGCCCTACCAAAATCATTGCGATTGGACTCAACTATAAAGATCATATAAAAGAGACCGGACGTAAGATACCAGAAGCACCTGTACTATTTTCAAAACCACCCACTGCAACAATTGGACATGAAGCGACAATTATTCTACCGAATGAGGCAAAACAGGTAGATTATGAAGTTGAACTCGGTGTCATCATTGGTAGGGGAGGACGGAATATTCCAGTGGAGACCGCCTTAGAACATGTAGGTGGATACACCGTTTTCAATGACATTTCAGCCCGTGATTTTCAATATCATGGTGGACAGTGGTTTCGAGGTAAGAGCTTTGATACCTTTGCCCCGATGGGACCAGTGCTGACTCTTCCGGACCAGCTTCCCGAGCCCCAAAACCTCCAACTACAACTTCGTCTGAACGGGAAAACTCGTCAGAAGAGTTCAACGGCGAATATGGTATTTACCGTTGCAGAATTGATTTCTGATATTTCCAAAGTCTTGACATTAGAATCCGGGGATGTTATCGCCACAGGTACCCCATCAGGCGTTGGTTTTGTCGCTAAACCGAAACCTGTGTTCTTACAGGCGGGTGATGTGGTTGAGGCAGAAATTGAAGGCATCGGAATCTTGCGAAACCCAGTGGCCAAAGAATAGACCATCTTGACTGTATCAATTCCCCTAAAAAAAAGGGCGTAGCACAGATTGGCATTTGTCCTATTTTGGTTATAACCAGGGAAAGATTAGGTCAAGGAGAGCAAGGTAGAAGTTGCCTCCAAGTGGTCGAATGAAGAAGGGATAGAAATGAAAATAGGGTCGAAGAATCCATGCTAGCTGTGTGCCAACGAAGATGAGGACAGCTACGCCGATAAGTATGGGAAGAGCTGAGGCACGGAACCCTTTATCAGGGGTCCGCATAATACGGGTACCACAGGATGAGCAAAAGGCAGATCCTTCTTTAACCTCTTTTTTACAGTGTGGGCATTGTCCGGATTCAGTGATTGTTGGTCCGGGTTCTTCTTCTAATCGATACATTGTGAAATAGCCTTGGAGGAAGTAGATGATGGCCCCAAGACCACCCAGAGCAAAGATTGCAACATTAAGAATCACTACAAATGTGTAATCAGCTGTCGTCAGCAGAAAGAACACAGAGACAGGGAGAAAAGCCATTAAAATGGTGGCCATGATGCTAAAACCTGCAAGAAGAATAAGGAGCATTTGACGAAACGAGAGGGCACCTCCAAGGAGACTATCCAATACGTAGAAAGTAGGAAGACAGATGTATAATGTGAGAAATATAAGGAGCGGGATTTTCAAAGCAGTATAGAAGATTTGAAGCCCACCGGAATATAGCCCCATTGACGCACCGTAGATAAAGGCAAAGAGAAAGATGGCAATCTGGAAGTCGATGAAATAACTTTTCGTGCTACGGTTGTCGTGAATATTAGCAAATAGCTGTCTTCGATTTTTTAGAACGGTTTCCATAGTACCGAGAAATCGAAGGTTGCTCATAACACATAGTGGAATGTGATAGAATATAAAAGTTTACTTTTTTTACGTAATAACTAGTTAAAACGTAATACTTTGACTTAATTGCCTAAGCAGCACCCCCATCATCACCGTCCGCAAAATCGAGTAGCCGTTTCTGCTTTTTAACAGGATGATCCTTGTTGGATTCGAATGATGTCTGCGAAAAAGCCTCGGATTCAGTGTCGGAAAGATAAGAATCAAGGGCTCGTGATTGTTGACCGGGAAATTGGATTCCTAGTGGCACTAAGATCTGCTCAAATGCCATCTCAAGCTTGCGCACATAATCAGGAATGTCAATTTCTTCTTTCGTGGCCATTTGAGTCGGTTTCACAGTAAAAGTGCGTGCGCCATAACGAAAAGGATGGACCTTGACAAACCCAACCTCTTCACGTTTTTTAACCTTAATTCCTTTATCAGTGAGTTGTTGCAAAGCCTGATAGGGTTGAGCTAAAGCTTTTCCTTTGCCACGATCTTTGTCTGTCTTCCAGACCTTCACCCGATACTCCAGTTCTTTGACTGTGAAGTCTCGTCGACGAAGACGCGTGATTTCACGCTGCAAGACCTCCACAACCCGAGGAGTAACCTTGGCAAGCTTTTTAGGAGTGTCGACCCTGGCAAGCGGTTTAACCGATTCGAGAAAGATTTCCCTAAAACGCGAGGGCGTGCTTGATTTCCCCAATGTTATCCCTTTAATGTCCGGCGCCCCATCCGGGAACATGCCAAAATAGGCCTTCTTTGCGGAACTAAAGACACAAAGCGAGTAGACAACATCAACAGCGAGTTTTAATCTTAATTCATCTCGAACGATATTGATCAACCAAGTAATTTGCGATTCTGTGGGATTGTCTAAGAAAATGGAATCAGTATCACCGTATACGGGGTGCATACCATGCTCGATGGCTAAATCCCATGTTGTGCGAAGAGCCCAGCGCCCATATGCCATCATCGATTCTGCAAGGGGAGGGCTAGCAAGCCCTTGGATTCGAATGGTAACTCCACCACTACTTACTAACAGGAATTTAAGGAGATCAGATATGGTTTTTGCCTGATTTCGTTGGTCTTTAGATAGATTTTGTTGGCGG
>JBHLPR010000012.1:0-48890 GCA_048939245.1 Promethearchaeota archaeon | reverse complement strand
GTCGTATTAGCTGCAGGGACCTATCCGTCCTCCTGGCGGCGAAAACGCGCCTAACAACATCTACACCAAATTAAGAAAAATAATGGCGCCGCGGACGGGATTCGAACCCGTGCGACCCGAGGGTCACAGGCTATACGGTTTACTTCCTGTGTGTAATTTCCAGGCCTGCGCCGTAAACCACTTGGCTACCGCGGCTCGCCGTTTCCTTCCAATACATGCCCTTTAAACATTTAGATGCACTCGCCTTTCTCCAAGGTAAAAAAGTCGTAATTGGATTCGGACTTTGGCAACACATTTAAAAGCGGTTCTGTATTTCGATTGCGATAGCTCAGAGCTAGCGCTACTTGAGGTGCTAATTTGTCATCTTCATATCGATACATAATCCGAGTTGCTCGAACCGATCTGGACGGCAGTCAAAAACTGGACATGGCCCTGAGTGCTGTGAAAGGGGTTGGATGCCGTTTAGCCCGGGCTATCGCTGAAGCCGCAGGACTTAATCCTGAACAGCGCGCAGGCTTCATCACTGACGAAGACGTCACAAAAATCGAGGAAATACTCGAATCACCTTCCAAATTTGGTATTCCTCATTGGATGCTAAACCGACAGAAGGATATGAAAAGTGGAGAAAACAAGCACTTCACCGGTGCAGACCTTGATTTTCAACTCAAAATGGACATTGACCATATGATGAAAACAAAGAGCTGGAAAGGGATACGCCATGGGCTTGGATTAAAAGTCCGAGGACAACGAACTCGCTGTACGGGTCGACGAGGAAGAACAGTTGGTGTCACCAGAAAGCGCCGACCAGCTACCCCTAGGTGAAAAAAATGGGCGGAATACGAAAACCAAAGAAAAAATACTTTGCACCTGGACACCCCTGGCAGAAGACCCGACTTGCAGAAGAACTGATCTACGTGGGTGAATACGGTCTTCGAAATAAACGTGAACTATGGAAACATCGAACACAACTTACACAATTCCGTAGCACAGCACGAGATCTTGTCGCACTACCCATTGAAGAACGTATAGTGCAAGAAGGTCAACTACTTGGTCGGCTCAGCCGGTTAGCTCTCATTAACAAGGATTCACAATTAGATGATATTTTGAATCTGACAATTCGTGATGTACTTGAACGGCGCTTGCAAACACAGGTACTACGTCAAGGCTTGGCAAAGACAATGCATCATGCTCGCCAACTAATTGTTCATGGCCACATCGTTCTTGATGATCATCGTGTAACCTCTCCAGGCATGCTTCTTTACAGAGACCACGAAAAAAACCTCAAATATGCTCCTAAAAGCCCATATAGAAGCCCCTTACATCCGGAAATCCCGAAGGGCGAAGTTGCTCCCCCGAAGCCAGAAGCTCCAGAACCTGCTCCAAAAGAAAAAATTGAAGTCAAGATTCCAAAGGTCCGTGATATCAAAGAGATTGAACTCACCGAAGAAATTGACGAAGATGAGGACGAAGATATTTCAGAGGAAGTAGAAGGTGAAGAAACACCCAAGGAACCTTCAGCCAAAGACAAGAAAGACGCAGCACCGAAAAAAGATGCGAAATAACTGAATATGATTGTATTAATTGGTGATGGGTATGGCCGAAGACAAAGAAACAAAACCGAAAAAGACTCCTGACAAAAAACCCGAAGCGACTGCAAAAACAGAAGTAGAACCGGAGAAAGCCAAGAAGAAAAAATCTGCGAAGGCTTCAGAACCTGAAGCGAAGGAAAAACCCACACCAAAGAAGAAAAGAGTTGCAAAGAAAGCCGACGAGGAAAAAAAGGAGAAGGAAGAGAAAGAGGAGACACCTACTCGTCGAAGGCGGACTCGAACACCGCGTTCCGGAGGACGGGCTCGCACTCCCACACCTGTTGATAGCCAGGAAAAATGGGGGGTGGCTCATATTTACAGTTCCTATAACGATACCATCGTACACATCACTGATATCACTGGAGCTGAAACAATTGCCAGGGCATCGGGTGGAATGATTGTACGTGCTGACCGAGATGAAAGTTCTCCATATGCTGCAATGCAAGCCGCATTTCGGGCTGCCCGAGCAGCCATGGATAAAGACATCACGCGGGTTAACATTAAAGTTCGAGCTCCTGGCGGTCATGGTCCGAAAACTCCTGGTCCAGGTGCGCAAGCCGCTATCCGTGCGCTTGCCAGGGCCGGCCTGCGAATTGGTCGAATTGAAGAGGTAACGCCAATGCCTCATGACGGCACACGCCGACCTGGAGGCCGCCGGGGTCGAAGAGTATAATGGGGTGTAAATTAGGCATCAAAGTGAGGCGAACAGATGATGAAAATAACCGTACTCGAAAAAACTGAGGATACCTTAAAGCTGCATGTAGAAGAAGTTCGTCCTGGCTTGATGAATGCGTTACGCCGCGTAATTATTGCTGAAACCCCATCAATGGCTATTGAAGAAGTTGTAATTCTTGAAAACCAAACACCTCTGTTTGATGAGATAATTGCCCATCGTCTTGGCCTTGTTCCCTTAACAACCAATTTTGACACCTACGTTCTTTCATCTGAATGCAATTGTGAAGGCGCTGGCTGCCATCTTTGTCAAGCGGGATTCACCATGGAGGTTGAAGCCCCCGAGGATGGTTATATTGCTACGACAGGGGATCTAAAACCTCAAGATCCTGACATTGTCCCTGTAAGCGATAAGATTCCAATTGCCAAAATGGCGAAAGGTCAACGCATTGTCGTTGAGGCCTATGCACGATTAGGGATTGGGCAAGACCATGCTAAGTGGCAACCTGTTTCCACTATGGCCTACAAAATGATTCCACACGTTGAAGTAGACCCCAAGAAATGTGACGGTTGTGAAGAGTGTGTGGAGGCGTGTTTTCGCCAAGTCTTCGAAATGAAAGATAAAAAAGCCGTGGTAGTTGACGAGCTGAATTGTACATTGTGCAACCTCTGTGTAGACACCTGTGATGTACAAGCCATCACAGTGACATACGACGAAAACAGCTTCATTGTGACAATTGAATCTACAGGTGCTGCTTCACCAGAACAAATCGTCGACAAAGGTTTAGATGTATTCCGAAACAAATACGAGGAGCTCATTAAACTCCTTCCAGGGCGAGCACCCAAAAAGACTGCCAAGCCTAAGGCGAAGCCCAAGGCGAAGCCGAAGGCTAAGGCCAAACCCAAAAAGAAAACCACGAAGACCGCCAAGAAGCCAAAATCCACTAAAACAACGAAAAAGACCTCCGCAAAAAAGAAGACGAAGAAATCCAAATGAGCGTGATACAATATGAAATCAAAAACCACTGATGAAACTCGACAACAGCTTATCATAAAGTTAAAACGGCAGTCCCGAAATCCTGGAGGTCGCATCTGGCGCACATTGTTCGATGATTTACAATCCTCTCGAAGAACCCGGCTCACAGTTAATGTGGGTGATTTACAGCGTTATCATAAGCGTGGTCATATTATAGTCGTTCCCGGCAAGGTTCTTGGCGATGGGGTAATCGAAGACAAACTCAGTGTTGCTGCCGTGGGCTTCTCAGCGCAAGCACGTGAGAAAATTGAAGCCAAAGGCGGTCAGTGTCTTACAATCGAAGAATTTATGGAAAAAAATCCAACGGGAAAGAATGCCCAAATTATCAACTAAGGAGAAATTAAAATGGTGAAACAATCCGCGAAATCCAAAACTGGCGAGTCTGCTCCTATTGAACCACTCCTAGTTGATGCTAACAATGCAGTGGCAGGACGCTTGGCTGCAGTGGTCGCTAAACAGCTCCTTCAAGGTGAACATGTGGTGGTCATTAATGCGGAAAAGGCAGTCTTGTCTGGGAATCGAGCAAGTATCATTCTGCAATACAAAGAACGCTTGGGAATTCGCACCCGAACCGCGCCTTGGAAGGGTCCCATGCACCCGCGTCAACCAGATCGTATGCTTCGTCGGATTATTCGCGGGATGGTTCCTTGGAAAAAGGACCGTGGTCGAAAGGCTATGAAACGTCTTCGTGTCTATACGGGCACTCCTGAAGGGCTCAAAACAAAACGGAATCTTGAAATCTCTGAGTATGAACGGGTTGGGCGCCGAACCACCTATTTGGGTGAAATTGCCCAAGAACTTGGATGGAAGAGATCTGCATGAAAATAACAGTAAGTTCAGGTAAACGAAAATCCGCAATTGCTCGTGCCACAGTACGGGAAGGAATGGGACGAATCCAGATAAATAAAACGCCTTTGGAAAATTACACTCCCCTTATTGCTAGGCAAATTATTGAAGAACCTCTCATGATTGCGGGAGACGAAATTACATCGAAGGTTGATATTCGTGTAAATGTTCGAGGTGGCGGTGTGATGGGTCAGGCTCAAGCTTCGCGAATGGCTGTAGCTCGTGGGCTTGTGGATTATACAAAGAGCGCTGATCTCCGAAAGCAATTTGTGGAATACGACCGAACCCTAATGGCCGGCGATTCACGTCGAAAGGAAAAGAAAAAGTTCGGGGGCCCCGGTGCTCGAGCGAAAAAGCAGAAAAGCTATCGATAGAGGAGAAGAAATCCATGATTATACCAATACGATGTTTCACTTGTGGTCGCCTAGTAGCAGACAAATGGGAAGAATATAGCCGTCGTGTTAGGCAAGGAGAAGACCCCGCAGCGGTTCTCGATTCAATGGGGCTAAAACGCTATTGCTGTCGAAGAATGCTGCTCAGCCACGTTGACATCATCGATTCTGTTCTTCAATTTGCGGAGCGAACTTAACCATGAGTGAAGATCTTCTTGTGGCTCTTGACCAATATCTAGCCGCTGGGATCCACATTGGAACCCAGGTAAAAACCGTCACCATGGAGCCATACATCTACCGGGTACGCCAAGACGGGCTCTACGTTCTTGATATCCGTAAATTTGATGAACGAATCCGTGTTGCGGCGCGGATGCTAGCTCGCGTGGATCCCTCCACTGTTGCCGTGGTCGGTGCACGCCAGTATGCTCAAAAACCAATTAACACTTTTTGTACAGTCACTGGCGCCACACCTCTGGCAGGCCGGTTTATTCCAGGTACTTTTACCAATCCTCGGTTACCCCAATATACCGAGCCAAAACTGGTCTTCGTCACCGATCCACGGGCTGATGCTCAAGCTGTCCGAGAAGGGGCTAAAATCCGAGTGCCCGTGGTAGCATTAGTTGATACCGATAACTCATTACAATATATTGACCTCGCGATTCCCTGTAATAATAAGGGTCGAAAATCTCTATCTCTTACCTATTGGCTTCTTTCACGCCAAGTTCTGCGTGAACGTGGTCAACTAACACCTGATGCAGAATTTCCCTTTACAGTTGAAGATTTTGAGGCAACTTTACGACGAACTGAACTTTAGCCCTGGCTAACCTATTTTCATCGAGCCATGGAAAGGCTATTAAGCGCTCAGCTCAGAATCGACTCGTTACCCCCAATACAAATGAGGCTGAATGCCTTATTTTACGCTAACACTATTCCCCTCTGGAGGTCGTTGAAGTTGGGCAAAGGCTCAGGTTATGGTAAAAGCATTCTATTTGGTGAACACTTTGTTGTCTATGGTTTCCCCGCAATTGCCGCAGCAGTAGGATCCACCACCACTGCTATTGTACGCAGGAAATCAGAGCCTGGATGGACGCTAACTGATAATCGCCCTGCGGTCCCGGGCTATAAAAAGAAAAAATTAGATGAACAAAAGGCGTCAATTGAGAACATTCTCCGATTTGCTGATATCGATCTCAGCGAAGAGGGAATCACCATCACATTGGCTGGAAAACTAGTCTGTGCTAGCGGTATTGGAGCCAGTGCCGCCAGCTGTACAGCGCTTGCACGTGCCTTAAACGATGAATTTCGATTAGGCTGGGATGATAATAAAGTCAATGCTTGTGCCTTCGAAGGTGAAAAGGGATACCACGGAACGCCTAGTGGAATTGATAATACTGCAGCAACTTTTGGGGGAATCGTTTGGTACAAACGAAATCCCGACGGTGGTTCACCCACAATCGAAACCATCAAAATGAAAGAACCCACAGACATTGTGATTGCGAGTACTGGTATTACCGCCAGTACAAAAGAAGTAGTAGCTGATGTTCGCCGGATGAAAGAGGAAAAAACCAAGTGGTTCGATCAAATAACTGCAGACTATGTGGATATCGTGAATTCCGCACGCCAGGGGTTAGACGATCATGACCTCCAACTTATTGGGCTTCTTATGAACGAAAATCATAAGCTACTCAACGAAATTGGTGTCTCTTGCGTGGAATTAGAAGAGTTGGTTGGTGTTTCTCGTCAGGCGGGAGCCTGGGGAGCCAAACTCACAGGAACCGGTCGCGGCGGGAACATGGTAGCGCTAACACCCGGTCGAGAATTACAAAATAACGTCTTTGGAGCGGTGAAACAACGAGGCTTTTCAGCTTGGCGCTACAGAATTGGGGTATAGAAAAACATAAGGTGAATTTAATGGGTCTACGTGAATATCTCCAAAAACTGGATCAAGACGGGTCTCTCCTAAAAATATCCAAACCAGTCTCCAAGAAGCTTGAAGCTGGAGGAATTCTGAAGGCGGTTGAACCGCGACCAGTCCTTTTTGAAAATGTAAGCGATTCAGATTATCGGATTATGGGTAATCTCTTTTGCAATAAGGAAAGTGTGGCAGCATATCTGGGAATCACAACCGATGAAATGATTCCTACATTAAGCAAAGCCATCGAAGACCGTGCAGTTCCCGAACAGATACAAAACGCACCATGTCAAGAAGTCGTGGAAAAAGATGTTGACCTCAATAAGATTCCTATTCTACTTCATAATGAACAAGATGGCGGTCCCTATATTTCCTCAGCTGTTGTTGTAGTCAGTCACCCCAAATATGGCCAGAATCTCGACTTTCACCGTGCCATGCAGATTAAAAAGGATATGATGAGCACTCGGGTGGTTGCCAAACGGAACTTTCACACCTTCCTCGAAGACCTTGGTGAAGTCAATGTGGCATACTGTATAGGAAATGCACCGAATATTCTCGTTGCTGCCGCGACGAGTGTTGAAATCGGAGTAAATGAACTTGAAATCGCCAACGCCCTCGAACCTATTCGCGTTGTAAAAGCAAAAACCTCGGATTTACTTATCCCTGCTGATTGTGAATGGGTAATCGAAGGAAAAGTCTACCGTGATAAACGTCATGATGAGGGACCGTTCATTGATCTCACTGAGACTTACGACGTAATTCGTAACGAACCCATATTCGAAGTCACCTGTATCACCCATCGAAAAGATGCAATCTGGCAAGCCCTTCTTCCAGGTGCCTTTGAACACAAGCTACTCATGGGAATGCCCCGAGAACCCACTATTTTCCGTAAAGTCAAAGAGAAAGGTGTGCGCGTTCTCGATGTCAACATCAATCCTGGGGGCTGCAGCTGGTTACATGCCATCGTGCAAATCGATAAACAACGAGAAGAAGATGGTAAACTGGCCATTGAAGGCGCTTTCGAAGGTCATCGAAGCTGCAAACACGTCTTCGTTGTAGACAAGGACATTGACATCTACGATCCTCTTGACGTGGAATGGGCTATGGCTACTCGGTTCCAAGGCGATGTTGATATGATAGTTAAAGACAAAGAACGGGGAAGCAGCCTTGATCCCAGCTCAGAGCCAGGAACCTACCTTACTACGAAAATAGGCTTTGATTTAACTCATCCACTAAAAACTGAGGGCAAAAACTTTGCCAAAGCTAGTTTTCCTGAAGTTATTCTCAAGAAATTCCTCGAGGAGTGAAGTACATAATGAAACTAACACCAATCCAACAGGAGATGCTCGAAGGCAAACATGGATATGCCACGCAGAAAAGTATGGAAATTCTCAACGCACTCGGTGAAATTTTTGGAGCCAAGAAAATGGTTCCTGTCACCTCTGTCCAAGTCGCTGGGGTGAGTTACGCCAATCTCGGAGAGCCTGGACTTGACTGGCTGGCACAAATGGCTACAGACGGTCGGGTTCGCGTCTTAACCACGCTAAATCCTGCGGGCATGGATATGGAAAACTGGAAAGTTCTGGGTATTGATCCCGAATTTGCTAAAAACCAAGAGCGGGTCATCGATGCTTTTGCGAAAATGGGCATCATCACAACATGCACTTGTACTCCATACTTGGTGGGTAATCTGCCCCATTATGGGGAACATATCGCATGGGCGGAAAGTAGTGCCGTTTGTTTTGCGAATTCAGTGATAGGTGCCAGAACCAATCGTGAAGGCGGACCCAGTGCCTTAGCCGCCGCTCTAACCGGATATACGCCTCTTTATGGCTATCATCTCGATACAAATCGCCAAGCGCATGTTGCATTTAAAGTAAAACCTTCCGTCCAAGGAACTGCTCAATTCGGCACGTTAGGGAAAGCCATCGGCGATATCTTGGACGCGAAAACGGAATGGACCATACCTTATATCACAGGTATTTCCGTTGCTACTACAGACGAACTCAAATCGTTCTGCGCCTCGATAGCCACTTATGGAGGCACTGCTTTATTCCATATAGAAGGAATAACACCCGATAAAACAAAGATCCCGAAAGAAACGATTGTCATTACTGAGAAACACCTCAAAAGTGCTGAAGAGCAACTTAACGAAGAAGACGCTGCCATCGATTTCGTTAGCATTGGGTGTCCACACGCCTCCTTACGCGAGATCCGGTATATCGCTGAATTAGTTGACGGTAAACAAGTAAAAAAGGAAACATGGATTACCACAGCGCGTCCCACAAAGCAAGTAGCCGATCGAATGGGCTATACCCAACTCATCGAAGCATCGGGGATCAAATTTGCCTGTGATACATGCTGTGTAGTCGCTCCTATCAAAGGTCGGTTTACCGGATTATGTACAGATTCAGCAAAAGGCTGCTATTACGGACGAGGCCGCAATAAGTTCGAAACGAAACATTGTTCACTGGAAGAATGCATTCAGGAGGCGCTAACAGAATGAGCAAAACATTAGAAGGACGAAAAATCTATCCAGGTACTGTAAGCGGCGAAGCCTTGGTCACCAGCCAAGGACTCTCCTTCTATGGAGGGGTCGATCCCGAAACGGGGAAAGTCGTCGAAAAAGACCATGAGCTGGAAGGTCAATCCATAACAGGCAAAGTGCTGGTCTTCCCCCGTGGAAAGGGCTCAACCGTGGGATCCTACGTACTCTATCAACTAGCAAAAACTGGCAAAGGTCCTGCAGCGATTATTAACCAAGAAACAGAAGCTATTGTTGCGGTTGGTTGTATTATAAGTGAAATACCGGCAGTCGATAAAATCCCTATAGATAAAATAAACACTGGCCAAAAATTACGGGTTGATGCGACTAACGGGTTGGTCGAAATTCTCTAAATTAACACATCATCTAGGACTCAAACAGTCCCTGTCCCAATCTCGGAGGCGAATGCTATGGCGAAAACCCGCTCAAAAGCAAAATCAAAGGCAAAGGTCACCGAAAGCAGAAAATTAGATCATATTCGTATTTGTTTAGAACGTGATGTGGAATCTAAAATACCCACAGGATTTAACGATGTTACGCTGGTCCATAATGCAGTTCCTGAAATTAATCTCGACGAAGTGGATGTGAAGACCTCTTTTCTGGGGCATAAACTGAAAGCGCCGATTATGGTCACTGCGATTACGGGAGGGCATCAAGACGCCCTACCAATAAACAAGCATATTGCCCAAGCTGTTGAGGCATTAGGGCTAGCGATGGGGGTCGGAAGCCAACGCGCTGCAGTCGAAGATTCCAGTTTAGCCGATTCCTTCTCCGTCACTCGAGAACATGCCCCGACAGCATTCCTAGTCGGGAATATTGGTGCTCCACAGCTAGCTCTTGGTTGGGGGGTAGATGAAGTCGAAACCGCAATTGACATGATTAAAGCGGATGCTCTCGCCATCCACTTGAATGCAGCTCAAGAAGCCGTGCAACCAGAAGGCGAGGCTGTGTTCACCGGTGTGCTTCGGTCCCTAAAGACGCTCACTAAAAGTATCTCAACTCCAATCATTGCCAAAGAAACAGGGGCAGGACTTAGCCAAAACACAGCGAAAACGTTAGAAAACGTTGGGGTCAAAGCGTTGGATGTCGCGGGATTAGGAGGCACCAGTTGGCCAGCGGTTGAAGCTGAACGAGCAAAGCCTGAGGATACAATGAAAGCGACACTCGGTCGGTGGTTTATTGATTGGGGCATACCAACTGCTGTAGCCACCTTTGAAGTAGCCTATTTTATCAAGAAGCGAATTCCGGTCATTGCTTCCGGAGGTATACGCACAGGGATTGATGTTGCAAAAGCGATTGCCATTGGCGCCGATGTCGCTGGAGTAGCCTTACCTGTTCTCTCCCCTGCTGTTCTTAATGCAAATGCCGTTCAATTATTCTTAGAAAGCCTTATCCAGGGATTAAAAGCCACCATGTTTCTCGTTGGTGCCTCCAATCTAAAAGAGCTATCAGAGGCACCCTTAGTCATTTCAGGACGAACACGGGAATGGCTGGAATATCGTGTCTACGAAGATTTCATCGAATTCATGGCAGATCGTCGCATTCGTAAGTAGACTTTCTGTAAAAGCGCTATGAGAAGAAAAAGCTTTAAATGCCGTGTTGTTTGCTACTTTGTCGCCACAGCCACGGGTCGATATATTACCGGCTGTTGGTCATGACAAGACCCGATGAATACACCATGAGGTGTTCTTGTTGTCAAAGCCACATGTAAAATTTACTGCACCAAAAGAACTGCAAGATATTGCATATGAGATAATTGAAATTGCACGGGATACTGGTAAGGTTCGGAAAGGCACAAACGAAACCACCAAAGCTGTTGAACGCGCAATCTCGAAATTTGTTGTTATAGCTGAAGATGTGGATCCTCCCGAAATCGTCTTTCATCTTCCCGTTATGTGCGAAGAAAAGAATATTCCCTACATCTACGTCGCCAGCAAAAACAAGGTTGGAGCTGCACTAGGTATCGATGTTCCCTCTGCTTCAGCAGCCATTATTGAGGCAGGAGACGCACAGAAGCTCATCGACGATCTGACCAAGAAATTGAAGGACCTGAAAAAATAAGCGCCAGTGAATAGGTGGAACAGAAATGAGTTCAGAGGACACGGGCATTCCGGCAGAAGTCGTCCAGGTCGTCGGTCGAACTGGGCTCACTGGGGAAATCATCCAAGTACGGGTCCGTGTATTGGAAGGTCGTGATCAAGGCCGCATTCTCACCCGAAACGTCAAGGGTCCAATTCGTGAAGGCGATGTGCTAGTCCTCCGAGAAACTGAGCGCGAAGCACGAAAGATACGAACTCCTTAGAACGCGATAGGCTGGAAAAACAAATGGTCAAAAAATACACCTGTAGCTTTTGCGGAACAGACATTGAACCTGGTACTGGTTCGATTTACGTTAAGAATGACGGGAGCCTCTTTTATCTGTGTTCGAGTAAATGTCGCCGAAGTCAAACCATACTGAAGCGCACCGCACGACGTCTAAAATGGACCGAAGTATATGAAGAACGGTTACGTCGTCGGGCCCAATCAGCGAAAAAGAAAAAGAAAAAACCAAAGTCCAAAGTTAAGCCTAAAACCAAGGCGAAGAAAGAGACTAAGGCAAAGAAGAAGGAATCGAAGCCTAAAATCGACAAGAAAACAGAAAAAGCTTCAAAGCAATCCACTTCCAAGAAAAAGTAGATTCCTCTGCTCTTCATTGCCTTGCCCTTGAACATAATCTAATTGATTTTCAGATTTTATTACGGTCTAAATCCATGTTACCTAATATTGCATTAGCCAGCTTATCGAGCTCTTGGCGTGTCCAATCTGGACATTCTTCGATAAGGAGCTCAGAAATTTCTCCCTGGTAGTTTTCCCGATTACAATATCCGCTAGCATACTCTTGACAGATTTGTCGAATTTGTTCGGTAGCAGTTATCGGTGTTTCTGTCCATTTGGCAATGTAGGCTTGAATAGAGTCAAGTCCGTTCTGATTGAGATCAAGTTGGGCTTCTTGTTGCCAGAGGAGAATTTCTTTCTTCGCGTTTGCTGGTTCATCTGATGCATGAGCAACGTTGACACCTCCAACAATCCCGTATTTTCCACGAAGACTGTCTGAACTGGCTTTTTCGACGAAAGTGGCACCAAGCACTTCTCTAAGCCGAGCAACGATGTTTTCGCCCTCTAAAACGGTAACCAGAACATTGCCGACCTGAATGAATTGCAGTAGCCATGGATAGAAAAACTTGCCTTCATGAATGGCGTAATGTTTTTCTGCTAGATGCAAAGGAACTGCAATTTCTAACCACCCTTTCAACTGGGCATCTGGCAAGGCGCTCAGGAGCTGCTCGAACACCGCGGCACCTACACCTCTCCGCATAGTGGCATCAGGTTTTAAGATGAGTAGAGTCTGTTCCATTGGGCACACCTTGAGAAGGCACAACCAATTTGCCGCACAAAAAGGCTTCTCTCGGTGAAAAATATGGTTGAATTTAACGTCTAAGGACATAAGCCTTAAATAGCGTAATCTTGTCGAACCAATTTAGAGCTCACCCCAGTTATGGACGACGTTTTAATGAGATGTCACCGATGCATGTTCGCCAGCCCATCGTTACCATGTTAGGTCATATCGACACAGGAAAAACAAGCCTACTTGATAAAATTCGGGGAACTGGGGTGCAAGCGCGGGAAGCCGGTGGGATTACTCAGCAAATAGGAGCTAGTTTCTTTCCGTTATCTACAGTAAAAGAACTTGTAGGGCCGCTTATGAAGACGTTTAAGCGCGTTCTCAACCTCCCTGGGTTATTAATTATTGACACGCCCGGTCATGCTGCTTTTTTCAATCTGCGCAAGCGCGGTGGGGCAGTCGCGGATATTGCTATTCTGGTCATCGATATCGTTGATGGGCTTCAACCTCAAACCTATGAGTCTCTTCGGATTCTCCGCGCCCGCAAAACTCCTTTTCTAATCGCACTAAACAAAGTCGATCGATTACCCGGTTGGAAGTCCCAGGATACCTGGGTACTAACCGAATCCAGCAAAGCCCAATCCGAATACGTCAGAACTGAGTTAGATAATAAAATCTATGAAGTAATGGGTGAACTTTCACGCGAAAATATTCAAGCAGATCGCTATGACCGTATCACCGACTTTGCTAAAACCGTAGCAATTGTCCCAACCAGTGCTAAAAGTGGAGAGGGCTTGTCAGAATTACTCTTAGTGCTTATTGGTTTAGCACAACAGTATCTGGAGGAACAATTACAAACTACGGAAGGACCCGCAAAGGGGGTAGTTCTTGAAGTTAAAGAAGAGCCTGGTCTCGGAGTCACCATTGACACCATCATCTATGATGGAGTGCTTAATCATGGCGACACCATCGTCGTTGGGGGCCTTCCTGAACCAATAGTTACACACGTTCGTGCCTTGCTCATGCCTAAGCCACTTGATGAGATTCGTGATCCTCGGGAACGCTTCTCGCCAGTGAAAGAAGTGATAGCTGCTGCTGGAATTAAAATCGCTGCCCCCGAATTAGAAGATGCGATTGCAGGGGGTGGGTTATTCGTAGCCAATTCTGACGAAGAAATTGCGACCCTTCGAGAGCGAATCATTCAAGACATGGAAGCCGTTCGAATAGAAACAGATAAAATCGGAGTCTTACTCAAGGCGGATACTCTGGGCTCATTGGAGGCTCTCATTGACTACCTAAAAGAACGAGATATCCCCATCCGAAGAGCGGATATCGGCGATATCTCGAAAAAAGAAGTGAAGGCCGTTTCGGCAGTATATGAGAACGACCCTTTCGTCGCTGTTATCCTTGCCTTTAATGTCCGACCTTTGCCAGATGCTCGTAAAGAAGCTGACGATTTAGGCGTTCCCATTTTCCAAAGCCAAATTATCTACGATCTCGTAGACCAGTATGAAAATTGGGTGACCGATAAACGACGGAAACTCGAAGAGGCCATGCTCGAAGAACTCGTTTTCCCCGGTAAATTCGAAATTCTCCCAGGCTATGTCTTTCGTCAAAGTAATCCGGCTGTGGTTGGTGTGAAGGTGATTGCTGGTCGCATAAGCGCTAAAACCAACCTCATTACCTCTGAGAATCGCCGGGTTGGAAGCATACAACAAATCCAAGATAAGGGTGAAACAATTCCACAAGCCCGAATCGGTGCAGAAGTGGCAGTGTCTATTCGTGGCGTCACAGTGGGTCGCCAAATTGATGAAGGCGATATTCTGTACATCGATTTACCCGAGGGCATGGTAATCCGATTGAATCAGGAATTTCGCGATCAACTCTCCTCAGATGAACAAGAATTATTGCAAGAATTTTTAGAATTGAAACGGAAGCATGTCCAACCATTCTGGGGAGTTTAGTATATCTGCCTTAAACATCCCTCTTTCCCTCATTTGATGGTAAGATTGATAAGCGCCTATCCCATGCTACGAATTTATCGCAATCCGCTACATAAAGTAGAAGCGACAACCCAATCAACGCATACAACGAGGTTCTGAAATGACACGAATTCGTTTAGTCATCGGTGATCCAGAGAATGGAAAAACCATCCAGCTAGAACTCAGCGAGCAACGCAGCCGCCTCCTCCAAGGAAAAGTAATTGGCGAAATCGTCGATGGCGATGCTCTCGGCTTTGGTGGATACCAATTCAAAATTACTGGCGGCAGCGACGGCACTGGCGCACCGATGCGTCCTGATGTTCATGGCGCAGTCCGCAAGCGTCCGCTACTAACAGGGGGCATCGGTTATAAACCAACCACCCATGGAGAACGTCGGCGACGCCGAGTTCGTGGTAATGAAATCACTGATGAAATCGTGCAAGTAAATGCAAAAATCATCACCCGTGGTCCTAAGCCCATTCTCGAATTAATTGAGCAAAGTACCACCGCCTCATAAGAATTAAACAGAGAAGCTACTAAGAGATGACGATCTAATATGCCTCCCCGAAAAACCATGCCCAAACAAGCTGAAGTCAACATCGGATTAGTTGGTCATGTCGATCACGGAAAAACAACACTGGCAAAAGCATTATCCGGGGAATGGACGGATCGTCATTCTGAAGAGCTGCGTCGCGGAATTTCAATCAAGTTAGGATACGCTGACGTTGAATTCTACAAGTGTCCTAAATGTCGCGGTCCGGCAGCCTACTCAACCTCATCTAAATGTAAAAAATGTGGGGGAAAAGCTGAACCACTGAGACGAATCTCACTAGTAGATGCACCAGGTCACGAGGTCTTAATGGCCACCATGATTTCTGGGGCCGCATTGATGGACGGCGCATTACTCCTGATCGCCGCTGATGAAAAATGTCCACAACCCCAAACGCGGGAACATTTAGCTGCACTGGAAATCATTGGGGTTGACAAAATCATCATTGTGCAGAACAAGGTAGAATTGGTCTCCGAAAAAGAAGCCCTAACCAATTACAAAGAAATCAAGCGCTTTGTCGAAGGGTCAATCGCGAAAAATGCACCGATTATACCAATATCTGCCATATTTGGGACAAATACCGATGTTCTCATTCAAACAATTGAGGAAGTCATTCCCACTCCTAAACGGGATTTAGAGAAACCAGGTTTATTCTATGTTGCCCGCTCCTTTGACATCAACAAACCGGGCACACGACCCAAGGATTTACAGGGTGGCGTTATTGGTGGAACGCTTATTCAAGGTAAAATCTCTGTGGGAGATGAACTTGAAATCCAACCTGGTATCCCTGAGAGAAAAGACAAAGGTCCACTCACCTATCAGCCGATTTGCACTTCCGTAAAAAGTATTCAAACTGGCACTGGCAACCCCCTCAAAACTGCTCATCCCAGCGGCTTGATTGGGATGGGAACGAACCTTGACCCTTCAATTACCCGTGCTGATGCCTTAATTGGCAATCTTGCGGGCCCGATCGGGAAGCTACCTCCCATTGTTAAAGAAGTCACACTGGAATCACATCTACTAAAGCGGGTTGTTGGCACAATCAAGCAGTCCGCGGTCCAGAATATTAAGCCAAATGAAACATTGATGCTGATAGTGGGGTCCTCCGCAACAGTTGGTCAAGTCAAAAAATTCGGATCGAAAAATCAGGTTATCTTTGAACTCCGAAAACCCGTGGCTGTTATTCCTAATCAAAGAGTAGCGATTAGCCGTCAAATCGAAATGCGGTGGCGACTAATTGGATGGGGCACCGTCGTTGCCGAATGATACTACTTTTTCCCAAGGGACCAAGGTGCTTTTGGACACCAACTTTCTTCTCCTTCCATTTCAACGCCAAATAGATATTTTCGAAGAGATTCCACGTCTGGTAGGTTCGCAAGTATCGTTTCTAATTCTTCCACAAATCCTCTCTGAATTGAAGTGGCTGGAAATGAAAGGGGCATCCAAAGAACAAAGGGCTGCAAAGAGCTCACAGATGTTAGTTGAACAATATTGCCAGATCGTAGAAGATGTCCCCCAATCAATACGGGACCTCGATGCTGATTCAGCACTTCTGCGCTTTGCACAGCACACAGGTGCTATTGTGGCTACAAATGATGCTCAACTACGTCGCAAACTCGTTAAGCAGGGTTCACGAGCCATATTTTTACGAAAACTCGCGACTCTTGCCTTTGCCGAATAATATTGCCGGTAAAAAAGGCTGCGATTCCAATTCAATAGAAAAGCTTATCAGCCATACTTGTAATCCGTCCGAAATCGGAGGCAAGACTATCTATCAAGCTGTCACCATAAAAGGGCATGTGCGCATTCCGCCAAATCGATTTAGTGAAGACCTTTACGAAGTTGCCGAAGAAATTCTCCGCGAGCAATACGAAGGCATCATCGATGTCGACCTCGGCTTTATCATCGCCGTCACTGAAGTACTCGATATTGGTGTGGGCAAAATCATTCCTGGTGATGGAGCTACCTATCATGACGTGACACTCACCATCCTCATCTTTGAACCAAAAGTAAATTTCCTCACCCAAGGGGAAGTCGTGGAAGTTGTTGATTTCGGCGCCTTCATCCGATTAGGTCCCCTTGATGGATTATGTCATGTAAGCCAAATAACCGATGACTTCTTCTCTTATGATCCTCGAAGGGCTGCACTTGTCGGCAAAGAAACTGGTCGAGTTATCACCGAAGGCGATTTAGTTCGCACCCGAATTGTCGCGGTCAGCATCGATGGCGGGGCTCGAAGTGGAAAATTAGGATTGACAATGCGACAGCCTTTTCTAGGTAAGTTTGAGTGGATTAAAGAAGAAATAGCGAAATTAATTGAATCAAAACGCAAAGCGGAGAAAAAGAAAGAAGGAAAGGACAAGGAAAAGTAAATTCTTTCCAACGATTCCCAACCCGCAACACCCCAACTGGTGATTTAAATGGCAAAACGAAAAGCGTGCAAAGTCTGTCATGTCATGACAACCAAATCGCATTGCCCAGTATGTAAAAGTACAAACCTCTCTGAGAGCTTTTCAGGGCTCGTCTTAATTTTTGATCCGGAACACTCGATGATTGCTAAAAAACTCAACATCACCAAAGATGGAGAATATGCCCTCCAAGTACGTTAGGTGAATTAGTTGGCTGCCAAGCAGCTGCGACAACATATTCTTGTACTCCCCGAGCACCTTCGCCAATCCCTGAGAGGACCTAAGGGCGAACTATTTTCTCAGCCTGGGATAGCTGCAGCAACCGATGCCTGTGCATACATTCGTAAACACAAATTAGCCCCAGTCATTGCCGTTGGCGACCTTGTTTCAATTAACCTCGCTAAAGTAGATTGCCAAGCAACCCTCTCAATATTAGATGGAAAAACTAAACGCAACGATCCAGTCGAATTTGATATTCACTCGGATGTGACCTTTACGGCAAAAAATGCCGCTGCGGAAATTCGTCCTGAGGTGTGGATTGCCATCGAACTTGCCCTGATAGCAGGTAAATCAGGGAAAACTGCGAAACTCTTAATAGAGGGCGAAGAGGACCTAACGGCACTGCCCGCAGTGGCACTTGCACCCACTGGATCTGCTGTGGTTTATGGGCTCCCTGACAAGGGCGTCGTAGTCATCAAAGTAACAGCTGAGCATAAACAGGCGGTTGACAAAATACTGCAGGAAATGGTGCAAAAAGATGAAAATCAAGATTGAAGAAAAACACGAAAATCCCCTCCTTAATCGCCAAGACATTACGTTCTTAGTTGATCATTCCGGAACTGCAACTCCTCCTCGTATCGATGTCCGCGCAAAACTTGCGGCCATGTTAAATTGCCAAGAAGATCAACTCTATATCACCAAGCTCATTGGTCTATACGGGCAATCAATTTCTCAAGGTAAGGCTCACCTTTTTCCATCAAAGGAAGTCGCTCTTTCTCAAGAACAATCCTACATAATAAAACGACACTCTTCAGAGGACGTAACTCCACCTCCCTCAGCTGAACTGCCTGAAACTAAACCTGAAAAGAAAGAAGCTGAGAAAGAAACACCAACCGAAAAAGTGGAAAAACCAGTCAAAGAGGAGCCTCCAAAACAAAAGAAAGAAGAAGCCCCAAAGAAAGCGAAACCAGCCAAAGAGGAAGCCAAAGAGACTCCTAAAAAGGAAAAGCATAAACAGAAACCTAAAGAAGAGAAGGCAAAAACATCTCCCGAAAAGAAAAAGGAATCCTAGTTAATGTGTGAAATCAAGGAAAGGTGATATCCGATGTCAAAGACTCACGATTATTACTCTGCTGGAAAAGATGGTAAACTAGAACGCAAACGCCGTTATTGTTCACGTTGTGGAGAAGGAACGTTCATGGCTGAACATGATAATCGCTTCCACTGTGGCAAATGTGGGTTTACAGAATTTAAACCCTCCAAAAAGGAAAAGCAGAAAGAAACTTAGACGCAAACCCCCACTACTTTTGTAGTAATCGACAATTCTCCTGTCCTATAAAACACCATTCAACGCTAGGTTTGGTTGGATGAAGATGGTAGTATTAGGTCTTGAAAGCACGGCCCACACACTCGGCGTTGGCATAGTGGACAGTGAAGGGCAAATTATCGCTGAGTCCAAGGCCGTGTATACTCCCCAAGAGGGTGGAATTCACCCTCGAGAAGCTGCAGAACACCACCAGGCACGCATTCTTGGAATTTTAGAGGACGTATTCAACCAGGCTGGCATTTCGGTTCACCAAGTGAAAGCAATTGCGTTTTCGCAAGGACCTGGCCTTCCTCCTTCCCTTCGTGTAGGTGCGGTTATTGCCCGATGCCTTTCAAAAAGCCTAAACATTCCACTACTCGGGGTAAATCATTGCGTTGCCCATATCGAACAAGCCCGGTTCTTTTGTCAAGCCGAAAAACCGTTGGTCATCTATTTGTCAGGGGGAAATACGCAGATCACTACTCTCGCAGGTCACCGATATCGAATTTTCGGTGAGACGCTTGATATTGCTCTGGGAAATATGTTAGATATGTTTGCTCGAGCAGCCAATCTCGCCCACCCTGGGGGGCCAAAAATTGAAGAAATTGCCAAACAAACGCGTAATGGGTATCATACGCTTCCATACACGGTGAAGGGTATGGATCTGGCATTCTCTGGTCTATTGACTGCGGCAAAACAGCTTCTAGAAAAGGGGATAGACCTTGAAGATGTCTGTTATAGCCTTCAGGAAACAGCGTTTTCTATGGTGGCGGAAGTAGCAGAACGTGCCCTTGCCCATACTCAACGTAAAGAGATGATCGTGACTGGTGGGGTAGCGGCAAATGCTAGACTAAAAGAAATGCTACAAATCGTAGCCACGGAACAATCTGCTCGCTTCGCTGCGGTGCCCCGAAAATACGCTGGGGACAACGGAGCCATGATTGCCTATAATGGGTTACTATTGCTTAATGCAAAGAAAACGACGCCTCTCTCGAAAAGTCAAATTCGACCTAAATGGCGTTTGGATCAAGTCGAAATCAAATGGGGGCCGTGAATTTACCTTTGTCTAAACTTATTGCTAAAGGTGCAGAAGCTTCTCTCTTTCTTGAAGCTTTCTTTGGGTACCCGGTAATCAGAAAACATCGTCGACCCAAATCCTATCGACTCCCTGAGTTAGACGTCAAACTTCGCACGGACCGTACGATTCGCGAAGCCCGCTTACTCTCTGTTGCCCGTCAAGCTGGAATAGCGACTCCCATTATCTATCAAATCGATGTAGACACAGCCACGATACTTATGGAATACATTGATGGGCAACGGGTAAAAGAATTGGTCCCCAAACTAGCCAAGAAAAAACGACAGAGTCTGTTTGAAGCCATTGGCAAATCAGTTGCCCGATTACACAAGCATGAAATTGCTCATGGTGATCTAACGACTTCGAATATGCTCTTATTTTCCTCCAAGCTCATCTATTTCATCGATTTTGGTTTAGCTACGATTACCCAAAATCTCGAAGATTTTGGCACTGATTTACATTTACTCCGACGTGCGCTCCTTAGCACCCACTATTCCCACTGGGAAGACTGTTATACGGCATTTCAAAAAGGCTATCGGGCGATCTTTGGAAAGAAAAGCGATGATGTTTTCCACAAGGTTGACGCAATCGAAAGTCGAGGGCGATATATCACGGAGAGAATCCGGTGAACCCACATGAGTCAATTATCTTTGCTGTTTGTTACAGGGAATAAAAACAAATTCGCTGAAGCCCAGATAATCATGAAACGTGCAGGCATTTCACTCAAACAATATCATGAACGACCAATTGAAATCCAATCGAATTCATTGCATAACATTGCGCAGCATAGCTGTCAACAGGCCTTGGAAGTGGTAAAAGAACCACTCTTTGTTGAAGATGCGGGAATGTTCATTTATACTCTCAACGGGTTTCCTGGTCCCTACTCTTCTTATGTGCTAAAAACGCTCGGTAATCCGGGGATTCTCAAATTAATGGACGGCGAAAAAAATCGGACTGCGGTCTTTCGTAGTGTGATTGCTTATGGGGAGCTAAATCGGGATATTCAACTTTTCGAAGGCGAAACGATGGGTCGTATTTCGCGGCGGATTCGAGGAACTGAATGGGGGTTTGACCCGATTTTCATTCCCGACGAAGGCGACGGATCCACCTATGCTGAAATGCCGGATGACATGAAAAACCGAATCTCCCATCGAGCAAAATCACTAACGAAATTTGTGCAATGGTTTCTGAAATACGGTTCGAAGACCACATAACAGGGATACAATTAAATAGCGTTGTCCGCTCCTGCTCTCCGGTGCTTTGCACCTGCTACTCCTGCTCTGACAGGAATTGCTCATCAATTTGGTGAAACTGAATGGCTCGAATGCATTCGCCTCGAAAAGGGAAATCTCATTCCAAACGCCCAATCCGGCTCGAAACGCCTGATTGGTGTCAGCGGACGCCAGAGGAAGTTGAAGAGCTTGTTGTGAAATTGGCAAAGGAAGGTAATCAACCTGCTATGATTGGGCTCAAACTAAGGGACCAATACGGAATTCCACTTACTAAGGCGATTACCGGAAAAACAATTACCCAAATTCTGAATGAGAACGAGCAGTCGCTCCGGGTCCCTGAAGACCTATTCCATCTTATCACTCGAGCCGTTAATCTTCGAAGGCACCTCGAAGAATCGAAAAAGGACCTTCACTCTCGATACGGACTTCGACTTATCGAGAGTAAAATACGACGCCTAGTGAAATATTACCGTCGACGGGGCGTTCTTCCTCAAGACTGGAGATACACACCTGAGCAAGCCGCGCTCCTCATTCGTTAGGCGTAGAGGACTGTTGGCTGATTTCCTTGAAAAAAGACTTAGATCGCCTCTTGGCAACGGCAGACTCAGCAGCAAACCGAATCAGTGAATGGATTGAAGCAAATGAGCCAATTTTTATCACCTCTCACCTTGATGCGGATGGTCTTTCTGCTGCAGGCATAATCGCTTCTGCTCTTTCTCGGCGAAAAACACCTTTTCATCTCCGCATCGTTCGACAAATGGACCAAATGTATCTCTCCAAATTAGCAGCCAGGGGTCCAGGACGGTTCATATTTTGCGATTTGGGAAGCGGGCAATTTTCTCACGTCGAGGAAACCTTGAAGGACTCAGAAATTGTCATCATGGATCATCATCCCCCACAGAAAAAGAAAACGCCTTCGAATATTCGCCAAGTCAACCCCCACCAATTTGGATTTGATGGTACCTATGAAATCTCCGGGGCTGGGGTCTCCTATTTGGTTGCCCGGCACCTTGGTGGGTCAAATGAAGATCTTGCTGGTCTTGCTGTGGTCGGAGCATTAGGCGATATTCAAGATCGAGGCAAACAGCATGACTTTGTTGGGCTCAACAAAGAAATCATCATCGAGGATGCAATTGCTAGCGGGGTTATAGATCGATCCATCGATATGCGGATTTTCGGTCGTGAAACACGCCCCATTCATATAGCTTTACAGTATAGTAGTGATCCCTATATTCCAGGTATTAGTAATGACCCTGAAGGGGCCTTAAATTTTCTAGCGGACCTTGAAATCGACCTCCGAGACGGGGATGACTGGCGAACCATTGCTGCTCTCTCAAAGGAAGAAAAGCGCAAGCTTAACTCCGAACTCGTCACCTACATGCTCAAACATAACATCCCTCCACGAGAAGCGCAATCTCTCATCGGCGTTGTATTCACATTGGTGCGCGAAGAGAAAGGTAGTTTTCTCCGTGATGCGCGCATGTTTTCCACCCTACTCAATGCTACTGGTCGATCTAACCAGGGTGGCATCGGTGTTGCTATCTGCATGGGTGACCGCCACGATTTGCTCCGGAAGGCCGAAACAATTCTCAAAGAGTATCGCGAACAACTTGCCTTGGGGCTTCAATGGCTAACGGATGATTTGGAAGCAGTCACGAAACTACAACTCATCCAAACTTTCCATGCAAAAAATCGGGTTCCTGATACCATTGTCGGCTCAATTGCCGGTATGGCATTGAATTCACGAATTTTAGATTGGTCTAAACCCGTTATTGCCTTTGTCTATTCCCGTGATGGGCAGGTTAAGGTCTCGGGTCGTACAACACGTCGAATCGTCGAAGCGGGAGCAGACCTTGGTGCGGCTATGAAACAGGCTTCAGCTGAAATCGGAAGTGGTTCCCAAGGCGGAGGACACAATATTGCAGCTGGTGCTACTATTCCTCGGGGACAAGAAGAGCAATTCTTGAAAATAATGGAACGTATTCTCCGAAAACAATTAGGCCGGATGAAAGAGGTTGTTCCTCAACCCGCAGAGAGTGAGAATGAGGAAACAATTAAATAGCCGCAGCAGGTTTTGCCCTTCACGCTTCATCAAAAAAGAATAGTAAGTGAAAGGTAACCGATTATGAGCCGGCAATCTCGAGTACGCGATAAATGGCGTGAAAAACGTTGGTATATGATGGTCGCCCCCTCTTCCTTCGGAAACGTTGAAATCGGGGCAACTCCCGCTGCGAACCCCAAAATCTTGGTCGGTCGTAGGGTGGAGACCACTTTGTATGCCATATCAGGCGACTTCAATCAGATCCATATCAAGTTGTATTTTCAAATCAATGAAGTCAAAGGTGATAAAGCCTATACTCATTTTGCAGGGCATGATTTTACTCGAGATTATTTGCGCAGCTTGGTTCGTCGTGGAAGCAGCAGAATTGACGGCATCTTTGATGTTAGCACAAAAGACGGCTATGAGATCCGTGTCTACGCGGTTGCGTTTCCTGTACGCCGCGCCAAGACAACTCAGCAATCGGCGATTCGTGAGGTTATGCAAAAGATCATTGCCAAACGGGCTAAACAACTTAAGTTCGACGCATTCATCCAGGAATGTGTTCTCGGCAAAATTGGTAGCGATATTTACAATAAAGCAAAAATGATCTTTCCTCTTCGGAAGAGCGAAATCCGAAAGAGTAAGCTTCTTGTCCAACCTGCGGCAGCTAGCTAGACTTCAATGAACGAATCATGGTTCCTCTCTTTTCAAGAATCAATTGACTTTGGTCTTCGAAGTTAGGGCTAACTTCGCACTTTATTCTGTTTAAGAAAAAATCGGTTGAACATCGAACTTCGCAACCATAGCTCTCATTTCGCTATCCGCTGGTTGCGTCTTATAATTGGCCGCAGCTACCAGCATTTTTGGTAAAAGTTGCATATCGCCGCCAGTGATTAGGAAACTGTTCGAAAAACCCAGGGCCCAATGTACTGCCTTCTCTATGGCCTCTTGCGCTAGTAAAGGCTCATAAAAATAGGTATTGTGGGTCTTAGGACGATCTCTCCATGGACTTCTGGCAACCGATTTAGTGGTTTGGACAGCAACGTTACGCTTCCGACATAGTTGTATTAACTTTTTGAAATCAGCAGCATAGCTAGAATTCTGCATCAACGAATAATTGTAGGGCAATAAGACGGTATCAAAATCAAATCGCTCCAAGCTGAGCTTATGCATTACCGGCACTTTGATTCCATGGCCAGTTACGCCCAGATATCGGACCAACCCTTCCTCGCGCGCTTCAATGAAGGCTTCCAAGGTACCATCCGGTCCCATCGCCTTTTCCCATCCTCCCGGATTGGTGAGACCATGCATCTGCCAGAGATCAACATAATCGACGCATAGTCTTTCTAATGATCTCTTTAACTGCTTCATGGCTCCTTCTCGTGAACGGCTACGCGTTTTTGTAGCAATGAAGAAGTCGTCTCGGTGTTTGGTCAACCATGGTCCAATAAGCTTCTCTGCCTTGCCGTACATGGGGGCGGTATCGATATGATTCACGCCGTATTCCTGTAACAGTGCCAAGGCTTTTTCTGCTTCTGCTTTTGTTCCTTTGCTCAGAGCATATGAACCGAAGATGATGCGTGTGCTAAGATGGCCTGTCCGTCCAAATTTCTTTCTTGAAATCATTGCAATCGCCCATTTTATCAAGATAAATCGCTACTTTGCTTAATGTCTTGTCGGCTCCTTACGCCTGGCTCTTTTGAACTTGTTGAGTCTAGAATGTGATGCCGATATTACCGCCTTTAAGCGCGCGCATGTTATGGAGATATTAGTGGGTTTTTATACAACCTCGGATTCAGTATTTGTGTTTAAGAACAGGGTTTGAAAGTGAGGTTTAAACACGTTTTTTTCTTTAAAAATTAAACCGACTTAAAACAGTTTTCTGCGAAAGCGAACCGGTAAGCCTTATTAGAGATTGATGCGCCTTTAAACGAGGGTCTGGCTAGTATGTTTGCTCGAACACTCCAGCGGCAGGGTTTTTGGAAAGCCCGCAATGTAGAGAATGAATCAGGGCGACGAATCTTTCTCAAACACGATCTCTATTTAGGCGGCATTTACGTCGAGGTTATGAATCGTGTAGCGGTTCTTCGCATCACAGAGTTAGGCATTGTCCGCGTCTTCAAACGCGCGAAAGCCCTCAGAACCTTCCTTGCTGAGCTGGAAGGCATGAAAGGACGGATTGCAGTTGAATCCCCTTCCCTTCACTCCCTTGTCCAGCTTTCCGGTGATTAGACGCCCATTTCATTTCTTTACCAAAATCATTTTCCCCAAAACGGGACCCTTCCCTCCCAATTCCGATAAAGTCAGAAGGTTAAAGTAACGTGGATTCCGGGCTAGGAAGGAAAATAGTTCATTAAGAGTTTGGAGTAGTGCCTCCAAACGAAGTGATAGCGATGCCAGAACGGTTTCGGGAGCGTAATGTCGTACAAAAAGACTGGCGCAAAGTTAAGCTCCGTGTTGCGCTGTGCTATCCTAACGCCTATCGTGTAGGTATGACAAGCCTCGCCGTTCATCTACTCTATGCATACTTCAATGAGAATCCAGATGCGGTTTGTGAACGCGTTTTTCATGTTCCAGGTGAGATTCCACGGTCGCTAGAATCGGGGCAACCGCTCTCGAAATTCGATGTTATTGCTTTTTCCCTACAGTTTGAAACCGACTTTGTACACGCTATTGAGATGCTTGTCCGATCGGGAATCCCCCCCTTATCTGCTGACCGAACCCGTCCTTGGGTAATTATCGGTGGTCCCTGCGCCACATCGAATCCATTTCCCATCTTACCGTTTGTCGACGTGGTACACTTAGGGGATATTGAACCAGTATTTTCACAGCTTCTGGCTGCTCTTATTAGCGCACACGACCAAGCTGACCTGAGAACCCAACTAGATTCGCATTTCTTATTCGCGGCAAGAGATACGGGCGTTCGGGCATTCGCTACGGATTTAGACTCTGCCCTTCATCCTCAATGTCAGATTCTGCCTGTGCCACCTTATCCGTCAGAGCTTGAACCGACCTTTGGTCAAAGTCTGCTAGTGGAAATCTCCAGAGGTTGTGATCATCGCTGTAATTTTTGTATGACAAGCTATCACTGTCGTGCCCGACGAGAACGCTCGCTTGAAACCCTAAAACACATCATTGAAGACGGAACTCGGTGCTCTCAAGTAGATAAGGTTGCCCTCTTAGCATCGGGATTTAGTGATTATTCACAATTAACTCCCCTTCTTTCATTCATTATAAACGAAGGTTACCAATTATCTGTTCCTTCACTACGAGCAGATCTCCCTGACCTTGGAATTCTTCCCTTAATCTATGAGGGCAAACAACGCACTCTCACTTTCGCTCCTGAAGCCGGGTCTGAACGATTGCGCACTCTTATCGGTAAATCCATCTCCGATGATACCTTCTTGCAGGCCTTCGAAGCCGCCCTAAAGGCAGGGTTTACGCAATTCAAGCTCTATTTTATGATTGGGCTACCGACTGAAACTGATGAGGATATACAAGCGATATGCGATTTCTGTGTAAAGTTACTCACACTCACCGAGAAAAGTCATCGAATCCATGTTGGCGTCTCTCCCTTCATTCCCAAACCCCATACCCCCTACCAATGGGTGGGTCTCACTCCCCCAAACACCTTGAAAAAACGACTTAAATTGCTTGAGCGTCTTCGGCGCTATGGAAAAATTCACCTAGATTTATCCAATCCTCGCTGGGCGGTGATTCAAGCCACATTAGCGCGGGGTTCAAGTGCCCTGGCTCAATTAATTCTTGATGTGGCAAAACAGGAAAAAGCCACCGCTGGTACTTGGTTTCAAGCTGCAAAACAACGTGGCATGAATCTTGAGACACTTGCAACAGCTGATTATCCAACGGATGTAAGTTTTACCTGGGACCGAATTGATGTAGGCGTTAATCGGAATATTTTACTGCGACGGTTTGCCAAGCTTGAACAGTGATCGTCTACTTCAAACGCTTGGGGTATAACTATGAGTCCAAAAAGAAAGCAGAAGAAAAGGAAAGAGATTGACCTTACCTCTGAGATTGAAAAAACGCTTGAAGAAACAGTTGTTAGTGAATCTGATGATTTGACCAACAAAATCTTGGGGCATTTACCACACCTAGCGAATGAAGTCCAATCATCTGATCCAAGTGTCCAAATCGATGGGGTTCGTTGGGAGGAAACTGACCGCACTCGCCAACCCGTACAGTCGAGTGGAGACCGGTTTTCCGGTTATTCACCTGATGTGGTTGATTTCTTGCGACGCTGTACGACGGAAGCTGAAGCGTTGGAAATTATTAATTTTCTTGAAAAACGTGGAGAAATAAATTCGAATCATGCTGAAGAACTTCGAAACCAGTTAAAATGCCAGGGACTCCGCAGTTTTGGTACCAAGAAATCTTGGGGCCATTATGAGCGTGAGACCCCATAGCTAGTGGGTAGCGCCGGCGGCAACAATGCGAATCACATCATTAGCTTGGAGTTCATAGTTTTCTGCTAATCTTTTCTTTGTACGGGCGTCAAGCGCGTGAATGAACGTATCACCTAATTCTGTATGTATTTTGTAAGCAAGACCACGGGCGGTGGTTCCTTGGGGCACCAGATAAACATCGGGAAGGACATTTCCATCATGATCAGAGAGTTTTCCTGCATCTTCGACTGGATACACAGGGATGAGTTGAAGCACATCGAATACAGTCGTATTCAACACTTGTTGTACGCCAGTCGAGCCATACTTATCCAAAATCTCTGCTTGTAATCGATGTAATTGTGACTGTTCATTTTCACCTAATTTATCGGGAGTTATCATCTCGAAACTCGATGCACCTGGTTGGTAAGAAATCACACCCTTTTCACTAAGGTTACGGAGTACAAATTCTCCTACTGCTGTACATGGAATGACGATTTCATCAGAGAGTTCTCGGAGCAGTTTCAAGTTCTTAGTTGCTTGTGGCCGGTCTATTTTGTTAGCTGCAATCACCATGGGCTTTGCTCGACGCCGTAGCTTCTGTACAAATCTTTCAAGTTCCGCATCAGACCAAGCCGTAGGTTTGCTGGTTTGAAGTTCCGCATCACGAATTGCATGATTAATCGCTCCCTCACTGATTTGGAGTCCTGAAAGTTTTTCACCTAACAAGGTACTAATTTTCATTTTTTCTGTCTCGGCTCTGCGCGAAAGCCGTCGCCAATCTCGTTGCAGCATTTGGACAAGCCACATATTCAATTCATGTTCAAGAAACTCGATATCTTGACGGGGATCCCAGCTACCTGGCTCAACATCTCGTCCTTCAGCATCAAGGGATCCTGAAGTATCCACCACATGGATAAAAGCATCAGCTCGGCTTAGCTCGTTGAGAAATTGATTACCCCGACCTCGTCCAAGATGGGCATCTGGAACAAGTCCAGCAACATCCAACATTTCAATTGGAATAAATCGTACGCCATCGCGACACACGGAATTCTTGGCGTTGCATGTAACTCCGAATTCTCGGCAAAGGCAATCGACACGAACATAGGCAGTTCCGGGATTCGGTTCAATGGTGGTAAAGGGGTATGCACCAACTTTTACTGCTGTCCGACAGGCAGCGTTAAGAAAGGTGCTCTTTCCTGAAGACGGTTTCCCGACAATTCCAATCAACAAGATAAGCGAACTCCAAGGACTAATATTAATAATAACAAATAAATCACAGCGATTGGTGCATTCGCAAATAACAATACTTCCATTCATAAAGAAAAGATGATGTGAATCCACTATTAGGTGAAAAAAATGGTTAAAAGTCGAATCTTGGTTGCAGACTCCATTCATGAGGATGCCATTGAAAAATTGATGAAGGCAGGCTTTGACCTTGCCGTTCGCACAGATATCACTCCTGCGCAGTTATTAGAATCTATTGACGGTTATGATGCGATTATTGTCCGAAGCCGTACCAAAGTCACTAAGGATGTTATCCATGCAGGTACCTCGCTGAAGGTGATTGCCCGTGCAGGCGTTGGCTTAGATAACGTGGATCGCGAGGCGGCAAAGGAGAAAGGCGTGCAGGTGGTCAATTCCCCTGAAGGGCCTTCGGTTTCTGTTGCCGAATTGGTGTTTGCCCTTGCGCTTAGTGTATTGCGTCATATTTCATCTGCTGACGCAGGTATTCGGCGTGGAGAATGGTTAAAAAAGACAAGTAAGGGTGGCGAAATGCGCGGGCGACGAATAGGGATATGGGGATTTGGGCTCATCGGTGCAGAAGTGGCTAAACGGGCACTCGCTTTTGGGATGACTGTGTATGGATTTGATTTGAGTTCTTCCAGAATTGAGATTATGAAAAAGATGGGCGTCAAATACGTTCCTGCGGAGGAACTTGTTGCTGTCTCCGATATTCTGACTGTGCATGTTCCTCTAATTCCTCAGACACGTGGGCTCATTGGAACTAAAGAGTTGGAGGCTATGCCACAGGGGGCTATTCTCATCAATACTGCTCGTGGTGGCATTGTGGATGAAAATGCACTGTATCAGAGTCTAGTGGATGGGCATCTGGGCGGCGCAGGGATTGACGTTTTTACCGAGGAACCGCCTTTTGATAATGCCTCATTGCAGAAGCTTGTTTCATTGCCTAATGTGGTCTCCACCCCGCATATTGGTGCTCAAACCTCGGAAGCCTCGCGCGCGAATTCGATGATTATCGCAGAGAAACTGATGGCTCTTATGAAGTAGTAGCATAACAATTTTATAGGCAATGGAGATTCGCTATCCCCTATT
The DNA here is from genome assembly GCA_048939245.1 of Promethearchaeota archaeon. GTDB lineage: Archaea > Asgardarchaeota > Hermodarchaeia > Hermodarchaeales > Hermodarchaeaceae > Hermodarchaeum. The sequence goes on along the minus strand of JBHLPR010000012.1, from coordinate 18,963 downwards.
ACGCGGAGGCGTCTACATCAATGTACAAACATATTGGCAAGCTGTATGCGAGCCAAGACAAAGAGTTGAAAGCCCTTATTCGTTCGCGGCTTATCGAGTGGCGGAAAGAGCCTGCTACTAATCGAATAGAGAAGCCGACACGAATTGATCGGGCCCGTCAACTCGGGTATCGTGCGAAGCAAGGTTTCATTGTAGTACGCCAACGTATCACTCGTGGTTCTCGACGTAAACCACGTCCCACGATGGGTCGAAAACCCAAAAAGATGGGAACCGTGAAAATCACTCCGGGTCGCAGTCGTCAATGGATTGCTGAGGAACGGACAGCACGGAAATATCCGAATTTACGCATATTGGGCTCATATTACATCGCTGAAGATGGTAAGAACCTCTGGTATGAAGTCGTTCTTGTTGACCCGAGTCATCCAGCCATCAAAGCTGATTCACGTGTCAATTGGCTGTGTGACCCCACACAAAAGGGACGGGTTTTTCGGGGCTTGTCTCCTGCTGGTAAAACTTCTCGGGGATTACGCCATCGGGGCACTGGTGCAGAGAAGCTGCGTCCAAGTATCAGTAAATATGGACGCCGTGGGAAATAGTTAGTATGTGTTCTCTTTTGGAGGGTGCTTAATACATGGCCGCAGCGGAAAGCGGGCCGGTTCGTCTTGAGATGCAAGCCTCTGTTCATGCTACTGAAGAGCTAGATAAAGTCAGAACAGCAATGATGAATCTTTTTCCTCAAGCGGTTCAAAGTAGACTGAAATTTAATTCCACGAAACTCCGTGGGCACTACCATAATCCCATTATTCGCCTTGAAACCCAGTTAAGCCAACGCGAGTTAATTGAACAGACGTTAACCTCAATTGGTGAGCAGCTCCGCTCTGAAGATCGTGACATAGTGGCAAGGACATTTCCTTCACGGGTGAATAAGAAGGGCCAAATTTTTCTGCGGCTCGATAAACAGGAGGCTTATCAAGGACGAGTTCGCATAATTAACCGCGGCGATTCTATTCGCCTCGTAGTACGGTTTTCTGGACGAAAACCCTCTCTCAGCGACCTCGAAAATCTCTGTCATAAATTCAAACTTCTTTAGGATTGGAAGAATATGTCAATGTTTGACCTCCATATCCATTTTCACCACTCACCCACTGATGTGGAGTTCATACACTTTGCCAATCTAGCGAATACCTTCGGTTTTACTGGATTAGCCCTTGAAACCCCCAAGGCGCTGAAACTGCCGGCTCTTCATTATCCTCTCACAATATTTCGCCGATTGACTCTTTCTCCACGAGGAGCAACACGACTCAGATTCCGTGTCCATAAACAAACGCAGCAAACAGATCTTCTGGTCATTCACGGTCGCTCTAAACCGATTTGGCTCGCAGCTGCGGAAATTCCCTCAGTTCATATGATTATGCTCAAAGATATTGAAGATTTCATGGTGATGGATTCACGAGTAGCCCGAGTAACAGCTAATCATAATAAGCCCGTTGAATTATGCCTTCAAAATCTTCTAACTCTAAAGGGATCTATTCGCTCTCGACTAATGCGCGTTATGAACAATGCTGTGCAACACTTAGTGCGTGTTGACTGCCCTCTCATTTTAACTTCCGGGGCAAGTCAACTTTGTGAGCTTCGTGCCCCCAGAGATCTTGAAGCATTAAGTTTCCTCGCAGCTGTTCCTGAAGACCTTGCAAAGGAGGCTATGAGACAAAAGCCACTGGCCCTTATTTCCCAAATTCAGGGTGCTAGACAAAATATTCATGGTGTAAACATTGGGAGGGAAACCTAAGTGCGCACACGTCAACGCTATCTCGCAATTCGGGTTCATGCCTCCCAGAAACTCCCTTCGGAATCCGCATTCCGAAACGCCATCTGGCAGCAGCTACAGGCGCTATATGGTGAACTGGGTGTGAGTCGGATTGGATTTTGGTTAACGTCGTATCATCCAGAACTGAAGTATACCATAATCCGGTGTGAACATACTCAAGTTCGTCCGCTCCGAGCAGCACTAACAACGATTTTAGAGATTGATGGCGTTCCTCTCATCTTGCAGGTGATGGGCATTAGTGGGACCATCCGTAAGGCAGTGTCTCATCTCCCCGGACTTGAGGTTCAGAAAGTGGTCAGACCACGTAAACATCGCTAATATCAAAAAGCTTCAATTGTCCTCTTTTTCGTCTCCGACTTAAGCGCCAAAACAGATAAAACTCGCCTTGCCATCAAAATCCCTGGGGTTCAGTGAAGCCACGCCGCTCCAAACTGAGCCTTGTGCTATGACGATCTCGCGACGAGCCGAGAGCCCCCACCTTTTATTCCGGCATGATATCAATATCAACTGATAATAGAAATCCTTGCCATAGTTGATAGGCGTTCATGCGAAATCGCAGTCTTTTCCGACCGTCAATAATCCAAACACAGGGGTTGTATTTCATAAATTCCAAATCACTGCCTGAGGGTTCCGGAGGTGCAGGGTGAGAGTGATAGATACCTACCTGGTCCAATCCTTCTTCTGCTGCCGCCGTGAGAATGCAATATTGGTGTTCAGGATCGATTTCAAACGCGGCGATTGATTTAGCGATATTTTTAGTTTCTGCTATCCGGACGACACGAGCCGTGAGATCTTTCTCGCTATATATTCCAAGAAGTAACGCACACCCTTCAAGAGGCCAGGCCCGTCGACGAACACTATATAATTGCCGCCTTTGTAGGGCAGTAAGCTGAATCCGGGCAACCCGCGGCGGAGTCATAGGTAAACCCCCAGCCAAAGACTTAAAAGCTTCTCACCTTTTGAGTCTTCGCATCTCTAGCCCTTGATACGAGGTTGCCACTAGCGATGTCCAAAGATACGTCTCAAGACCAGCAATTCATGCGTCGCAGTATGATAATTGGTGCAGCTGTAACTATCATTCTTAGTATCCTAATTGCGTTAATGATAACGCGTTGGGGTTCTGTTGGGCTATTTATCGATTTTATTGGTCCAGTCGTGGCTGGTGTATTAGCCATTTTATTCCTTGTTCTAATCTTCATTAGCCTAGTGATTTTCTTTGGGAACCTTCGGGAATATTATGGTGAAACCGCTGGCTGGTTTGAACTACTCATTTTATTAATCATCATCGTAGTTATTGCCTTTGTGGGCTTCAGCTGGTTACATGCCCTTCTAACGGGATTGCTTTGTATTGGTATAATTTATTATCTGCACCAAGCCCAAGAATAAGTACGGAATTGGGGTCTAGAAAATCGGAGTCTGTCAATAACAAGATTTTAAAGGCGATAGTCCTAATCGGCAAACCTGCAAGACTAACATAAGAGTAAGAGGGCTTTCACAAAACTCCCTTCTCATTAGGCGTTAATGGAGGACCCCCCTCATTGTTTGGTAATACACAAAGTTATGATATCGCTTTGACTACATTTAGTCCTGAGGGACGCCTATTTCAGGTTGAATACGCCTTTGAGGCGGTAAGAAAGGGTACTCCAATTTTAGGAATTCGTTGCGTCGACGGTGTGATATTGACGGCGGCTCTTCGAAAGCATTCGCTCCAAGAACCAGATCACAATGACAAGATATTCGTTCTCGATGATGTAATCGGGGCGGCAATTGCAGGATTATCAGGTGATGCCCGTTCACTAGTTCGGTATGCACGAGAGCTTGCGCAAATCCACCGGCTAACCTTCGCTGAGTCGATTCCGGTGAAAACGCTTAGTAAGAAACTCAGTGATCATATTCAATCTTATACTCAGCAAGGAGGAACCCGTCCCTATGGGGTGTCGATGCTTCTTGTTGGTATCGATTCTGATCCCCAACTTTATCTGACAACTCCGATTGGCGCCTTTTGGAGTTATAAGGCGCACGCGGTCGGAATCGGCGCTGAGCAAATGAATACGATATTGGAAAAAGAATATACACCCTCTATGACTGTTGACGAGGCTTTGCATCTAGCAGTCCGAGTTCACAAAGAAACCCTGTCTGCGCCCCTCCAGCCAGAGGGGCTTGTAATCGCTAAAGTGACAACGGACGACAAAAAATTCATTCAATTGAGAACCAATGAAGTTCAACAACTCTTGGGTTCAGTGTAATCGATGTTAAGGTGATGATTATGGCTGGAATGGGAGGAATTCGCGGAGACAAACGTGTTGATTTAGGTGACGCCGCTTTAGCTCAATTAGAAACCCACGGACATCGATTTGAAATCATTGTGGATCCGAAACTTGCTTGGCGCTTTAAACAAGGTGAAGATGTAGAATTCCGTGAAATTCTTCGAGGAGAAACAATCTTTGAAGATGCCCTAAGAAGTAAGAAAGCTGCAACGGAAGCTATGGAAGAGGCATTCGGAACAACTGACGAATTTGAAGTCGCCCGAATAATACTTGATAAAGGGTCTCTTCAGTTAACCACCGAACAACGTCGAGAGATGGTCGAGAAACGTCGTCGTCAAGTAATCGATATCATTGTACGTAATTCTATTAATCCCAAAACTGGGCTCCCTCATCCACCGGCACGTATCGAATCGGCAATGGAAGAGGCACATGTCGTTATTGACTCAACTCAGACAGCTGAAGAACAAGCACGCACTGTTGTCAAAGCCTTACAACCTATCATTCCGATTCGTATGGAGATTCAACAAATCGCTATCAAGATTCCTGCTGATTTTGCTCCTAAAGCCTATGGAGCTGTTGAACAGCAAGGTCATATTGCGAAAGACGAATGGCAGAAAGATGGGTCCTGGATAGCTATTGTTGAAGTTCCAGCTGGGCTTCGTGGAGAACTCATTGATGCCCTCAATAATCTTACTCGTGGTCGAGCTGAAATTAAGATACTAAAAAAGGAAACACTGTAGGAGGTTTTATTGAAAGTGTCAATTAACTTTGAACAACAGGATATTGTAGTTCCCGGACAGCTTCTAGCCGAAGGCGATTTTAGAAACGGTGATGGGGCTTACAAGGAACAAGAGAAAGTGTTCGCCTCAGTTATTGGTGTGGCGAAGATGAAAGGTAAAACGGTTTATGTTGTTCCTTTGAAGGGACAATACATACCGAAAACCCGTGACATCATCATTGGAACAATTGTGGAAGTCACACTGAATGGATGGCTAGTTGATTTTGATAGTCCATATCCAGCAATGCTTCCCACCACACATGCATTATCCCGACGTGATGCGGCACGGGCAAAAGAAGATCTTCGAAGATATTATGATATTGGTGAAACGGTGGTCGCTGAAATCATAGCGGCAGACCGAACTCGGGATCCCCTTATTACTACCCTCGGTCGCGGACTTGGAAAAGTTCGTGGTGGGAGACTCTTGAAGATTGTCCCCACGCGTGTCCCTCGACTGATTGGTCGAAAAGGGTCAATGATCAACATGCTGAAATCTGACCTTCAAATTGATATTGTCGTTGGACAGAATGGTTTGGTGTGGATGAAAGGGAATCCGAATCGAATGGATGTTGCTGTCGAAGCAATTCATCAAATTGAACGCGAAGCTCATACTAGTGGGCTGACTGATCGCGTTCGTGACTTCATCAATGCAAAGCTTGCCGAATTAAATGGTGAAAAGAATGAGTGATAAAAAAACTGAAGCAGAACTGCCATTGATAGACACGAAGGGTCGACGCCAGGATGGTCGCAAGCTCGACGAACTCCGGCCAATAAAACTGCAAGTCGGCTATCTTAGCCGTGCAGATGGTTCAGCATACATTGAACATGGTAAAAATAAGATTGTGGCTGCAGTCTATGGACCTCGTGAGCTCCATCCGCGGCATCTGGCTCAATCAGATCGAGCCCTACTCCGAGTGAATTATCGAATGGCAACCTTTTCAGTATCTGATCGTAAACGCCCTGCTCCAAGTCGTCGAGAACATGAAATCTCAATGGTTCTCCGTCAGGCACTTGAACCGATGTTATTTCTGAAAATGTATCCCCGGGCAGTGGTTGATGTCTACATCATGGTTCTTGAGGCTGATGGAGGCTCTCGATGTGCGAGTGCCACAGCAGCGTCCTTAGCCTTAGCCGATGCAGGTATTCCCATGCGAGGACTCATAGCTGGTTGTGCAGCAGGGAAAATCGATGGTAAAGTGGTTTTGGATTTGAGTGATATTGAAGATAAAGTCGGAGAGGCTGATGTTCCATTGGCCATGGCTCCTGACCGAGGTGAAATTACTCTTCTCCAAATGGATGGAAAATTGACTACTTCAGAGTTTGCCGAAGCTCTTCGACTAGCTGAAGACGGCATTCACCAAATCCAGGAAATGCAGCGTGCTGTGCTTCTTGAAAAATATGCTCAAATTAGAGATAAGATTGGTGATGAAGAAACAGCACCCAAAAAGGACGAAGGAGAACCAGAGAAGGAAACAAAGGCTCCTAAAAAGCGGGCGAAACGAGCGAAAACCGAAAAGAAGGAAGATACGCCCAAGACCACGAAAAAGAGCAAACGCTCGAAAACAAAGGACGAAGACTCGAAAACTAAGGAGTGATTGAACATGGATGTAGTTACAGAAATTGAACGTGAGCAGATTTTAACTCTACTACGTGAAGGAAAACGAATTGATGCGCGAGGATTTGATGATGTTCGTCCCATCAAAATAGAACAAAATTCTATAACGAAGGCTGAAGGTTCGGCTGAGGCTTGGTTAGGTGAAAGCCGTGTCATGGCAGGGGTGAAGATTCAAGTTGGAAACCCCTTTCCGGATACCCCGGACGAAGGGGTAGTCATTACTTCTTCAGAACTCTCGCCGATTGCTTCACCAACCTTTGAATTGGGTCCCCCTGATGAACAAGCTATCGAACTAGCTCGGGTCGTCGATCGAGGAATACGTCATTCGAGCGCTATAGATCGAGCTGATTTGTGCATCAAATCCGGCGAACATGTATACTTGGTAATGGTCGATCTCTATGTTCTTGCAGATCATGGTAATCTCATCGATGTTGCTTCAATTGCTGCCGTGAGTGCATTGCTTTCAACCAATGTCCCCAAGGTGAAATTAACCGATGCAGGTGAAGCAGAAATCCTGGAAGACGCCACTCCACTCAAAATGGGACCCCCACCACTGACAATCACCTTCGCTAAAATCGGTGATAGCATTATCGCGGATCCAAACCTTGATGAAGAACGAGTCATGGATGCCCGCCTTTCGATTGCTATTGATGGCGACGATACCGTTGTATCAATGCAAAAATGGGGAACTACCCCCTTCAGCCGTCAGGAAGTCACAGATTGCGTCGAACGTGCGAACAAAATTGTTAAAAAGATGCGAAAACAGCTTCCCCAAAGGTGAGTATTTCCATGGGACGTACTAAGAAAGCCGGAACAGCAGGACGATTTGGCGCTCGTTATGGGGTCACTATGCGTCAGCGCGTCGCCAAGATTGAAGCTAACATGAAGGCTAAGCACAAATGTCCTAATTGTCAAACTAAAGCGGTACGCCGACTATCTACAGGCATTTGGCGCTGTCGGAAATGTGGCCACACCTTTACGGGTGGTGCTTATTCCCCCACAACAGATGCGCAGAAAATTCTCCGGTCTTTTCGTGAACGTGCAGTTAGCCGGCGAACAAAGTGATTGTCCTCGGAACTACTCGAAAGCCTACCCAACGAATTCGCAGTTTCATTAAGGAACTCGTACGAGTTATACCCGGTTCCACACGTATAACCCGTGGAAAACAAGGTTTTGCTGAATTCTGTGACGCAGCCCATGAGCTAGGCGCGACTCGACTCCTCCTTGTTGGTGCCTTTCATGGAAATCCTGGACGATTAGGATTTCTCACCCTTTCTGAGGAGAATTGGGTCTTTTCTCCCCCCACCATCATCATCAAGTCTACTCAACTCCTCCGAGAGACTGAAGCAAGTCCATCACGAAACATCAAAACCTTGGTTGTCCTTCCTGACAAACCCTCGGACCGGCCTAAGGCCCAACTTTTAGCTGAGGCTCTCATGGTCTCCTGTACGACTCGGGACGACCTCTCCAGTATACGTACTGACACTGTCGTCTTACGCGTGGCATTATCACGCTACAAAGCAATGGATTTTGTCTCAACCGACGAAACGAAACTCCTCGGGCCTTCCATGAAGGTAAAGCATTTTCTCACCCGACCCATAGGAGAACTGAAACGATGGTGAAATCCTCTCCTTACACTCTCACGATTGCCTTCCATCCCAACGATCGGCATAAGCAGAAAGTAATTGGCTCTGCTCTTGAACCGGAATATGCGTCGATAGATTCAAAAAGAGTCAAGGTTCACAGTAAGTCCAACCAAAATACAATCGTGTTTCACCTAGCCGCCCAGGATGTTACTGCCCTCCGCGCTGCAGCAACAACGCTAACGCGCCTATATGTGGTGGCTGATGGTGTACACCAGTTTACGGTGAAGAAAAATGGGTGAAGAGCTTCCTCCTCGTGTTCGTCAGCAGCTAGTACGAGTGCAACAAACACGAGACAGCCTACAATATGTTAATGCGCTTCTGGTTCAGATTAAACAACAATTAGCTGAGACCAAGAATGCCCAAGAACAAATTAAGGGATTAACCACAAAAAATGTCATCTATCAAGCCTCCGGTCCTCTGCTTTTCAAAACAACCAAGACCAAAGCCACTAAAAATCTGAAAGAGCAGATTGAGACCCTTGAGCTGCGCGTACAATCCTTAGAAAAACAAGAAGCCCAATTACGAAAACAATACGACACGCTCCAAGAAACCCTTCGAGGAATGCTTGGACAACCCGGTGCCGCTCCGGCGGGCTAGTCTCCCTCTAAACATTCCGCCATTGACTCCAATCTCAACGACGGCGGGACAATCCTTGAAACAACTTAATCCTTCTCACTTCCTTACCACCCTATTGGAGAAGACTAAAGACTCGGTGGCATTGGTTCTTCATCAAAGTGCCGATCCTGATGCACTTGGTAGCGCCGCCGCATTAGCCCACCTTTTACAATTGGAAGCAAAAATCCCAACTCAGATATTTGCAGAAAGCCTGAATCGTTCCGCAACCAATGTGGCCACGTTCTTCGACATCACCATTGGCTCTGCTGAAGAGCTTGCCAACCATTCAATTATTGTATTACTGGATCTGAATAATCTTGAACAGATTGGGGACCTGGCTCCACATCTGCCGCGTAAGGATGTAACGGTATTTTGTGTGGATCATCACGCTCCTCACAAGGATCTTCCACAACTAGCGGATTATCTCCTTTTTGACAATCAAATTCGTTCGACGGCTGAGTTGATATTGCGTCTTTGGCAGGTAAGTACCCATGAGATGCCTGCGGATGCTGCAACTCAATTAGCGTGTGGCCTCGTTTATGATTCACGGCACTTTCATATTGCTTTAGAAAGCACTTTTGAAAATTTTGTCACCTTACTACGATTTGGCGCTGACTATGACCAAGTACTGAAGCTCCTATCAACCCCCCTCGACAAATCCGAACGCATCGCACGGTTGAAAGCAGCCCAGCGAATCGTCGTGTATGATGAGTTTGACCTTCTCATCGCTGCAACCAATATCCGGTCTTATGAGGCTAGTGCCTGTCGCGCTCTGATAGGGTTGGGGGCTGATATTGCCATTGCCTGTGCTGCAAAGAAAAATGAAGTTCGACTTAGTGCTCGGTCAACCCTCCCGGTGAATCGAGAGCGGGGACTTGACCTCGCACGAGATGTCATGGAACCCTTGGGCGAAATGATTGGAGGAGCTGGAGGGGGGCATCCTACAGCAGCGGGGGCAAACGGTGTTGCATCAAGTGATCATGCGTTGGGGCTCGCTCTCCAATTACTCCGGAAAACTCTAAAGGCGCATCATGCCCAATCTCAGCCGGCCTCTGATCACGGTGCTGATGGGTGACCAAGTGTGAGCATTGAAATTGACCAACTTTCTTTCACTTATTCGGGGACTGAAACCAGGGTACTTGACAACATCACACTTTCTATACCCCGCGGCGCCTTCTTTGGGCTAGTCGGACCTAGTGGCTGCGGAAAAACCACCCTTGCCCGTTGTCTTAATGGGCTTATCCCCCATTTTCATCCCGGAAACTTAGAGGGGGCAGTTCTTGTCCAGGGTATGAATTCCCAGGAACATCATGCCCACGAACTCGCCCAAAAGGTGGGATTAGTCTTTCAAAACCCCGAAAACCAGCTGATCGCTCCCACTGTCGAGCGTGAATTGGCTTTCGGACCAGAGAACCTTGGGGTTCCACGCGATGAAATCCGCCAACGCGTTGAAACGCTTCTTCGTCAACATCGTCTCGAAGAACTCCGCGATAAAGCTCCCTATGAGCTATCTGGGGGTGAACAACAACGCGTGGCAATAGCCGCGGTATTGGCGCTGAGACCGGATATTCTGGTATTAGATGAACCCACAGCAAATCTTGATCCCTTATCCGCTTATGAAATACTCTCCCTTATCGCCAAGCTAAATCAAGAAATGCAACTCACCGTCTTACTTATTGAACACCGATTGGAACTCGTTTTACCCCTTATCCAAGAACTCCTTGTTCTTGATAAAGGCAAACTGATAGCTAAAGGACCGCCCAGCAAGGTCTTTAACAATCCACGGGTTTCCCAAATTGGCGTAGCTGTTCCGAGTACAATTCAATTGGCCAAACAAATCAATTCCCCCCAAATTCGTGTAACAACGCCACTTTCTGTCGAAGAAGCCATTGCTGCAATTCTAAAGGAGGTGCGGCGATGATTCTTTTCAATAATGTCGGCTTCGAATATGAATCGGGAATCCCTGTCCTTCGCAATTTAAATCTCGAGCTAGCACCAGGACAAGTTATTGGTCTTATGGGTGAAAATGGGGCAGGAAAAACAACACTGGTGAAACATATCAATGGGCTGCTCAAACCCACCACCGGCGCCGTTTACATTGATGGCCGTGATACACGGGAGACATCAACAGCACAGCTCGCGAGACAAGTGGGCTTTGTATTTCAAAATGCTGATCATCAGCTCTTTGCCGATACATTACAAGCTGAAATTGCCTTTGCCTTACGAAATCTCGACTTTCCTAAAGACGAGATTGCCGCACGTGTAGCACGGTATTTGGATTTATTTGAGCTCACCCGTTACAAAGATCAATCTCCCTTTCTATTAAGTGGGGGTGAACGTAAACGGTTAGCCTTAGCTTCTGTTCTCTGTGTTGAACCGAAAATCCTTATCTTGGATGAACCCACGCAGGCTCAAGATGCACTACAAAAGGAAAAGCTTCTCAATTTTATAGCGTCCTTCCGAGACCCACAACATATCTTATTACTTGTTACCCATGATGTGGAATTCGCAGTAAAAGCCGTGGACCGCCTTCTCATACTCTCCAAAGGACAATTAATTGCTGATGGTTCTCCACACCAGATTCTAAGTAATCCGCACATCTTAGATCGCGCCCGTCTTCTCCCACCACAACTCACCCAATTTGCCCATAAACTCGCCGAACAATTTCCCCAATTTCCCACCAGCGTTACTACAATTACTGAAGCGGCGGAAGCCGTTAATCAACTAATACGGAGTCGGAGGTGAACAAAGTATGGCTGCAATCTTTGAAGCATTCCGGTTCAAACAAAAAGACACCTTCATGCACAGCCTCGATCCTCGAACTACCTTCATCATGGCAATAGGCTTCTCAATCATCGGAATGCTTTTCCTCCAAATCATCCCCCTCCTTCTTGTTCTCCTCGCTATGCTTCCTTTTATTCTCAAGGCAAGGTCTACTCGCCAATGGGCGAAAAGCCTGCAAGGACTAGCCTATCTTGCCGGCTTTATTCTAATCATAAACTCTTTCTTCATTTCCTTCTCCTTTGCCGTATCCACTGTTTTACGGCTAGTGGTCCTTATGACTGCCTTCTCCCTCTTCTTCCTTACCGTCCACCCGGATGATTTCGCCCTCGCCCTCATCAAAATGCGTATTCCCTACGAGTTTGCCTTTGCATTCTCTATGGCTGTTCGTTACGTTCCGACTATCGCGACGGAAACAGAAACTATCCGCGATGCCCAAATGTCTCGGGGCCTCGAATTAGAACGGGGCAATATCCTCCAAAAAGTTCGCAATTACATCCCCATCTTAATCCCCATCATCGTCAGTTCCATTCGCAGGGCCCTCCAAGTCGCTGAGAGCCTAGAATCTCGTGCGTTTGGATCTAATGTTACCAGAACCAGTCTTTACGAACTAAGCCTTCGAAAACGCGATTACGGACTAATGCTACTAACAACTTTGGCTCTTATTTTCGCATTGTATGTTGCCTTCATCCTTCGCATTCAATTCCCATTTCTGCTACCAGATTGGTTTTTCTGGGGCTTCCCCTTCTAACAGTACAGATACATATACAACTCAGGTGAAAGTGTCAAATGGCTCCTCTCATCATGCAGGAAGTGACCGTCGGGTCCTCCCGTCATCAAGTAGGAATCTTTGGGTGTACCCTAACTCGTCCTCTGCTTCCCGAAGCCATTATTGATCTAACCAAACAAATCGCTTTCACCCCAGGTTTAACTTTCCTTTTAGTCGACGCTGATTATGTCGCTGGGACTGATCATTTGCTCTTTGCCACTATCCACGCCTTTTCTGCCTTCAATACCCAGACCAATAGGGCTTCCACCCACCAAATGGAAATTCTACGCTTTGCCGCAGCCCAGCGGCAAATCTCTCAGGCTCTTGAAATCCTGGGGATTTCCAACTCTACACGACGTCTTGGGGGTGTGCTGGTAAATACCAAAGAATCAACACTCGAATCCGCCTACCACAAGTTTTTACAGCTCACAGAAGCAACCGATGACCCCGCGGTGTTGGAAGTCGACACCGATAAAAAAGCACAGGCTATTCAAGACAACTTCGATATATCCGCCGCTGAACTAGAAGCAATCTGTCCATCCAAGAAATCTGCTGCACGCAAACAGGCCTTACAAAAACTTGTCTTCGATCGATGCGCCCTTCTTGCCATCACACGCTAGGGTCGACGTAGCGTCACAATTTCTTCTTCGCGGAGCAACGCAAGACCGGTCACTGGTCCCAATATTTCTACTGCGACTATCCAGTCATATTTTTCCAAATCGACTTTTCCAGGAAATTGGATAGCGATTTCATGGAGGAGTTTATCCCGATCCAGGTCGGTATCCCGGCGATTGAGATTAATGCGAAACGTATCTGTTTTTGTCATTTGTTTCGCCAATTCTTTGCTGCCCTTACGAATTGCTTTGACAGTGCTGTCAACAACAAGATCAATCGGATGAATCTTCAACAAATCGCGGACAATCCAGGGCATTTTCCGCACACGTTCCCCAACTCGAGTGGCAAAGGCATGGGGGTCGCCGTCTACTTTGGCAACCACTAAGCACGTAATCCCTGTGAGTTTACACCGTTCCACTACTCCTATTTCGGGTTCTTCGTCAATTATGCGTCGAAGTTCCTGACAGCTTTCGGCTTCTTGGAATCGGCGACATGATAATAACAAGTTGAATTCATCATTGATTGACAGCATACGGCTCAAGGGTGCACGCTTCCTTTTTTAAGTGTTCAGGAACCACTCACGTCGAATAACTCATTGCGATTCAGTGCCGATTTTTAGTATGCGGTTGATTTCTATGCGTGATACGGCGCCTTCACGGATAATTTCTGGCGGGTCAAGGGTAAAATTCACGATGGTGGAGTCAGCTGAATACTGCGTGGGACCTCCATCTAGAATATAATCGACCAAATTTGATAATTGGGTGGCAGCTGCATTGGCAGTTCGTGGACTGGCCATATTCGACTTATTCGCGCTGGTACCAATGATCGGGAATCCTGTTGTCTGAATTACTTTGAGGGGCACAGGGTGATTGGGAATCCGAACTGCAAGCGAATTCTCTGGACCTAAAATTCCATGAGGAAACCTCTGACGGGCAGAGACGACTAATGTTACCGCGCCGGGCCAAACTTGAGCTGCAACAGCTTCCGCCAGAGGGGAAAGAATGGCCAGGTCTCGGACCTGCTGTAGGTTCGCTGCAAGGAGTGGCATTCCAAGTTTTTTCTCCCTTTCTTTAGCAGCGAGGATCCGGTGGACCACTTCAGCATTGGAGGGGTCACCGGTTAATCCATAGGCAGTATCTGTGGGAAGAACGACGATGTGGCCGGTTTTAATAAGAGTTGCAACTTCTCCAATGATGCGAACATCGGGGTTTTCTGGGTTTATCACTTGGCGCCTAGTCATTTTTCTGATACCACCGCTAATGTAAGAGACATCCTAGCCTAAAACCTGTTCGAGGATCAGTCATTGAAGGTCATTATTCTCGCTAGTGGACGCGGATCGCGTTTTCACCCCCTAACCACGGTTCTTCCCAAACCTCTTCTTCCTGTAGCTAATCGACCACTCCTCGAGTATCTCATTGCCGCTTTGACCGAGGCAGGGTGTTCTCACATATTCGTCACAGTAGGCTATGAAGCCGAGCAGATACAGCGCTTCCTTACTAATCTGCCTTGTTCTGCATCCTTAGTTCCCATCTTTGCCCCTGAATGGTCTAAGGGGCCTCTTCATTCCTTAAAGGCGGCTATCCCCCACCTTTCCCCACAGAAACCGTTTCTTCTAGTTCCTGCCGATCTCTATGTTTCTGCACAAACCCTAACCTCCCTTATATCGACACAATCAGAATTAGCACTGCTATTTGATGCGGAACGCAAACTTCCTGGTACTCAAATTGAAGTGAGGGCATCCAATCAAATTTACGCAATCACGCAAAATGCATGCGCACTCCCTAAACACTCCCCAGTGATTCCTGCGCTTCGAGCCACACCCGAGTTCCTGCAATGGGGTCTGGGAACCGAGTCTACTCCGCCCGAAGTAGGTCCTGCAGCGTCCACGGTCGCTGACCTGATATCTCGATGGCTCCTACACGAAGGCTCAATTCAGGGCATTCCAATCACTAAACAGATCTGGTGTGATGTCGATGAACCCCACCAGCTAGTTCATTTAAACCATTATCTATTATCAGCAGGATGGCCTCCTGCTCCGATGCCCCCGGGCACCTATCTGCCTGAAGGGACTTCAATGACTGGTCCTTTGGAGAGTGCCACTCTGAGTTTGGGGCACGAAACTCATATACAGGGTCCTGTGCTGTTAGGAACTCGGGTGCGGGTGGGCGATAAATGTCTTATACATGGGGGAACTACTCTTGGGGCCTCGACTGTCGTTCAGGATAATTCTGAACTCGCCCACTGTATAACCTTCCCCGGCACCCAAGTTCCTCTCAACGTTCATTTGGTCGGGGCAATATTAGATGCGAAGGGCAATATTATTCATTCTCGGTGACAGGATGCGATTATGGTGCCTTCACAATTTCGTCTTCGACGGGTGTTCGGTCCCTTGGTTCGGTTTCTTGCCGGTGGCTTTATTCGCCTAGGATTCGCTCCAAACACCATCAGTGTCCTAGCCTTTTTCTTCGCTTGGCTCGCTGCCTTCCTGCTCAGCTTATATCATTGGGTTCTTATCTATGGACTTCTTGTCTTCCTTGCTGGAGTATTAGATGGAGTAGATGGGGAAGTCGCCCGTCGCACCGGGCAGGTTTCATTGGCTGGTGGATTTCTTGATTCGATGCTAGATCGGGGTGCTGATGTGTTAGTTCTTTTGCCCTTTCTGTGGCTCCCGAATCCCTTTCCTCATTGGGGACCTAGCTGGTGCTGGGTCATCGTTGCGGCGATCGGGGTTATCTTAGTCAGTTATAGTCGAAGTCGCGCACAAGCCGCCGGTGTGACTGATACAGACGTTGGTCTGGCGGCTCGGTCTGAACGCCTCTTCATCTTGGTGGTAACTAGCATTGGGGCGGTTCTCTATCCTCCACTCCTGTATGTCGGATTGGTCCTGGTGGCTATTCTGAGTCATCTGACGGTGATCTACCGAGTCCTCTATTACCGTCGGGGTCTTCACCAGCTGGACGCACCAAAACCTTAAACCCGCCTGTCGCACGGAGCTTATTCTATGTCGGATACCCTTTCAGTGACGCATGGTTCGGGACCCCAAGCACTGGCCGAAGCGGTGGACAAACAGCATGTGATTATCCTTGTGGATGTGCTCCGAGCAAGCAGTACAATAATTACGGCTCTTGCCAACGGGGCTTCAAAGATTATTCCGGTTCCCACAGTGGAAGAAGCCCGGGAAAGAATCTATCATTTTCCGAATGGGTTTCTGGCTGGGGAAAGAGCGGCTCATCCTCCAGCCGGCTTCGATTATGGAAACTCGCCGCGCAGTTTTCTCACTAACCGAATCCGTGGGCATCCCATTATTCTTACTACAAGTAATTTCACACGAACCCTTGGAGTGCCTCCCGCGAAGGCGACCCTCTTAGTGGGGGCGTTTTTGAATATTGATCACGTCTCTTCCACCGCTCGCAAGTTAGCTATCCAGTTAGGACAGCCGATTTCTGTCATCTCTGCGGGAAGTGTGCATGGCGTCGCAACGGAAGATGACTTCACCTGTTATCAACTCATGATTCGTATTCGCGATCCTGATGGACCCCCTGGCTATGCTGATATTGGGGATTTAGCTCGTGAATTATTGGTGAGTCGTCATGGAAGTCTTCTGGTTCGAGCCGGTTATGAAGAAGACATTACCTTTTGTGCCCAGCCTAACCGCTACAGCTTAACACCCATACTCCACGATGGCGCGTTTGTCCCCTTTTCCTCTGAACTGCATAAATCTGACTAGTTGATAATTGGGATCACTGAACATCTTTTTTTCTGGGATTTTTGTCGCTTTTCTCGTTGAAAGGGATTACGAATTCAGCAAAATTCCTCCTGATCTTCAACCGAGGCAACTGGGATATTTATTGTACGGAGGGTACATTTCAAATGCTACTGATTTCCGGAAATCAAAGCGCGCTCTAGCTGAAAAAACACACAGGACCACGCAAGGCACGCCCTGTGGGAGGTAATCGTGAATATGAAGATTCCCCGGAAGGCCACCGGGCTTCATATCGTCTCTCTCGTAATTAGCTTAATACTGCTGTTCAATGGGTTCCTCTTCTATTTTCCATTGAACAAACCAGTCCAGAATCCAATTACCACTTTCCCACTCAATACCCCGGGGCGTGCTCACACACTAACCAATCTACCCTTTACTGGCAACATCCAATTTCTTGAAAATCAAAGTTCTCCTCTCGCTCAATTAACTTGGATGCAACAACACATTTGGCCTAATCTGAACAGCCGAAACCAATTCACTTTGACTGTTACTCAGGGTCAGTTATCTCGCGAGACCCTCCATTTCTCGAATATTCAACCTGAACCCATACAAATCGCCGTGGAAGACTATAACCCGGTCAATTGTCCCTTTGAAGATTATATCTGGACCGACGAAGAATCCTATATGGGCTTCCGCATCAATGGAACTCAACCAGTTCGGGTCGATGGGTTTTGGATCTATCTTCGTGGTGAATCGCAAGGTATTTTCCGCTACCGGGTTTATGGCGCTGAACCCGGAACCCAAGCCGACACCTTTGTCGACACGTCTGCTCCCTTTACCGATTGGATTGAAGTCCCTGTATCACCGATGCTCGAACCCGGTGAGGAATACTGGTTTTGGATTGATACCAACGAAAGCGCACTAGTGCTTAATCCCTTGTCCACCTATGCTCACACTTTCTACTTCGGCCTTGGTCGTGCCTTTGGGGCTACCACTGATACCCGAATTAATTGGGTATACTGTCGCGATGATGTGAATCCCGATGAAGAGGATGAAGGCGATTGCTATGGGCATTTTAACTCATGGAGCTATCGGACTCGCGACTTGTTTCTCAATGTCTCTATCCTTCCCGAATCTTCAGAACTCTTCCCTTCCGCTATCAATCTGCGACTTAACGGACATCCAGTAGCCAATCAAGAAGCCCCGTCGAATGGTGTATGGGCCAGTGACGAATACCAACCTCCGGTGTTATTGGATGGAGCGCCACGTCTGTATCAGATATTACTCAGTTGGCCGAATTTCTATCAATGGTCCATTAATTTCGATGTGCGCTGGGTGGGAAATTTCATTGATATGGTTCCGGTCAGTTCTGGACCAACATCGGTCCAACTGGAAGCGAATTGGCTTCTCACGATAATAGTGGATTTCCCGACAGGTGTAGAGAATCAAACCATTAGCGTGCCTCTCCTCCCCAATTCTACAATTGAATTTCTTCATCGAAATACTCTCCTCTATACTGATTGGGTCGTGGACGGAGACTTCCTCATCATCAACAATGCAGAGGATGGGATATGGCATGTGTACTGTATGATTCCCGTGTCTCCTCTTTCCTTCTACTGGTGGGTTCTCCTCTCCATCATCGTTGTTTTACTTCTGCTTATTTCGGTAGTCTTCGCTTTTTACCGACAACAGATCCTCCTTCCCCGACAAAGGTCCCATCAACGAAAACTGCAGACACTGGTGGACTCATTTTATGATATTCACAAAATTCGACGAATCCTGTTAATCCATAAAGAAACTGGGCTATGCTTATTAGATCCAATAATTGACCGAAAAATGAAAGCCAATCTCGTAAGTGCACTCATCCAAGCCATCACTGCTTTTGGGGTAAATCTCACCGAAACCGACGAATCCCCGGAACCTCTTGACGACACCTCCTCTCTACAACAAATCACCTATCGTGACTTTCACATCATCGTCCATGATGGCCAATACACACGAAACGCCTTAATCTTCAAACAGCCTCCCAGTGGCCAGCTAGGTAAACGCCTGGAAGAATTCACTGAGCAGTTTGAACAACAATATCAGGATGTGTTCGAAAACTGGGCGGGGCGCCTTAATATTTTCAGTGAAGGCATCGATCTCGTCGATGAATACTTCTTCATTTCTCTACGCGTACCCAACATGCTCCAAGCGGACCTGGCTCAAACGCTCTCACTCAGCTCATCCGAGCGAAGACTCTACGCACTAGCAAAAACCCTGACCGATAAAAAGAGCTGCTTTTTCATTAAGGCTTTAGTTGATCAATACCTCGCCAAAAAGGGCGTTGAAAGCCTCGAAGTGTTT
>JBHLPR010000101.1:0-4816 GCA_048939245.1 Promethearchaeota archaeon | reverse complement strand
GATGGGCTTTCGCTCCCCGAATGATCACACCATCGTCACGGCGTTCCGTCACATGCACGAAGACATCAGGATCCTTTTGTTGAGAGGGGCGTTTGCTCCGATCCCCCTTGGGGTCAGTCATACATCCATCGATAACCCAGTCGTGGGCTTCCACTTGTTTCACATAGTCGATAAACCGTTGATGGTATTGGGTTCCATGCTCTTGGTCGATTTCATACGTGGTTAAATACACGGCGTTCATGGCATCCATTCCGACACAACGTTGAAAGCAGGTCCCACACCGTTGTCCCAAGAGTCGGAGCATTTGCACTTTCTTCTCAAGGTCCTCGGTACTTTGATGTAAATGGCAAAACCGGTTAATCCGATCCCCCGTCAAGGCTGATGTCGCTGTCATCACGTCTTGCAGGTGCGGTTCCTGTGCCAGATCATAGGTTAAGGCGATGGAATTGATGGACGCCTGCACAATCGGATGGGTCAACGGGTCCTGGAGCTTGTCACCCATGAAATACACTTTCAGCGGTCCCCGGGCGCGGAGGCTTTTTCGATATTCGTCACCAGTCATGAGCACCATATTATGTCACCTTAGCACATACGTTAGACGTAGCATATCTGGGTGGTCAGTCTACTTGTGCATTTCGAATTTCATTTATCAGCCTATTTCTTCTCTAATTCCCGAATCCACCAGTAGTAAATGTTAGTCTGTTATTTACGACCCACCAGTACTTTGCTATTCCCCGTATCAATAAAAAGAAACGTCTTAGCCTCTAATACAGGGATATGTTCTGATAGGAAGAATGCAAAATGCAGGTACGGAAAGCGACGACACACGATCAGGACCAGTTAGTGGACCTTGTACTACACTTACAACTCCACGTCGAGCAGTCTAATCCACATCTTTGGCGCCTCACCACAACGGGACGACAAAACCTTGTCCATGATGTCACCGACATGCTCTCAGATCCACACGGTTTGGTATTAATCGTTGAACACGAATCGCACATTGTTGGATTTGCGTATGGGCAAATTCTTCAACGAACAGATTATAACCCTCCGAAAGTCGGACAAATCAGCAGGATCTTTGTCCAACAGGACCAGCGACGACGTGGTGTCGGGACACAGCTCATCCGTGAATTATATGCTTACTTTAAAGCCGAACAGGTTCGTCACATCAGTTTACGCTATGTTGTCGGAAACATAGGTGCCGAAGCATTTTGGTCACAACTCGGCTTCAGTCCAATCATCTCTATAGCATACGCCGACCGCGAAACGCTTCAAGAGCATCTCAAATGAATAAGTTATCACGTTAGTAAGTGATTCCACAAAAGAACAGAATTATACCTTGTTCCTGTTATTCCTTGGCATTAGAACTTGCCTGGAACAGGGACCCATAATCTGGGTAGTTGTCTTCCACACCAACCAGTGGCTATCGCTTTATATGCTGGATAATCGCGTCAAAAACCTGAGGTGCTGCAGCTTCAGGAATATCATGACCCATTCCTTTGATGATGACTAACTTAGCTCCCGGAATCGAGGCGGCCGTATCACGTCCCCCTTCCACCGGAACCAGTGGATCAGCATCCCCGTGAATGACCAAGGTAGGCATTTGCAATGCTTTCAATGCATCTTTCCGGCTACCTGATGCTATAACCGCCGCGAGTTGCCGTGCCGTGCCCTGCGGGTAATAACTTCGATCAAACGCCCGACCCGCAAAGTCTCGGAAATAATCTTCATCAATGGGGAAATGGGGTCCTGACAAAATGCGTTGGCCTTTAATCATGGACTCGATGTATTCTTCGCGTGTATCTGGTGGGGTTTGTTGGAGTACCATCATGGCTTCTGGTTTGGGTGTGGGTAACTCAGGATTTCCTGTCGTCGACATAATTGACGTTAGGGTGGTGACTCGATCAGGAAAATTAATCGCAAGGGTTTGGGCGATCATACCACCCATCGAAATGCCCACAATGTGTGCTACTTTAATCTTCAACGCATCTAACAACCCTACTGCGTCCTGTGCCATATCTGTCAGCGTATACGGAACATCGACCGTTTTTCCCTGTTGGGCACCCAGCATCAGCGACACCACATCGGGCACTCCGGCCTCCTCGAACTTGGATGATTTTCCGACATCCCGATTATCAAAGCGGATCACGAAAAAGCCCTCGGCAGCAAACGGTCTGAGAAAGTCTTCACGCCAGCGAATCATCTGCGCACCCAGTCCCATGATTAATAATATCGCCGGGTCCGATGAGTTGCCAAAGGTGTCATAACAGAGTTCCACACCATTGATTTTTACGATGGTTTCATCGCTTTGCGTAATGTTCGTCAAGCAATCAGCTCATTCACTAATATCACGTTCATTGGCTTTAACCATTCTCTGAGAAGCCCCCAAAATAATTCAACAAAAAACCCAATTCTTGTTGCCCTTTTCAATAGTATACAGTGGAGGCGTGCATCATATTTTGGCTATTGGACATAAATATAACAAGTTAATTTTCATGTTCAGATGATCTTGCCATGATATTTCTTCTTCTGGCTGTTCTGTTGATTTTGACTGCAATTCTGACTATAGTGTTTTGGGTAGATTTCTTCCTTAAAGGCGATGTTCAGGTGACAAAAGAAGAGTGGTATATCAAATTTGAATCCGCCTTTCCCGTTGCAGATTTTTGGTTGGCAATTTGCGCGATTATTGGTGGCATCGGAATTTTAATCGGACAATCTTTTGGTCCTTTCTTCGCCCTCCTGGCTGCAAGTGCACTAATTTTTCTTGCCCTCATGGATATCACCTTTAACATCCAAAATAAGATGTATCAACTGGTGCGGAAATCCCGTGAAATGGCCTTTGAACTCGTAATTAACGTGTGGTGTCTTGCACTCGGTATCACTCTCATTGTTTTGTTATCAACGATTCTACTGTAGTAAGATAGAGTGCTTGATAAAGCGGCACTTAACAGTACGATAGCCAACAAAGATGAACGGTGGTTTTTCTTGCCTTCAAATATACAGCTCCGCGATGAACGTATCCTTGAAGCACAACGAATTATCGACGCGGGACAAGCCAACAATGTCCTTCTTCGGTTAATTGGGGGGCTTGCCATTCGTCGGCACTGTGAAATCATCGGCTTCTGTGAGCGCGATTATAGCGATATTGATATGGTGGGGCTGAGAAAACAAAGCGCCCAAATAATCAAGGTGATGGAGGAGCTGGGATATCAAGAGGATTCGCAGGTCGCCTTGTCCACCGCTGGTCAACGGATGCTGTTTCTTAAACCAGGGTCTACTGATCATGTCGATGTCTTCTTAGACACCTTTGAAATGGAACATTCGATCGATTTGAAGCACCGATTGACGATTGAAAAGTATACTATCTCCATTAGTGACCTGCTCCTAAGCAAACTACAGATCCATCAGCTTAACGAGAAAGACGTTCGGGATATTCTAACCATCGTTAAAGACGTTCCTCAAGGAACCATGGATGAACCTGGCATCATCAATGTCACCTATCTAGCCGAGCTCTGTGCAAAAGATTGGGGGCTCTATCATGATGTGAACACGAACATCGAGCAAGTGCTCCAGCTCGTGCACAATTATTCACTCTCCTCTGCTGAGACTCAACGGATACGCCAAGGCTTACACCATATCCAAACTGCGCTCGAGCAAGCACCAAAAAGTCTGAAATGGCGACTCCGAAACCGAATTGGAAAACGGAAAGCATGGCGACGAGAAGTCGAAGACCAATCCGAAGTACCCACATCGGACCATGACACACTTTCGTGAAGATAACGGCTTACACTTACTTTACTAATAATGCCGTGCTAAAACACTATTGTTTCTCTTCAGATGCTTGACGTGCACGGTACCATGGCCAAGGAATAATCAAGGGCGTGGTTTCCTTATAGGCTCGATAGGCAGCTCCAAATCGTTTTTCGAGTTGCGGTTCTTCTCGACGCTTCAACCACACCCATAGAAGAATGAATGCTACCAACGGAATAAGAAGAATTGCAGAGATGGACTGCACTAACCACCCAATGCCACTCAGCAGAAATAAAAATCCTAAAATCATGGGATTTCGCGTATAGGCATACAATCCGGTGGTCACCAGCTGCGTCGATTGGGCTGGATCATCCACATCTCCCCATGGCAATCCCCGCCCCGACCGATATAACTGATAAATAGAACCCCACGCCACGCCAAACCCCACAAACAGCACTACCGGTCCCACAAAGAGATTCCACGGAAACGGTGGGAACAGTGGTAACCCCAACAATCCATCGATCATCTTCCCTGTCCAAAATGTAACTAACGGAAAGACTACCACAAATAATATCGCAACCGGAATCGCCCGCCACTTCGTCCTCCGATTTTTTTGCCCCATATCTTGTCTCTCCATTAACACACACTTCTCTGGCTACTTTTTCATTTGTCGGCGCCACCGAAACGCAAGCCCAAACATCACCAACGTTATGATAGTCCCCAGCACCCCCGAAATCACAAAATGTAACAAGAGAATTTCTCCCGGTAACAAGAAATATCGGGTAACAAAGTACAGTAGAACCCAATAAATCGGACTCGTAATCAGTCCTGGGGAAAATCGGCGTAAGACAATGGTTTGAATCAAATGCCAGAGCCCATTGGTCACAAACATAAAGGCAAAACTCAATGGCCAAATCACCCAGACACCTCCCAACACTTCAAACACGACAATTCCAACAGTGAACACCAGAAAAATCATGAGATTAAACCCAAAGAACATTCGCCCCGTATACTCCGGATAAAAGGTCTTGCGCATCATCTCAATAAATCCCTCTCCCACCGCTGT
>JBHLPR010000058.1:0-14372 GCA_048939245.1 Promethearchaeota archaeon | reverse complement strand
ACGATGAGGGTGACTATTGTCCATGGACGTCGTGCCACCGCAATTTCACCAAGTAGCGTAGTTTCTAATCCGCTTCTTCATTTACGACCGTTGTCAGCGAACTTTTAGTTCTTTCTTTAGAAACTCGCTTTGCGAAAAGCATCTGCGATTTTCTTATAATATGGGAGCGGAATTTAGTCGGTGCTATTGAAGAGGCATAGCTAAATAGTATTTGCAGAGACAATGCGTGTTTAGAAGTGGTATCCTATGATTAGTTTTGATGATTTCAAGAAACTGGATTTTCGTGTTGCCACGGTCACGAAATCGGAGAAGGTGCCAGGCACCAAGAATCTGCTGAAACTGCAAATAGATCTTGGAAAATTAGGTACGCGCCAAATTGTCACGGGGCTCGCCCAATACTATTCCGCGGAATCTCTGGTTGGTCGACAACTGGTCATCTTAGTCAACCTCAAACCAGCCGTTTTTCGCGGTGAAAAATCTGAGGGTATGCTTTTAGCCGCTGAAGTGGGGCAACAAGGAGATTCCGACTACCAGGTAGTATTAGTGATACCTGAACGGGAATTACCACCAGGAACCCCCGTGCACTAGCTTCTCTCTCGAATGCTAGACGAACATACCGCCCGCGCCGCGATCATTTTCCCGTTCATGCTGGCGTTCAAGCAATTGCTTAATCTCTTTCTCAATAGCTTCTGCATCAGCTGCTAGCTCTTCCGTTTCAATATCAAGATCATATAATTGGTTAAAGACCTCAATTGCCACACTTGCCGCCCGGGGATCGGGGCGCCCCCTTTCAGCATACGGTAAAATTGCCACGGCAGGGAAATTTCGAATTTGAAAATTCGCTAGGAGCAGGGCTAACGGACCATAGATGCCTCGCCCTTCTTCGAGGACGGGTAAATCAAATTTCTGGGCAGTTTCTCGATAGGTGGAGGTGAAAGCGGTGCGATACCGTTCGTCGCCCTCGGCAAATTGCATATCCAACCCTCCAAGTAGAACAGCTTCCTTGAACTTCATATTAGCGCACCAATTGGCGACAGTTTCCGTAAATGGGGCCCACTCTGCCCGGTGGGGCTGAAGCCTAGTGAATAAGAGAATGAAGCGGTCACCGTACTCATATAATTCGATGGGCATCAGGAGTCGGTCACCACCAATAAACACATGTGGAGGGACCAGCGGGCTCATAATACATCCGATTGGCTGGGCTGATTCTTGCGCCGCTAAATGGCGGAGAACAATATACCCTGTTTCACCTAACGCACTGTGAAATCCGGAAACTAAGATTCGGTTCTCTAGTTTTACATCGGGATTATGTAAAATAACTTTGATTTCTTCAGAATATTCCATCACAGTCACCACTGTCTCATGCTGGCTGTAGCAAAATGGTGGAGAGTTTTAAATTTTCTTCCTTGATTAGAGAAAATCTGGTAACCCAAAGAACCTACACCCTTCGAAATACATTTATGTTTACATTCAAAAGGCGTTCCATTAATTCCCGCCAAGAAACCCACGTATCGGCGTAGGGGACTCGCAAAAGTTTGACTGAACTCCAATTTCTGGGTGGCTGTAAAACGATAGGCAGCTCTGCATATTTAGTAAAAGAAAATGACACGTCGATTCTCTGCGATTTTGGGGCGTCCTTCAACGGAAATCCGACTTTTCCTCAGTTGACAAGACCTTCCAATCTCATCGTCGCGCTCAGCCATGCGCATTTAGATCACAGTGGCGGGCTTCCTCTACTCTTTGCCAGTGGGTCAGTTCCTGTGTACATGACGGCAATAACCCGTGATTTAATCAGAATGCTGCTCAAAGATATGATTCGATTGAGTAACTATTTCCTTCCCTTCGAAAAAGAGGAATTGGATCGTCTGCTTCGGAGGATACGCATTGTAGACTATAAGGAACCAATCAAACTCAAAGATGATATCACAATAACATTCCATGATGCTGGGCATATCCCCGGAAGTGCTGCAATACATGTCCAAACACCCAATCACGATGTGCTCTATACCGGGGATATCAACACCATCGACACACAACTGCTCAAAGCAGCACGCGTTCCTAAAAACACACCAGATACGCTCATATCCGAGAGCACCTACGCTCTCACTGTCCATGAGGAGCGACAGACCATCGAAAAGAATTTCGTAAACTCAGCAGAAGAAATTATTGAAAATGGAGGCACTGTTTTAGTTCCCGCCTTTGCCGTGGCACGAGCCCAAGAAATCATCTGTGTTCTCACAAAACACAAAGTTAATTTTCCCATTTACATGGACGGCATGGCTCGTGATGCTTCACGGATATTTCTAAAGCACCCACGTTTTTTCCGAAATTTCAAGCTCCTAAAACGGGCATTAAGCAACGCTCAATGGATTCGTAGTCGGCGACAACGAGAGGGTCTCACTAAAAAGCCCGGATTGATTGTAGCACCTGCAGGTATGCTCAAAGGCGGAACGGCTGCAATGTATCTTAGTGAAATCATGCACAATCCGAGAAACGCGGTTCTACTTGTCGGATATCAAGTACCTGGAACACCTGGCCGCGAACTTCTTGAGAACGGATCCTACGACTATGGGTCAGGACCCAAACGCATGAAAGCGAAGTATCAGCTCTTTGATTTCTCCTCTCATGCGGGTCAAAATCAACTAATAGAACTCGGGCGCTCGTTCCCCAAGCTTGAATCAGTATATACGGTTCATGGGGAGCCTGAGGCATGTCACTATTTAGCAAAGACATTGCACGAAACGAATGGCATAAATGCTCATGTTGCTGAGACAGGGCAACGAATTGAACTCCCCTAATACATGGTGAAAACGTCATGGCAGATGAAATGCCGGTAATTTCAGGTGATCGCAGCACAATTCTCGTGAACTTAATTACTTCGATGATAACAGCAGCCCTTCTTGGAATCGTCGTCTTTCTCTCAGGTTTCCGTTTATATGCAGAGCCCATACCAGAATCTGAATTCGGATTCTTTGCCGCTGTGGGTAATGCAATTCTTTTTGTTGTGTTAGCTACAGTGGGCGCCACACTCATGGTTCTACTGTTGAAATATGGCCGCGAACGTTTCCTTCGTTACCTATTACTAGGCGCATTTGGCTTTATCAGCATCGTAGTAGTACTATATTTCGGATACATGTATGTCGTCGTTTTCCAGTTCATAGATCCAATTCTGGCATCTTTGATTCTGATCGCTCTAATAATGACCATGAGTCTCTCATTCATTACCGTTGATGCTGATAATCGAAGAAAAAATGGTGCCTTACTCATCTTTGGAGCAGCGATCGGGGCATTTCTGGGGGTTGTCCTTCCGGTGTGGACTAGCGTTCTGCTTTTGATAGGATTGGCTATCTACGATTATATCTCGGTGAAACGCGGACCAATCCGAAAAATTGTCGAGCTCACCGAAGATGATCCTGACAAAATTGGAAATTTAGCTGTTTCAACAGCAGAATGGGATATTGGCCTGGGTGATGTGGCTTTTTATGGCATGATGACGGTTCTCGCTGTAGTGAATTTTGGGTTCCTTCCTGCCTTCTTGACCGTAGTAGGAGTTGTCGCTGGGTTTCTTATTACCCTTAAGCTCTTAGAACAAAGAGGAATAATGGCTGGCCTTCCCATTCCTGTGGCCTTAGGCCTTTTGGGAATGACTCTTGGGTTCCTACTGCGCTGGGTATTACCCTTTATTCCCTAACACCAAAAAAACAATTACTAGATTCGGGTTCAAAGATCAACGATTGGAAGCTTCATGCCTGCAAGCAACCGTTCAGCCGTCCCAGGATCACAAACATAGGTATACAGGTAGCTAGGCGTGCGTAGTTTCAGTTTGACGGAATCTCGAAGTCGCTTGACACGAATCTCATTTGCCCGTTCAACGATTTCAAGGAATTCTTCTTCGCTTTGAATTTCACGAGGCAAGATTGTTCACCTTGGGGGTTGGCTACGAGGCAGAATCACAACTTAAAAGCATTGTGATGCTCCTGCTTGTTTGCTATCCTCTGTTCAGTCCACGGTGACAAAATGGTGGGCCGGGCGTGAATTGAACACGCGACCTCCGCCGTTTCCTCGCATCCAGCCATTTGGAGCTAAATCCTGTGAGAGCGGCGTCATACCACTAGACTACCGGCCCTACAAGGTGCACGATTACCTTTGGAGTTCACGTCGTTTGGGTCGTAGGTTCTTACGGTGACAGCGACGGCACTTGGTAGCCTTAAAGGGATTCTTTGCCCCACAATCACGACAAATAGTGACATAGAGAAGATGTCGTAATGCAATACGGCGTTTTTCTGGGTCAGCAACAGGCATCGTATTCACCTAACGAGGTGCGGTTTCTTTGGTACCTTAAAAGGATATCGCGAGAATTAGAGGAGGTTCTGTAGTGTTTCATCAACATCAATGGGGCGATCTATCACCGTTACTCCTACTTTTCGTAACGCCTTGATTTTTCCTTCAGCAGTTCCAGTCTTTCCACTCACAATGGCTCCAGCGTGCCCCATCCGCTTTCCCTTTGGGGCCGTTCGGCCAGCAATATACGCTAATACCGGTTTGGAGATATGTTCCTTGACATATTCTGCAGCCTCTTCTTCAGCGTTCCCTCCGATTTCTCCAATGAGAACCATCGCATCCGTCGCTTTGTCCTCTTCAAAGAGCTTGAGGGCATCCACAAATGACATCCCAACAATGGGATCTCCTCCAAGTCCGATTGCAGTCGATTGGCCAAATCCCGCGTCTGTAAGGCTGGCTGCCACTTCGTAGGTGAGTGTACCACTGCGAGATATCAATCCTACTCGTCCTGGGGCAAAAACGTGGGCAGGCATTATTCCAAGCTTACACTGACCGGGTGTAATAATCCCGGGTGTATTTGGTCCAATGATATAGCTTCCTTGTTGACGTGCCAATTCAACAAACCGCATTTCATCATGAACTGGAATGTGCTCAGTAATCACGGTTACGACTTCAAGGCCCGCATCCAAAGCTTCAGTGGCCGCATCCGCTGCAAAACGCGCAGGAACAAAGATAATCGATGCATTAATCTCAGGAAACTGGTCTTTCGCTTCAATTACGCTGTCAAAAACCGGGATACCCTCAATCTCCTGTCCGCCTTTACCTGGGGTGGTCCCAGCAAGCACCGTGGATCCATATTCAAGCATGGCTTGGGTGTGAAAATGTCCCTCACGACCCGTAATTCCTTGCACAAGAATTTTTGTCTTTTTATCAATCAAAATAGTCATCGTTATGCCTCCTTAGGTGCCTGGTCAACAATCCGTTTTGCTGCGGCATCCATAGAATCCAAAAAAGGAATATTAGCCGCTTTGAGAATCTCGGCCCCTTCTTTTTCTCGTGTCCCGATCATCCGGATGACAATTGGGGTAGGTCGTGGCAATTGCTTCTGAGCTTCCACGATACCCCGTGCCATTTCATCACACCTAGTTATCCCACCTAAAATATTGATGAACACAGCCTTTACGTCCGGATGAGACAAGACAATGTCGAGAGCCTGACTCATGCGGTCTGCTGTGGCACCACCTCCTACATCAAGAAAATTCGCGGGTGCTCCCCCATAATATTTGACCGCATCCATTGTCGCCATCACTAATCCTGCTCCGTTTCCAATTATGCCGATATTTCCATCCAATTCTACATAGGTCATCCCCTGTTTTTGAGCACGTTGTTCAAGTTCGGTTTTTTCCGTGATTCCAGCACTTACCCTCTCCGCTAATGCTTTGTGACGAAACAAGGAATTATCATCCACGTTCAATCGCGCATCAGCCGCCACATATTCGCCTTCTGTGGTTACGATGAGTGGGTTAATTTCTGTCAACTCGGCATCATTTTGAATGAATACCTGCCAAAGCTGAAGCAACATTCCTGCCACCTTCACCATAGCTTTGCCTTCAAAGCTTGCACGTTTAGCGATATTTCGGGCGTCAAAATCACGAAGCCCTAAAATTGGATCAACCCAAAATCGGGCAATTTTTTCGGGGTGTGCCTCTGCTACTTGTTCGATATCGACTCCCCCCATCGCGCTACAAATTGCTACGGGACGGCGACGACCTCTATCGATGGTGATGCCCAAATAGATTTCTTGTTTAATATCGAGACGTTGTTCAACCAAGACGCGGTGAACGGAATACCCATGAATTGTCATTCCTAAAAGTTCTGCTGCAATTTTCTTAGCCTCTTTGGGTGTATCTGTAAACCTGATACCCCCGGCCTTGCCGCGTCCACCCGATAAAACTTGGACTTTGATAACGACGGGGCTGTCCAACTCCTTTGCTATCTTTTCGGCTTCATCTGCTGTTGTAGCCAACCCCGATCGGGGTAGGGGTAAACCTGCTTGGCGAAACGCCTCTTTTGCTTCATATTCAAACAGTCGCATGAAAAACACCTTTAGATGGCTTCGGGCGTCCAAGTTGTAAGCACAGTATGCGTTGAGGTCTCAATCACCCCATCGATGTCAGCTGCCTTGGAAAGAAATTCAGCTAACTCAGCACCTCCAACAGATACTACGATGTCTACAGAGCCCGTCACTCGATGAAGGCGCGTTGGGTTCAGATGCTTAATTTCTTCATACACCTCGAAACGAGATTTCGGTTCAACTTTCAAAAAGACAAGGGCCTGATCTGTTGATTTTCCTAATAACCGTAGGGAATCAGGTGATAAATCAATGAATCCACGACCCGTACGAATAAGCTTAAGCGCCCGAAGCTTCCGCAGATGGTTACTCAGTGCTTGTCGAGTAATCTTGAGCTCCTTAGCTAGCTCCGATTGGGTACGTGTAACTGTTTGCACTGACATCGGAATACTTGCCTTGTATAATTTGCGTAAAATTTGCAGCTGGCGTTCTGTCAATCGAACAACCCTGTCAACTAGTTCCAAACTTGTCAACACCTACTGAAATGAAGTGTTTGACGAGTAGGAACATTGCCTTTTGAGCATTGTTGTTGTGTAAAGTAAATCGTACAAATATGACAAGGCACGCTTCCTGTCAGTTGGATGGGAACGTTTTTTAAGCTTCCAGCGTTAGCCCATCCCACGAACCCCACTCATAATCTTAAATGTTAGAAATAGAAGGCTTAAACGTGAAATCTCCGCTCTGTGAAATTTGTCTAAAAAATTACCCGCTTATCTGTAGCAATTGCCAAGAAAAAATCAATAACGGGGAAATAACTGAGCTCGGCGTAAAGGTAGCTCGCGCGCTCATTAATCTAGAAGATCTTTTTCCCTCAATCAAAAACGTTACATTCAAGCGCGTTTTTCAAATTGACGGAGTTATCATAGTCTTAGTTGGGAAAGGAGACGTTAGGCGAATTATTGGTGCAAGTCGACGGATTCTACGGCAATTGGAAGAAGATCTCAATAGCAAAGTCCGTATTGTTGAAGAAAGCCGAAATCCACAACACATTCTAAGGGATTTAATTCGCCCGGTCAAAATCCTTGGTGTCAATACCATTTGGCTTCCTGACAACAGTTTCGAACGTATAGTTCGTATTAGTGAACGGGAACGAGAGAATATTCCCCTCACATTGAAGCAGCTAGAAAATGCAATTTATGAGATGACAAATGAGCGAATTCGGATAACTTTCGACTAGCCTCTGCCCTCATAATTGCGTTGGCGAGTCTGGCTTCATCAACTCCCGTAATACCACCGATGCATAGCTGCCCTTTGGCAGAGCAAATTCAACGCGAACAGGTGTGTCCTGCTTTTCTTCTTCCACCGTTACCTTCAATCCACGAGGATTTACTAACAGTGATCGAAATGTACCTCGAGAGCTAAAGACAGGTAACTCATTGAGGCGAAAGTGCCCTGGAGTAATCTTTTCACTTTTCAGAATCCTATGATAAATATCGCCAATAGCGCCATCCAAAGGAACCTTTTCGAAGTCATAACCAATAATTGGAATGACAGGCGTCAATCGTCCCTCTTGGACTTCCTGCTGAACCCGTTCCACGTTGTCCTTAGTCACTGGTCGCACGTCATGAATCTGACCAGTTGGCGGCATCGTATAATCCCCAACTACGGGGGTTTGCAAGATAATTCCACGTTGGGCTCTCTCACTAATGGCCTTATTGAAAAGATAGGATTGATACGCATGAATGTATAGTCTGACCAAATCCTTTGGCAGGACCCCTAAGCTCTCTTTGAATTTGCCTGGGTGCTTGTTTAAATAGTGACGAATGGCGCGTTCAAAGGATCCTTGAACCGAATCATTCAGTAACACCGAGTCTTTCTCATTTTCTGCGAAGTTATTGTCTTGGAGAAGAATTTGGATAGCCTGTTCGAAGTTTCCCAATACAATCTGTTTACCGACAAGGTGGGTGTTAGGCCGCATAATTCCAAAGCGCTGTGGTCCATAAAAGTTGAGTATCCCACCGGTATCACGAATCTCCTGTTCAATATTATTCAGGTGGGCCTTCACTTCATTAGCCTCAAGTGTGACCTCGCGTACTGTGATTATGAACTGATTCCCTTCTAAGGCTCCTGGAACAACGGGTTTTGGCACACGGTGCGGATGTAAAATTGTGAGTTGAGAAATCTCGCGTCCAATCAGGTCATGCGGTGAACCCCGAAACGAGACACGTTGGGAGGTAATTGCCCGGCGGTCTTTGATACCCGCATATGAGAATCGCTTGTAGCTTACTCCTATGGTTTTGCTTAAACGCCGAATGGCTTGGATGGAATCGAGATTGCGTTTGACAAGAAAAAACATGGTGAATTTACCTGGTTGGTCAGAAAATTCTTGGTCTAATGTTTCTAATGGCGCTATGGATCCGTCTACGCCGATTTCCTGAACAATAAAATCTTCGGGGGCTTTTTTCAGCCGTCCTCCTATCCCTGGGGATTGTGTGGTGAATACTTCCATTCCAATCAAATTATCATATTCTAGGGCACGCACCTAATCCACCAGACACTTCACAGTAACTTTAGATCGCCTGTAATCTTATCAACAACCTTTGTTGCCGCTGGTCCAATCCCTAAGGCAGTCACTGTTCCAGGAGGCAGCTCTGTCAGCCCTCGGTCCCGAACCAGATAAGTTGGTAACCCTGAGTGTTCAGCTTCTTTGCGGAGTGAATTTAGATCGTCTTCTGTTGCGACTTTTACTGCTACTTTCTTTTGTCCTTCCCAAAGCCACTTTCGCCAGACTGTTGGTGAATGTTTTCGGGCTTCTTCAGCTGAAGAGACAGCTGCATGCGCGGTTTGTACAGCGAGCTTTCCGCGGCTCATCTTCAAATCCGTTCGAATCACCAATACTTGTTTATACTCGAATTCTTCAGCATTCTTTCTCACTGGATTCAAATCCTCCATTTCATCGCAATCCATTGTAAAATCCCTTAAGTATGTAGTCATCACGTTATGGCATATCTGCGTTTTCATTTCCCATTGGTCACATGAGGGGTCAAGCATGAATGTTCCAAGGAAAATCAAAGCGATATTTTTTGATTATGGGGGTACATTATGCGATTACTATCCCTCCAATGAAGAAGTGTGGGCCAGAATCGCAAATCGATTAGGCGTCTCTGTTTCATCTGATGATCCTAGAATTCATGAAGGAATCAGAAACCAGGTCCTGGAATACGAACGACTTAATATACCCTTCATGGAACTGTCGAAACAAGAATTGCATGCTTTAAATTGTCTTGTCTTAACCGCCGTCGGACTTGATGGGGAAAACACTCAGGGGATAATCGAGGCGGAATTCCGTGCCCGAGAACAGGGGCGTTCGTATGAGCTTTATCCTGAAACTCCTAATACCCTACAGGAAATCAAGCAGAAGGGATTCAAAATTGGCCTCATTTCGAATACGGATGGTCAAGACGCTTTGAAACGCCGTCGTTCATCCATGAAAAATCAGGGCATTCTGCAGTTTTTTGATACAATTACTCTTTCTTCAGAAGTTGGGGTTTGGAAACCCCATAAAGAGATTTTTGAGATTGCTCTTCAAGAAATTAGAATTAAGAAGCCAGAAGAGGCTATGCTTGTTGGAGACAGTCCCATAGAGGATTTAAAGGGAGCACAAAATGCGGGGTTAATCCCCGTTTTTCTGGATCGCTTCGACTGGTTTTCACCTGAAAACGTTATTAAAATCAAAGTGTTGTCAGATATTCTTCAATACTTGGGATGAGCAAGTGATGACGGTGGATGCAGAAGTTGTCGTAATTGGCGCAGGACCTGCGGGCAGTCTTGCGGCTCGACAACTTGCCCGGAAAGGGCACTCAGTGCTTCTCCTCGAAGAGCATGCTAACGTGGGAAGACCTGTACATTGTGCTGGACTAATTGGCATTGAAGGCTTGCGAAATAACGGAATTATCCCACGACCCGAGGTCATTATCCAGCGTGTTAAACAATCCATCTTCCATGCACCTTCAGGCGTCCAGTTACGTCTTTCGAAAGCAGAACCCCATGCCTTTGTGGTTCATCGAGATTGTCTAGATTCTCAGCTTGCCCAGGAAGCTGAAGCTGCTGGTGCCAAGCTCCACTTGCGAACTCACGTTTCCAAGATTAGGCGTGAACGAGATGAAATGCGGCTTAACATAAAAGACAAAGGGCAGGCAGCTGAAATACGCACCCAATTTGTGGTGAACGCTGAAGGGATAAATGCGCAATTAATGAAACCTTTCAATCTACCACGACCCAAACCAAGGTATATGCTTCCAGCGCTTCAATATGAAGTATCCAATGTCTCGCTTCCAATCGATACTGTGCACCTCTTTTTCAATACTCAACTTGCAAAGGACTTCTTTGCTTGGGTCATTCCTTTAGACAATCATCACGCACGAGTGGGACTAGCAACGGCCAATAAGCAAGCTCCTGCCGCACTCAGCAAATTTTTCAACAGTTGTTCTCTGACTGTAGGAGCCAAAATCGAGAAACGCTATGGTGGTATTGTATATTCAGGCGGGCCTTCTTCAAGAACTGTGGCCCAGCGATTTGTGAATATAGGAGATGCAGCAGGACACACCAAGGCCACAACAGGGGGCGGGGTCGTTGCCGGGGGGGCTTGTGCTATTATGGCTGCCTCAAGTATTCATCGAGCGCTCAAAGGAACTTACTATAATCATGATGAACTTCGTCGATACGAGCGTAGATGGAAACGCAGCTGGGGACGTCAACTCCACCTGATGGCACTCCTTCGTCGGTTAGTCAATACGCTAGACAATCAAGAAATGGATCAGCTCTTCTCGAGTCTACAACACAGTAAAACACGAAAACTCATTGAAACCGAAGGGGATATTGATCGCCAAGGTCGAGTAATACAAGCTGCTTTTACATCGCCAGTGTTATTGCGGAGTGCCCTTCGGCTATTGTTTACAAAAGTGCGGTTTCTTCCTAAGCTTTTGTGGGGATAGAAATCTGTTAGTATTCTCGCCAGGTTTGACTACATTTTGTGCACCGATAAAAGGTAGTCATTGCCTCATCTCCAGAACGGGTCTGAACTTGCCAATAATAGGCCTCTTTGTTCCCACATTTTGGACAAACAGCCCGAACGGTAGGCATTGTTTGTTGATCAAGTATTTCCTCGTCAAGAACTACGATTTCCTCTTTTTCAGGGATGTGTTCTATCTTATCGCCATAGCGGTATTCTTCTTCAGTTTTTGTGGTAAGGCGTTTTTTGTAGCCACACGCTTGGCAGATTAGGACCTTCTTTTCTCCATCTTTTTGTGGGACGAGGATGCTTGAACATTTAGGGCAAAATTCCATTTATTCTAATCTCCAGGAATTCACGGGTTGGAATGCTTACGAGAAAAAACATAAGAATGTATTGGCTTTACATGGCAGTTGCTGCGTTTTCTTTATCCCAGATTTGTTGTAGAAGAACAGAAAATCCCATTGCAATCGCTTCGAGCCGTTCTGCTTTGGATTGTTTTGTACCCACTCCTGTTCTTAGAAACTGCTCGTATAGCTTATTGGCTGCTTCTTGTATGGTGAAGAATCCACGAATCCATCCGTAGGCAATCATCGCTTCGACGCAATCTCCGAGGCCATGTGCATCGAGACGGGAAGGGGCTAAGTGGCGGAGATCCGCACCTCGTATGGCTGCGGCAAGGATTCTTCCTGACACTTTCTTGCCCTCAAATTGTCTCATCTGAATACTCAGAGCTAAGGAAAATATCAAGTTCGTGAGTGGGTCACCTAATTTTGCCAATTCCTTATGACGCATAGCTGCCCTAATCGAGTGAATATTTTCGGCTTCAAGTAGTGTTTGCAGTTCCTCGACTGTTGCCACGCCACTCACACAGCTTTGAGGGCTTTTTGAAATTCCTTTCGCAGCTGTTCGGTTCGTTCGATAAGCTTCTGCGCTGCCTGTTTGAACACATTGATGGCCTTCACTTTTCCATCAGTACGGACAATAAATTTGGCGCTTCGTTCCAAGGGATGGGGGACAGAATATCCGGCAAAGGTAAGGTGCTTATCTTCAAAGAGAATCTCCCGTAGGGGATTACACAGGGTATGTCCCTCACCTATAATATCTAATTCCAGTTCTTTGGCAGTATTTTTGATAATGTCGATGTTCATGGCCATCGACTCCTTTTATGTTCTTTTGGGGTAGGCAGACCCTACACAACTTTGCTTTTAAAGTGTTGCTTAACTGTGAAAGTATTAGGCAAATGAAACTTCCTTAGAATCACGATATATCGCTTGAGCGCGACTAACTGCCTTTCGAACTTGTTCAGGATAACCACGCACAATCACCGTGATTCCACGTTGATCGGCTTTAATTTGGAAATCGAGTTTGAGTTTCCGTTTTAACTGGTCGATGAAATCAACTTGGGCTTGTGCACCAGTAATAGAAAATGTAAGGCTCTTTTTCGTCCAGCGAGCCACTCTTTCTTCGACTCCATTAGTCCTCTGATTTTACTTTCTTTTCTATGGATTCTAAGCCAGGAACTTTTCCATAATTTTGTGAAAGTTTTCGCTTTTCATAGTTCCCGCATTCGACACATTCTAACCGCCGTCCCTGTAAATGCAGTGGTTCACCGCAGCGGCTACACGATGCTTGAATCACTCCATAACGTGAACCAACCGTTGAAAGGCGAGCCAATCCGTCAGCTTGCCGTTGGACCCTAGCGATAATAAGATCGCCAGGGGCAAAGAGATCTCGCATCTGATCAATATATCCTCCAGCCGCGTTCTTGATGAATAGGTACCCCGAAAATGTGACCGGGCATTTTTCATCTTCAATCTGAATTATGTTTACAATTGCTGATTTTTTGGTCACGTGTTGAATGAAACCAAAGACAATGTCATTCCGCTCCGGATAAACTGGCGTACGTGTAGTAGGTTTAACACTGATTTTTCGTTCTTTCATATCGATATGAACAACGCCGGTAATGCTGGCATAGATGACATCATCCTCCTCTTGGAACGTGCCTTCACCTGAAAGGAACTCTTCGATTACACCCAATCTTTCACCAGGCAACACCGAATCGCCATCTCTAATATGTTGATTGTTCATACATTTTCCTCCAATTTTTCTATACAGTAAAAATCTACCTGGATGATATGTCGTTTTTTCTCATGAAAGTTCATAGTTGGGGGAAGGGCCATTGACATTTCCTGTACAAATGCGATTCGTCCTCCTCGCTCCGAGACAAATTCGGTAATGAATTCTCGCCCGCCTTTCGTCGCTTTATGTAAGGAATAGATCACCTTACCAATCTCTAAGGCTTTTTGGAGAAAGGGTTGATCCGCGTGAACCCGTTGAACTCCAAATGGCGCGTTCATTAATACCGTATCTGTCTGCACAGTGAGTGTCTCAATATCTTGTGAAACGAATTCGATTCGCTCTTGCACACCAACTTGAACAGCGTTTTGTATTGCCACATTTAATACTTTCGTATCAATATCCACACCCACAACTTGACGAGCTCCGAGCAAAGCGGCTCCAATAGCCAAGCGCCCAGGGCCACATCCTAAATCATAAACGCAACGATCTTCGATATCACCCCGAATAGCAGCGGTGAAAACCATGGTCGCCGCGACGCTATCAGTCACCTCATACTGTTCCATACTCGGTCTCGGTTCAGGAAACCCTTTCAGTTGACTCAGCAGAATTTCTAACTGTTTCCTGGGCAATCGTGCAGACATAAAAACCCCTTGCCCTAAGCTTTTTTAGAACCATTGGATTTTTAACACTTAACTGCATCTGGCTCCCTAACTTTAGTGAAATCGGAGGCATCTAAACTATGACAAATCCTTACATAATCAAAGAAGTTCGGGCCATGGAGATTTTAGATAGTCGTGGTAATCCAACGGTTCAGGCTGAAATCTTGACCCAAAATGCCTATGGCCGCGCTATGGTTCCATCTGGGGCATCAACTGGGAAATTCGAAGCTGTTGAATTACGTGATAATGACCCCAAACGCTTTCATGG
>JBHLPR010000057.1:0-14441 GCA_048939245.1 Promethearchaeota archaeon | reverse complement strand
TTTTAAAATTCTAGGCTTGCATTGCGGCTTTTCCTCGTTGAAGCCAAGTATGCTTGTTCCCGGGGTAAACCTCTGGAGACAGGGCTTTTGTCCTGCCACCTTTCTCGCTGTTCTACTCTGCGTTGTGGCGCCTTATAACGGTTGCGTTTGTGTGCTGGGTGGAACGTTGATAAAGTAGAGAAAGGGATTTTAGTCGGTTTTGTTTCGGGCTTAACTCTCTTAGAGGGGTTAAATAGGAGTTTAGTTGTTTCTGGCTGGTTTTGGGCATTGAACGCGCGTTTTTCAGCGTTTTTACTCAAAATTAATCCGTTATAGTGCTAAATTCTAAAGAATTAGTGCATTCTATCTATACTTCGAACATTTAATACATAGAGAACTTTTTGGGGGTTCGCACTCCTGTAGATAAAGGACTTCCAAATCAAAGGTGAATGAGCACTGACTCGTGCGCTAATCGCAATGCTTCGACAACAGGTTCATGATCATATTGAGTGGCCACTCCAGTTGGAAGAATTTCTGAGTCTTGTGGAAGCTGCAGGATATGAAGTGATTGAGACGGTTTTACAGACACGGATACGCAGGCATGGGGGGTTCTTATTTGGGTCTGGTAAAGTGGATGAAATTGCCGGGCTTGTAGCGTTGGAAAACATTGAGGTTGTGGCTGTCTATAATGTCTTGAGCTCCATGCAAAAACATAATCTACAACGTAAATTTGGTGTCCCCGTGTTAGACCGGTATGAGGTTGTACTGCAAGTCTTTGGGAAAGAGGCACGGGATCGGGTGTCGCAATTACAATTAGAACTGGCTGGATTACAGAAAAGTTATCCCTATATCAAGGTGACAGAAAGTGAGCGTCTACTCAAGGAACGCCCTGCCCGACGGGGCGGACGGGGACCTGGTGAGTATGCATATCATGCTCAATTGCAACAGTTACGAAAGCGGATTGCTAAGGTGACGGGTGAATTAACCCGGTATCGTGAAGAGCATCGTCGACGAATGAAGAAACGTCGGGAAATGAGGGTTCCGATGGTGTGCCTGGTCGGGTGTTATAATGCTGGGAAAACAAGTCTTTTCAATGTATTAACGGGAGCAGAAAAGGAGGTGAGTGATCGTCCCTTTACGACGTTGGCGTCAAAGTGGTCTTTGGCTGGCAATCCTGAGATGTTTTTTGTTGACACTATTGGCTTCGCCCTGGATTTGGATCCCGAGCTGATTTCGGCGTTTCAATTGAATCTTGATGATATGCGGGGTGCGGACGTTGTGCTATTTGTCGTCGATGTTTCGGATTCGTTACAACTTATTCGGATGAAGCTGAGCAGTTCCTTGGAGATTCTCAAGGAGACGGGAATTGACATGTCACGGATATTACTTGTACTCAACAAAATTGACTTGGTGAAGCCTGAGCACGCTGAACAAGTAAGAGCGCTGATTAATGATGCGTATGGACGGCCTTTAGTATTTGTTTCTGCGCATACTGAAATGAATCTTGATAGTCTCCCCGACCGTATCCGCCAGTTATTCGAAAAGGAGGGTCCCAATCTCTCCTCTGATTTGAATGGTTGGAAATCGAATTGTTGATAAAGTCTCACTCAATAATTGAGCGGGTAGAATAGGTGACTTCGGTGCCAGAAGATGTGAAATATCAGCATTGGATCGATGCTCTTGTTGAAGAAATAATCCAATATTGGGGCGTTGACGCTCCGCAGCTATACTGTAGTTGTGGTCTCTCTGTTTCTGGTTTACAACATGTGGGTAGGCTTCGAGGTGAAGTCACATTAGCGAATACAGTCATGCAGCAACTCAAAGACCGTGGCTACAAAACACGTCACACCATTGTTCGTTACACGAGTGATGAATGGAAAGGGAAAGAGGGACAGCTCGCCCAATTTTCAGATATGAGTGAAGCACGAGATCATATTGGCCGTCGGTTAATCGATGTCCCCGACCCTCAAGGTGAGTTGGCAAGTTGGGTTGATCGCTATTGGTTGGACTTTGGTGACTATCTGGATTATTTCAGTCGTGATGCTCAGGTATTCAGCACCCATGAAATTTACACTTTACCTGAAATGCATGCTTTGGTGCGATTTACGATTGAGCATCGCGAACAAGCACGAGTAACTATCAATAAATACCGGGCTCGAAATCCCTATCCGAAAAATTGGTTCCCTATTGATGTCGTGTGTGAGCAGTGCCAGCACCTTAGCACAACGACGGTGGTGGATGTAGATTTAGATGCTTATACGGCGGACTACCAATGCGATCATTGTGGTAACAAGGGAACCACTTCCATCGTTAATGGGAAACTCTCGTGGCGACTTGAATGGGCGGCACTCTGGAAGGTACTCGCTGTTGCATTTGAGCCCTTTGGTAAAGATCATGCTACTCCTGGGGGATCCCGGGATAGTGCCAAAGAAATTGCTGAGAATTTCTATAACTTCAAACCCCCCGTGCCCTATGCGTATGAATGGGTTGGATTGATCGAAGAGGGTGTGGATAAAGGCGATATGGGAAGCTCTGACTTCAAGGGATTCACTCCTAAGACCTGGGTCTCGGTCGCATCAGGCGAAGCTCTCAGGTATCTGTACCTCAAAAATCGACCCATGAAACGGATTACGTTGGGCCTTGAGTATATTCCTACTTATATCGGACAATACGAACGTGCAGAGCGAGTCTATTATCAAATTGATCTTCCTAAAGCTCCAATCCAAGAAATCGATGACATTAAACGGAGTTATGAATTAGCAAACCTTGATTCTCTCCCTGATGAAGCCCCTCTCCAAGTCCCCTATCTTCACGCGGTCCTTTTAACACAAATTATCCCAGAAGAAAACCTTCCCGAGGTAGCTATTGAAAAACTGCAAAGTAGTGATATCATTCCAGGATCTCTAACCAAGAATCAGCAGAATGCAATTGCGGAACGACTTAGCCGGGCTAAGACATGGGTTACCCAATATGCTCCTAAATCCTATCACGTTATCACCTTATCCATTCCGCCAAAAGGATTGAACCAGTCAATTCCATCTGAACTTCGGGCCTTCTACCAGCAGCTCTATGATTTACTTAATCCACAAGAATGGACTGAAAAGGCAATCACCAATGCGATGAAACAGTTAACCCAATCGATGTCCAAGCAAAAACAACGCGCCTTTTTCCGCTATTTATACAAAGCTTTCTTCGGTACTGATAGTGGTCCTCGGATTTCTGCATATTTTGCCTTTACAGACTCCTCACTGGTTAAGTCTCGGCTTCAATATCTTTCAAATCCCCAGATATGAGAGGTCATTAAACCAAACCTTCTTTCCACAAATAAGACGCAACCTATATATGCTCAAATCTCCAAAGTCAGTTCTATCTCTTACTCGGATAACGGAGAGAAGAAACCATGTCAAAACCTGCAGTTAGTGCATTCCGACAAGCAGTCTACAATGAAGCGAAAGCACTTAAGATCCCAATTGTGGATGAACGAGCCATTGACAAGCTCGGTATCAATAAAGGCTCTGTCGGTGGAACGGTTGAGATGAAGTACCGTGATGGCGAGGAAACAAAGATCAAAACCTTTCTGGCAGTAGCCAAATACCATCATGCGCTAGTGATTTACAAGGATGAGATGTTTTACATACTCGCCAGTAACACTATTTGGCGCTTGTCAACTTAGGGTTCCATGTTTCATGTAACCCTCTCCTCTCATTTTGTTCCCCTCCTCGCATCGATGTAGTCGTGAATATCGATATAGCATGGAAATAGAGTTGGCACTATGCTTTCTGAATTTCCATAGAGTATAACAGCGAGAATCCGGTGGTTTAGGTCTCGAAGATTTCTTTGATCCGCTTGATTTCTGCCATCATTTCATTCCGAAGACCTGCAATTCCAGGAGTGGGGGCAGCCACTGCAGGGGCTGCAACAGGAGTAGCGGCAGGAGGTGGACTAGTAGTACCTGCAGGAGGTGCACTCGGTGGGGAAGTTGGTGGCGCTTTTGGTGGTCCAGCAGCTGGTGCTTTGGGGGGTCCGGTAGGTGGTCCAGTTGGTGGTGCACTTGGTGGTTCAGCTGCGGGCAGGGCTGTAGGTGGGATTTCTGCAGGGGCTTTAGGTACCGCTGCAGCTGTAACTTCACCTAAAAGAATGGATTCAGCATCACCGCCGGCTTCGGCCGTGGCAATGGAGGCTGAATCGCCTTCAAGAAAATCGAAAATTGCATCTGATGAGGGGCCGCCTGTGCTAATTTCGGCTGCCATCAATGGTGTGCTGGCTGCGCTCATAGGTGTAACTTGCGCACTCTTCAAATCGCTACGAATCTTATTGAGGCTTTTTTGAAACTCAGTAACTTGTTTAGCAACAGTGTTAAGTGCATCGGCTAAATCGTTGACGGCTTTTGATAGGAATTCAGATACACGAATCAATATGGCTTCTTTGTCTGAGCCTGACATTCTTGCTACACCCCGTCATCTGCAGCGTGGGGTACTGCAAGCTAGGATGTAATAGGCTTACATATAAACTTTGTTGAGTCCTATTCGTCAACTGAGCCAGTTTTGCGGTCCTCTCCACTCTGGAAGGCTCCAGACGCTTCAAGAATTTTAAGATGATCAAAAGCTAGTTGCTTCGGGATGTCAAAAAATGATTTCACACTAAGTGCGTCGCTATTAGCATGTAAAGTGCCACTTTTAATTTGCACAAGAAAAGCGATGCTTATCACATGACCTCGGGGGTCACGTGCCGGATTAGAAAAAACTCCAATCAATTTAGTGGGTTCGACAACCAGGCCGGTCTCTTCTTCTACTTCACGAATAAGTGCTTCCTCAACGGTTTCTCCGATTTCCACCATACCTCCCGGTAATGCCCAATATCCTTGAAAGGGAGGATATCGACGTTGGACCAACACTATGCCGTGGTCTGCTTGTTGGATGACGGCATCCACGGCTACAAGTGGTGATTCTTGACGTTTCTTCTTATCATTAGAGTTGGCCATCTCAATTCTTCTCCTATTAAGTGAGGTGCGGCTTCGGAAGTCTTAAAAGCCTTTGTTTATAACGCCATTCGGACGACAATGACCGTAGAACCATGGCAAGAACCTAAACCCACAATTGATCAGCTTCGTAGATTGGTAAATCGAATTAAGTCCTATGCGCGGACCAGTCGCTTCATGGGCTACTTCTCTACTGCCATTCTGATTGCTTTGATGCTACAATTAGGGATTCTTGTTTATACCCAATTTCTCTTCTTTCTATGGAGCACTGAACCGCTCTTCCTTCCTAGTTGGTTCTATTATGTCATGTTCATAACATTTGCATTATCCATGGTTGTATATGGAGTAGCGGGCACAGTGAATAGTCGTCTCAATCGATACATCCTTGAATACAAGAAGATCGGTGTCGTGGTGCAGCTTCGATGTCAGGAATGCAACCGAACCAGAGAACGGGTCTGGGAACAAGATGACTTCATTTTCAAAAAAGAAGGTGAATGTGCCTGCGGTGGTTCGGAATACATCTCCCAAATGTATATCATGCCACTCCCGCTAAAGGATGATCAGAAGGATATCTAGCACGTTTTGTAACGAAAATCTCCTTTACCTAGAGAGTCATTTCAATTAGGGTTCAACAATAGCCCGTAATCGAAGAGTATCAGCACCAATACGTTTTTGCTTGGTTATTGTAAATTTTCCCAGTTCGCCAGTATGAGAAACGTGGGGACCACTACAAATTTCTTTGGACACGTTTCCCACCGAATAGACCTTTACCTGTTCGCCATACTTTTCACCAAAGAATCCCAACGCTCCCGCCTTCCGCGCCTCTTTCGGGGACATCATTTCGAAACTTATGGGTAAATCACGCTTTATGATTTCATTAACCCATGTTTCCACTTGCTTGAGTTCTTCCGGAGTTAGTTTACGATTCAATTGCACATCAAGACGTAACCGTTCGTTAGTGATGTTGCTCCCTTTCTGGTAAACCGAAGTTCCTACAAACTTTTGAAGTGCAGCATGGAGCAAATGGGTCGCTGTATGCAAGCGAATGACTTCGTCGGAGTGGTCTGCTAGCCCGCTCGCGAATTTTTGTTGTGTGGCATCTCGGGAAATTTGTCTGTGCCGTTCGAACTCTTTTCGGAATTCTTCTAAATCGACTTTCTGGCCATTTTCTTCAGCGATTTGAACAGTCATTTCAGTGGGGAAACCATATGTAGCAAAGAGCGTGAACGCATCTTTTCCT
The DNA here is from genome assembly GCA_048939245.1 of Promethearchaeota archaeon. Taxonomy (GTDB): domain Archaea; phylum Asgardarchaeota; class Hermodarchaeia; order Hermodarchaeales; family Hermodarchaeaceae; genus Hermodarchaeum. The sequence goes on along the minus strand of JBHLPR010000057.1, from coordinate 8,244 downwards.
GTTAACACTCCTTTCTCTTTGAGAATTTTTTCTGCGATGCGAAGCCCTCTACGAAGGGTTTTCCGGAACCGTTTTTCTTCTTTTTCAATTTGAATCAGAATATGCTTTTGATTTCGGTGAAGTTCATCGTATTCATCCGCGAGACACTCGATAACCGCAGGAATCAATTTTGTCAGAAAGAATTGATCAATTCCCAGCTGCAATCCCTTACGAATAGCGACTCGTAGTAATCGTCGAATTACGTAGCCACGTTCCACATTAGACGGTACAAGTCCCTGGTCGTCTGCTAGGGCCATGGCTGCGGAACGGATATGGTCTGCGATGATTCTAATCGTCTTTTGCTCCTTTGCTGAAGGATTTTGAATCTGGGCGAGTTCTTTTATTTTCTCCACAATAGGTCTGAAGACATCTGTTTCATACACGCTAGGAAGTTGGTTTATAGCCTGCAAGGCACGTTCTAGGCCCATACCTGTGTCTATATTCTTCTTCTTGAGAGGTGTTAGTGTTCCATCTTCTGCACGGTCATAAGACATGAAAACAAGATTCCAAATTTCGACGTATTTCCCGCATCCACAACCGGGACGACATGTCTTTGAACAACTTGGTTCGAGGGTATCGACAAAAATTTCGGTATCAGGTCCTTGGGGTCCGGTATCACCTAGAGCCCACCAATTCTCCTTGTAAGATAGATAGTGGATGTGGTCACGTGCAATTCCGAGATTTTCCCAAGCATGTGCTGCCTCTTCATCAGCGGAAACTTGGCTATCTCCTTCAAAGACGGTCACGTGCAAGTATTCTTTTTCGAGTCCAAGTCCCTCTTGAGGGTCAAGGAGGAATTCCGTTGCCATTTCAATGGCTCCTTGCTTCCAATAGTCACCCAATGACCAGTTACCTAACATCTCAAAGAAAGTGAGGTGAAAGGTGTCTCCGACTTCATCGATATCGTCGGTTCTGATACATTTTTGCACATTGACGAGGCGATTGCCATCTGGGTGTCGTTGACCTAACAAATAGGGCACTAACGGTTGCATTCCCGCACTTTGGAAGAGAACAGTGGGATCTAGTTGTGGAATCAACGAAGCGGATGGAATGATTGCATGACCTCGCTTTTGGAAAAATCGTAGGTACCGTTTTCGAAGCTCTGACGCTACCATTCGCATAATTAACTTCCTCGGTCATTATACATGATTATGACTATTTTCTTGGAGTCAAGAATAGCCTGTTCCTTAACTTTGTAATGGTTTGAATGAGATAATCCTCTTTAATTATTTGGCTATTAGCGGCGCGTCCATTTCACAGCTTCATCATAACCTGACCATCGGGTTCGACGGCTAGCAATCCAGGAAAGAACCAAGATTACAAAAATACCAGGAAGTGCGAGCCAGATAAGTTCAAGAATTGCATCAATCGGAGATTGAATCGTTTCAGAAGCAACGATGCGGAAATCTGTGAAGCTAGTGAAAAATGGCGAAGCCGAGCCCATCATGTTGTGGACTAGGACGGGCAATAGCATAACCGTTATTCCTACACAAATACCAGCGATAAGATAGATTCCTCGTCGCCAATATCGTTTCTTGGGCTCGCGTTTGGACACTTTATTTCACCTTTCTTAGGGGTTTACTTCCATATTAGACTACAGTTTAGAACACTCTTCTCATGGACGTGTTTTATACGCACGCCAGGTTTCAAACCATAACAAGGCTGAAGCACTTCCTCCAAAGAGCCAAGCTGCAAGATTTCCAAATGTCAAATGCTGCGGATATACTATTAGGAAGATGATAAGCGCGGTTGAAAAAAATGCCGCATAGAATAGGTGCCGTGGCAGAGCTCGATGACCCACCCAGATAAACTGTTTCAGAACGCCGACTTGCACCACCTCTTCCACCATGTACTCTCCACGCTCACGGCGTACCAATCCCAGCTCAGTTAATTTGTCTAAGTGATATGCTGCAAGGCTCGGGGAAGATAAGCTCAGCTTCCGTTGTAATTCACGGGGACCTACGGGCTCTCTCGCGGATAAAAGCTCGAAATATACGCGGAGTGTTCTTCCGCGCAGTTCAGATTCTAAATCGAGCTTTCGACTCCGTTTTTGATCTGCTTCTTGGCTCAACGCAATTCACTCTCAGTTGAATGGTTAGAGAATGTCTAACAATTATCTTCTCGAACTTGCTCATTAATAATCAGGTTTCGGCTATCAATATTCAGACCGTAAAATTTGGTCTGTTCAAAAATATAGTTTTATGAGCGCGGAGTATGCAAAATGAAGCAAAGATGTTCTACGGGAGATCAAAATTACGGTAGTCCAGAAAATTCGTACCACTTTCCTTCGCATCAGCGGATACCTCATACCACTTGTTCAACAGATTCCAACATTGGGTATCTATACAGGTCTAATGACCCTGCCATTGTTAACGATGCTTGTAATTCTTATTACCCAGTTTCCGTGGAGTATTATTGGAGCGATTTCCGAATTTCTTCTAATGAGCCTTATGTCGGTGAGTGTTTTCATCGCCAATCTCCTAACAATCCTGGGCCTTCTCATTGCATTGTATTCACTAATCTATTTTCAGCGCCATAAAAAAGACGGATTAGTAACCACCGGGCTCTATCGCTACATTCGCCATCCCCAATATGCTGGGTTTCTACTAATGACCCTTGGCTTTACCGCTTATTGCTACTGGTGGCTTTCCAATACTTTTGGAATGGGCTGGTTATCCAAAGAAGCTACAGTTGCCCTTTGGTTCGTTCAGTTTGCTATCTATGTGATCTTAGCACTTATTGAAGAGTCATACCTTACAAAAGAATTTGGTGATCAATACATCGCCTATAAAAAACAAGCATCCTTCCTTGTTCCACTTGGGCGATTCAATCGCTTGGACATTCCTCTTTCAATTGTAATCTTTTGCTTGGGAATGTTCTTTGTAATTCTTTTCCAATTGGTGGGGTAATGTACACATTTACCCGAATTAGAGAGAGCTATTTGGCTGACCATACAGACTTAAGAGCAGAACATCCTTTCCTTTTTCCGTCATACTCATAAATCATCGAATCGATGTGAACGAAATGCTTGTCAAACCTCCTGAAAATGTCACAATCGGCATGATTGGTGGAACCGGAGTATACGATCCAGAAGTGTTCACTGATATCAAAGAATACAAAATCTATACACCCTTCGGAACGCCTTCCGATAAGATCATGGTCGGCTCCTTACAAAATCGCCGCGTTGCGTTCATCCCTCGTCATGGTCGAAGCCATAGTTATCCGCCCCATCTGGTTAATTACAGGGCGAACATTTGGGCCCTTAAATCATTGGGCGTAACACGGCTCATCACAGTCTCTGCAGTGGGCAGTCTTCAAGATGAAATCAAGCCGGGTGATCTTTTCATCCCAGACCAAGCCGTAGATTGGACTCGAAGCCGAAAACGAACTTTCTTTGAAGAAGGACTCGTGGCACACGTCTCCATGGCTGAACCCTTTTGTCCCGAGCTCTCCAGCTTCATCGCCAAGAAAGCTAAAGCCCTCAAACTTCCTCATCACTACAAGGGGACCATCATCACGATTGAGGGGCCCCAATTTTCAACCATTGCTGAATCCCATTTCTATAGGGCCCAAGGTTTCGATATCATTGGAATGACTCTGCATCCGGAAGTCTATCTTGCCCGGGAAGCACAAATCTGCTTCACCAATGTTTCCATGATTACAGATTATGATGTCTATGCAGAGAAACCAGTAAGTCATGGGGAAGTCCAAAAGACAATGGCCGAAAACCTTGGGAAGGTCAAAAAACTTCTTAACGAAGTCATCCCCCATATGTCAATAAAACAAGACAAATGTCAATGCAGAAAAGCCCTTGAAGGGGCTGTATAAAGAACTGGAACGTCCAGACCTGTTTGCAGCATTAAAGGCTTCACCCTTTTATGTTCCAGTCCCTATTCCTACTCATGAACTATCATAAGCTCGCCCGTCCAGAGGTTATCGATTGGCTCCTTGAGCCATCAAATCCTAGTGTACGGTTTTGGGCACTCCACCTTCTTCAGGATAAACTCATTTCGGATTCCGAAGTGCAAAAAACCCAGAAAGCGATCCTTCAATCCTCTCTTGTCAAAGCTTTTCTTCAAGCCCAAGCTCCTGGAGGCTACTGGGATTTACCTAATACAATCTATGCCCACAAATACAAAGCCACCACCCACACCCTTCTCATACTCGCGGAATTAGGTGTTCCCTCTATACCGGAAATCAAACAGGGAATTGAACACCTCTTTAAATTTCAACTTAATTCCGGACACTTCAGGACCACACTTCCGAAAACCCCACGCGGGTATGCAAGTAAAATCGGAGATACCTGTTGTCTTGATGCAAATATTCTCTATTATCTGTCTCGCTTTGGCTACCTTGATGACCCTCGGACCCAGAAAACCATCCAATTTCTTATAGACCATTATGATCCTGCTGCTAGGGGCTGGAAATGCCGCGCTTACCCAATCAACCCTGACGGCGTCTTTCCCCAGGCTTGCTATATGGGGCTTTGCAAAGTTCTCAAGGGATTCTCAGTCTTTCCACCAGAACACCGTTCCCCTAAAATCAACAAAATCATTGACCAAATCGTTGAGGTAATTTTAGAGAATCAAATCTACAAGTATCTTCGGAATCCTGATGGAAGCCGAAAGGAAAAGACTGGGTGGAAACGCTTCGGATTTCCGATCTTTTACAATTCCGATATCTTAGATGTTCTCAGCACTTTCGTTCGATTAGGCGTCAGAGATCCTCGAATTCAAGAATCGCTTGATGTGATCATTCATGCCCAGCAACCCGATGGCAAATGGTTGTTAAAACACACATTCAATGGCAAGTTCTGGCATGACATTGAGCAAAAGAATAACCCCTCAAAATGGATTACCCTTCGGGCATTATATGTGCTCAAGCATTTCACCAGTATCTAATAGGCTAGACACTTTTATGCAGGTGCAACCTTGTGGGCACGTGCCTGCTCATTAGGAGCTGTGTCTCATGGTTGAGCCTATTAAATGTCAATTCGTCGACTTTGACGAAATCTATGATATGTCAAAGCAGCTAGCCTTCAAAGTGACCGAATCTGGTTACGAACCTGAACTCCTTTTAGCCATTGCTAGAAGCGGCTTTGTCCCCGGTCGCTTAATGTCTGACTTCCTAGGCAACCCCAACCTCTATGCCCTGAAAGTCGAACATTGGCTAGACACCACCGCTGAACACCAAGAAGATGCCGTCATTCCAATTCAATCCCCGCTACCTGTCAAAGGAAAACGCGTTCTCATCATCGATGACATCGTTGATACCGGTCGTTCAGCTATCCAAACCCTCAACTACGTCAACAGTCTTGGTGCCAAAGAGGTCAAAAGCGCCGTAATGCTCTATTTGACGGTCTCAGAGTATGAACCCGATTACTATTCGGTAAAGCAGTCTGAATGGGTTTGGTTCATTTGGTTCTGGAACCGCTTCGAGGATCTACGGAATCTTACTATCAAACTCTTCGATGGCGATAAGAAACGGACACTTACTATCAAAGAAATTATTGCTGGATTAAAACAACATTTCACCCTCGATGTCGATCAAAAGGAACTTGAACAAGTGCTCAACACCGCAACTCGTGTTAAAAAACTTCGTATCGATGATCTAGACAACATTCAGCTTGTCTAGTTTTTTCACGGCACTTTCAAAAGACTGAAAGCACACTTCCTATCTCTCAAAGTGCTCCTTTCATCCAGCTTGGCTGATAGTCTATACAAAGCCAATTCCCAGTAGGAGTAAAAATAGTCCAATGGCTACACAGGCTCCAAGTAAACATGAGATCATATTCACCATGTGGTTGTCCAAATGCCGATTCCCACGAAGATAGGTGGCTTTTTCTCCACAATGGTTTTTCTTCTCAGTTTGTTTCCCACAGACATTGCATGTCCAATGCCCTTGGGCTGTGGCTCCTAAGATGCTATCAATGGTGCAACCCACGATTCCACCTGCCATTGCGATCAAGATAAAAGTCACTGGGGCGATTCCTGCCAGTTCAGGCATTAATGTAGTCCCAAACAAATTAATCCAGAACGGCGCTGCAAGGAGTGCAGCAATTCCACCGATTAACAACGTGCCCAGCACCGTGGCTAGTTCTCCCGCAACAGATACGCCCCCTGAGGTTCCTGGAGGAACAACTTCATTCAGGTTCGTAATTAAGCGTGGAGGTGCAGGATTTAATAACCCAATTTCCGTAGCCAAAGTATCAGCAGTCGCGGTGGCGACCGCCCCTAAAAACGCAACAAAGGCAAGGGCAATCACCAACGATGCAGGAAGCACCATGTGCCCAAAACCTACTTCAAGTCGACCATAGGCGTCAATCTGGCCAAAAATCAGAATGGCCAAAATACCGGCTAGCACAATGCTCAACGGTAATCCGCCATTTGCAAGAACATGCGACCAGTCTCGTGCACCTCCCTTCTCCTGTGCAGCGCCATGTCGACGTTTAATCTTGTATTTATAATGGGTAAACTGAGCAGTGACCACGAAGAAAACTAGCAGAATCAAGAACCAAGTCCATGATGTGAGCAACCAGACTATAAGACCTAGAAAGAATGCAGCGACAAGTCCGGACTTCGTAACTATTCTTCCCTTGTATGCAATAATCGCGAGGAAAGCCATAACAACCAAGGCGATTAGAATACTCAGTGAGTCAAGCATTATCATGGGCTGTCAACTCTGTCTGTTTACTGTCAAATAGTTACTAAAGAGCGGGTAGGGTTTCGTTGGGAATAGATCGCGATGGGTATGGTTCTAATTGCCGTTCTCGACCTTAATTCCGTTATAAAGCTTGCCGTTACTTAATGAAAAGAATCGTTAATTGTCGAACCAAAATAGGGTGAAAGAACCAGGTCCTGGCTCCCTAATTAGCTCATCAAATGTTTTCGGAAGAAAGCGACGATGCTCTTGTATGCTTTAATCAGGTTTGGAACTTTCCCGAACCCATGCCCCTCATCCTCGAAAACAAGGTATTCGACTTCAACACCCTGTTTTTGCAGTTTTGTCACGACATCCGCGGATTCGGCTTCGACTACTCTGGGATCATTACGACCTTGAATAATCAACATTGGTGCTTTGACTTTATTCATGTGAGTTGCTGGGGATCGCTCCGTAAGAAAGGCTTGGTCTTTTTCGGGGTGACCCACTGCCTGGTAGAAATAGGTCTGCCAAGTTTCGGGAAGGCGCTCAAGGAAGGTAAAGAGATTATAGGGTCCGAACATGTCACAGGACGCTTTCCAATACTCGGGATAGTTTGCGGACAGCCATAATGTCATATACCCTCCATAACTTCGACCCACGACAGCCCGTCGGCTAGAATCAATACGTTTGTCTTTCTCAAGGTGCTTTAGTCCTTCAATCTGATCCTTCGCATCATCGCCTCCCCAATCCCGGTCCACCATCTTCATGTAAGCTTGTCCATACCCTGAGCTTCCCCGCACGTTCGGGACGAAAACTGCAAATCCATTCAATGTGAAGTATTGGATGAGTGGCATGGAAAACCATGTGAAATCGGGGCGCTCTTGACCTTGGGGTCCGCCATGCACATAGAGAATCAGTGGATAGGGTTTCTTGAATCCCAGTTCATTTGATGGTAAATATAATCGTGCTGAAATCTGCAAGCCATCAAAGCTCTTGAAGCTGGCATCTTCTCCTGGTGCCAAGTATTTTTTGTCAATTCCAAGGATGCGTTCGTTTGAGAGTTGTCTTACTGGGTGAGTTTTTGACTCAACATTGATTAGAAATAATTGGGAGGGTGAAGTGGCAGTTGTAAAAGCAGTTACGTATTCTACGCTAGTTTTTCCGATTTGAGCTGAAATTGCTTCCTCTATTCCCAATTCGACACCATTATCTAGGGGTTTATTACCGATGAGAACCGAGGTAAGTTGGAATTGTGGAGGAGTGGAACTGTCATTTAACTCGGCTTTGTAGACCCAGCTGCAGCCATCAATATTGAATCCAATGAGGTAGAGGTTGTCTCTAATATGGCGCATCCAATCCAGTTGACCTAACCCCTTATGTTGTGTACCGGTGACCTTTACAGGATGAATTTCGTGTGGATTCGTCAAGTCGATGAATCCAATCCCGCCTCTATCTTCGTGAAGGGTGGTCTTGAAAATAAGTGCTGAATCGTTTCGGATGAAATAGCATCGTCCCAGTCCTAAGAGGGGATATTCTTTTCCTTCCTCTCGTGCTTCTAGCGGT
>JBHLPR010000100.1:0-4868 GCA_048939245.1 Promethearchaeota archaeon | reverse complement strand
GTTCTATACCATTGTATATCGCCAGTCTCATTTGTGCGCACTAATAGTATCTTAAAGTCTTTCATGCCTGTGAGAGCAAACCCCTTGTCGCTGCATTCCACTACACTTTCGTATTCATCGGCTCCAGATACGCCAAAGGTGTGATTCCACAGGTAATTTCCATTTTCATCCAATCGAAGGAATAATGCACTATCGTCATCGTAGCCAGCAACGGCAAATCCACCGCTGCTTACCTCAATAATTGATTCCCCCCACTCATTTCCTGTTGTCCCGAAACTCTGATTCCAGAGGACTCCGCCACTCGCATCGGTTCGTACAACCCAAATATCCAATCCTCCTGCACCATAACTTCGTGTGATTCCCGTCATAGCAAAGCCTCCATCGCTACATTCAGTAAGTGATCGAAATGAGTCATCATCATCACCACTGTAGGTGAAATTCCAAAGGTGATTCCCATCGGCGTCGGTGCGCACTAACCATCCCTCATCTCTAATCGTAGTACTATTGTAGGTATCACCTGCTAAGGCAAAGCCACCGCCTTGGCATTCAACGAGTGATTCCGCCCAAGCATTACTCACTCGGGAATAGGTCTGATTCCATAATTGGTTTCCTTCCCCGTCAGTTCGTATAAGGAGAAAATCTGTATCACCATCAATATGAGATGTCCAGTAACCAGCTAGCGCATACCCTCCATCCTGACATTGGACCAATGAAGTGGCGACTTCCGAATCGTTCTTACTACCGAACATTCGTGCCCAGAGAACATTATGGTCTGCTGGCAATGGAGGTGATATAGAATACTCAACTTCCCCCGTCATCCTGTCTGCTAATCCCTGGTGTGTAGAAAGAAACTGGAACAGATCTCCTTGATCGAACGTGGTTGTCGAACGATTCTCTGCATGCAGCTCAGTGTCAGGCATGTGAGAACCATATAGAATGGGAAACCATGCTATTACCAGTGTGGCTGTGAGGAACAAGAATACGAGGTATGCAAGAGGACTTGGCGTTTTATCTGACTTTACATAAACCATTTCCAGCACCTACCTCCCAGATCGGCTCCTTCTTATTCGTGGTTCTAGAAACAACCAGGCTGCAATCGGGATGATTAATCCTAGAGCGATGCCAGGTACGAGAACTGCTACCGGAGAGACGATAATCGTTAACCGGGTCACAGTGGGGTTGTTATACGGGTCGTAACAGGTGACATCCAGCAAGTATGTACCAATGGCTAGAATTCCAATACTATTGATAACGCCATCAGCATCGATAGTGAAGTGAGCTGGGTCCGATACTTCCCAATGATCAATGCCTGACGGGTCTTGACCATGCAGCTGATACGAAAATGAAAATCCCACTGTCAGATAGAAGGTTGATTGGGTAAGGGTGATATCCGGAGGAATGGAATCTACAACGGCGATGGTGCAAATTGCGGATACAAAATTTGCATAGGGGTCAATCGCCCGAATTTCGATATCATAGACTGCCGGGGGTAGCCAGGAGGCATTTGTTAGGTGACCAGCAGCATCGATATGGAAATGCTCAGTATCGTTAACCCACCAATCGGCAATATTCGATAAGTCGAAGGCCGTTCCTTGGAATAAAATATCCAATGGTTGACCAAATTCGTGAATGAGATTGGGGATTACGCGAAGCCAAACAGGGGCTGTTGTATCGACCACGGAAATCATGATATTAGCCGAAAGGATGTTGTTTACCGTATCAGTGACCAAGATTTGTAGACCATAATTCCCTGCGGGCAAAAAACTGGCATTGGATAATACGCCTGCAAGATTAATAGCAAAATGCTGGGTATCGTTGATCCACCAATTCTGGATTCCTCCGTCAGCGACCGCTGAGAGATCGTAGAGAAATGGTTCGTTAATCTCAAGCTCTTGATCTACCGGAACTGTTTCCCAGGAGGGTAACGATAGTCGAACCAACCACATATCGCGTCCACCTGCCCCGTAACTATCGGTATAGCCTACGAGGAGGAACCCGTCCTCCTGTGCCTCGATGATCGAATATAAACAGTCTTTGCCAGGTCCACCATAGCTTCCCATCCATATAGTGGAACCATTATTATCCGTTCGGATTAGTGCTCCATCATCACCGTATCTGCCGGTTATGAAAAACTCCTCATCACTGGTTTGCAGGAGATCAAATCCACGACAAAATGGTCCTCCATAGGTTTCATTCCATAATTGGTGACCTGTGCTGTTTGTCCGGAAGAGTAACACCTGGTGACAATCCCATGGTGCTTGTGTTCCTCTACACCCTACATAAGCATAGCCGCCATCTAGACATCGGACGAGGCCATAAGCTCGTTCTTCTGCTAAAATCTTCACGGTCTGGTTCCATATCATATGCCCCGTACTATTCGTATGAACCAGAAATGTAGAATTGATACCAAACGAAGAAGGTTCGTAATGTCCTGCGATGATAAATTCATCATCTCTAAGCCAGAGAATACGATTAAAGTACCTGGCGAAGAACTCCTCTCCATAGAGTCTATCCCAAAGCACCGTACCCCATCTATCTAGCCTGATGATCCATCCATACCAGAACCCTGAGACATGCTGTTCCCTAATACCGACAACTGCAAGCCCATCATCAGAACACTCAACCAGCGACTTGCCCTGTTCTAAGAATCCAACATATGGATGTCCAAACTTCCGATTCCATTGTTCATGCCCGGTCGAGTTCAGACGTACCACCCAAAGATTCTGCCTTACATTAGATGAGCTGTACGTATACGTACCGACGAACGCAAACCCTCCATCACGACACACAATCAAATCTTCCAACCAATCATCGTTAATTCCCCCAAACGTCCGATTCCATAACCGGTTCCCATCTGCGTCTAAGCGAAGCACATACGCATCCCATCCTCCCGCTCCAAAACTACTCCCATATCCTCCCAAAACATACCCTCCATCTGCACAACTTGCAATAACTCGGCCGTAATCATCCCCCACACCACCATAGGTCCGGTTCCACAACGGCTCATACGAATAGGCAAGGGCACTGGAGGGAAGACTTGGATCCACCTCAGCACCTCTATTACCTCGCTGAACCGGGACGACACTAAAGGTCTCCATCGAATCATCCAATGTACTCTGCAACGAGGAGGAATCCGTCAGTGCTGGCTGGATTCCCATCATAGAAAATACTGGCACAACTAACACGACAAGGAGAAATAAGGCTGACCACATGATGAACCTATTCTTGACTAAACTTCGTTTCCAGGCAAGATACTTCACCCAAAAACCCTCCAAATACTAATTCACATATGTTCTATTTATACTCGATATCTGGCGAATAGAAGAATATGCAGACCTACTTGCTAAAATGATTCTTTATTCCGGTCATCCCATCTATGAACTCATACCTGGGACAGTAAAGTTAGGTGGTCTTATTCGGCTGCTATTTTGCTTCTAGTTCCATTTATTGTTAGCACCCTTTGCCTGCAACCTGTATAATGTCCAGATGCTATTCCTCAGTGTGTGAACCTCTAAGCAGCTTGGATCTTGTAACAACCATTACCCCAGCGATGGCAAAGGCGACAAAGAACACAATGACCCCGATAACTAAGGCGTCGGGGAAAGGGGGTATTGTATTGCTTGATGTAAGGCTGAGTTGAATGGTGGTTGTGGGACCCAGTCCATATTCCCGATGACCGGGAGGTGTTATATTTTCGAGAAATGTTGCGATGATATAGGCTTCATCTATTCCGGTTCCCACAATGTTCGCAGTGAAGCTAGTGAGTCCCTCAGGAAGGATCAGTTGCTGAACGTGCCACCCACTGGTGTCATGTACGGCGATGGACAAGCCGATGGTGGTGTTGACAGCTTTGTGAATCTGGAGAGACGAGGCATCAGAGGGAACGGGGACCTCATAGGCCTGAATCCCATAGTATCGGAGGGTGAGCGCGTGCGGATAGTATGGGCTGGGTGGGAGCGGGTTTGTATGGATGTGGGCGTCAAGCGCCTCATAGCCATAGAGATTGTTACCAAATCCCAGTTTATCTAAGGTGCAAGCCGTCATCCAATCGACATAGAGGTCGTTGAAGGAGAGAGTGTGTCCTGCTGCGTGAAGGGTGGCTTCAATGCCTTCGGGGCCGTCACTTGACTCGGTGATCAGGGCGCGGAGGATATCCACGCCATACTTTTCAGCAATGTAGAACGTGAACATATAGGCCCCGCCATAGTCAATGGCGCTGGGTAATCCGGCTTCTCCGAATCCATTCCAATACAACAAGGAATCCTCGGGGTGCGCTAGGAAGTCGGGGACACGGATATCAAGGTTCTCATACGGCTCAAGATATCCCGCATGATACTTAGCATAGGTAGCTAGCCCTTCGAGGGCAAATTGCTGCTCATCCATTTCCGTGTTAAACCAGATCAAATGATGGAACTCATGGGCGATTGTGGGCAGTAACCAAGCCCAATAATAGATGTAAATCATTTCGCACTCATTCGAATAGGGATTCAAGGAGCTCGCCGCTAGTTCATTGTTTTGGGAATAGTAATTCATCCAATTCGAGGATAATAAAATCACGATACGCGGATCTCCGTCAATATCACCCAAGGTGCCATTGGGATGCCCGGCTAAATCCGTGATCCGTGGATAAATCGTCGCATCAAACGCCTCGCAGATATCCTCCGCGATTTGTATCGCAGCACTTTCTCCGACAATGCTGATGCAGGTATTGGTAATAAACACTGCCGAATACTCACTCGTTCCCAGTAAAGTGGCTTGTTCTTGGTAATGGGTATAATCGGTGAAATTCACTAACCAAAACGTTCGTTGCTCCCCCACGGACCTATCCTGCATCAGCAACCCGCTATTTAGCCCGTTCTCTGAAGCGG
>JBHLPR010000056.1:0-14560 GCA_048939245.1 Promethearchaeota archaeon | reverse complement strand
CGAATGTAATAGTACGGCTTTCCTTCCGTGAAATTAACCTTCGGAGGCCTTGAAATAATCCCGAAATGCTTCTTCAAAAGACCCACAAGCTCTTTCAGAAAACCCTTGTCCTTCTGCTTCAATTGCACTCTCTTCTTGTCAATAAAACCATCCGTATCAATTAACCCGCACATATAATGCTTAAAGAGCGAAGCATCGTCTGCAATCAACGAGGGCACCCTAATATTTCGTTTCTTTCCTGATTGAAAACCCAATTCAATGAAAAAGAAAAAAACCGCCACAGAGCAGATATTAACATAATAACAATTGTTCTTTCTTTTGTCTTTGTAAAAACCTGGCTTATAATGGAAGATATTTCTAATCAAGTTTAACACTTCTTCAGTGAATTCTCGGCGACCCACAATTCCCACTAGGTAGTGGTAATAACCATTTTTCCTTTTACACCTAGTCAGATACCCATCACCAGTAATCACTCCTGCAAGGTAGGCAACCTTATCGTTGATCTTCGGAATCTTTACTCGTGTTTTTTTAGTGCAGATAAAATCACTTTGAATCTTATGCCATACCTTCGCTTCATCCAAAGCCCGTGAAACAGTAAGAATGTCCACTTTTTTCATTTCAACAATGAACAGCTCAAAAATATCTAAAAACTCATAAACAAAATTGGAGCCTCCGCCGGGATTTGAACCCGGGATCGATAGCTTACAAGGCTATAGCCCTACCACTAGGCCACGGAGGCTCGTTTTCAGTTATACATACACGGTTGATTAATTTGTCGGAGGGGTGTGGTGCGGGGGCCGGGCTTCGAACCCGGGAACTCCTACGAGACAGGATCTTAAGTCCTGCGCCTTTGACCAAGCTTGGCTGTGGGGTCTCCGTCTGGGGAGATACCCCCGCCGCTTAGTCATTGCGGGCGCATACCCTTGGACACGCCCCCGCAAAGATGGTGGCGTGAGAAAGTTGTTTTGGTGCTTAAAATTGCTTCGTGTAGGTAAAATTAGAAGGGAAAGAGTGTATGGTGAGCATGGCGAGAAAAATGCTTAAAAGGTACGCGCTGGGGTTAAGTGCTGCCGAGGTTGCCTAGCCTGGTAGGGCGCCAGACTCATAGGGCTTTGCCCAAGGGTCAGAATTGTCGTTTCTGGCGCCTGAGATATCTGGAGGTCGCGGGTTCGAACCGACGTCTCATGGGCATCGCGGAAAGCCCGCCCTCGGCACCAATCAAAATGCTGAGCCTCGGTGGCATAGCATGGTAGCGCACTGCCTTGGTAAGGCAGGGGTCGCGGGTTCGAATCCCGCCCGAGGCTCCACCTTTTCTTCACAGAAACTAGTCTGTACTATTCACCAAGGTAATGATGACTTTTTAAGGGTCGAAGGGTTGAATTGCTATGTTGCTTCGAGTCATGTGAGGTGTTGTGCACGTTGACAGTTGATAACGAAAAGCGATTTGCAGCTGAAGCCGCGATTAACCATGTTTCAGATGGCATGTGCCTTGGCATCGGCACCGGATCTACTGTTGAGATATTCATTGATTTGTTGGTCGAGAAAATTGTTTCAGAAAATATCACATTAACCGCGGTTCCCAGTTCACATGCTACGGAGTTACGCCTTCATGATACGGGAATCAATACAGTGCCGCTTGGAGCGATAACCAGTTTGGCATGTGCGGTCGATGGTGCTGATGAAGTGGATTCCGAACTAGCTCTAATCAAAGGAGGTGGGGCCGCGCTTCTCCGAGAAAAAATCTTGGCGGAAGCCGCTCAACAGGTCGTGATTATTGTGGATAGTAGCAAACTGGTGGACAAGCTTGGAACCAAGATGCCAGTTCCCGTTGAAGTTCTTCCCGAAGCATTGGCACTCACCATGGACCGAATTCAACGCTTGGATGGCTCACCACTACTCCGGCAAGCGAAGCGAAAGGCTGGTCCGCTAATCACAGATAATGGAAATTTCATTTTAGATGTCACATTTACACAAATTCCCAACCCAAGTCAACTAGAAGCCCAATTGAATGCGATTCCTGGGGTTATTGAAAACGGTCTATTTCCAACTCAAGCAGATGTTGTCTACGTCGGTCAAGACAAAGGCGCAAAACTGCTTCAACGCTGAATCGAAACATGCATAAACCTTCAGCCTCTCTCCACACTAGATGTTCTGGGCCCGTGGCCAAGTCGGATAGGACACTTCTCCCCGGAGAAGGCGCCAGCCTCCTAAGCTGGAAATCCCGGGTTCGAAAACGTTCCAAGAAACAAACGTCGAAATTCCCGGCGGGCCCGCCATTCTCAATCTAATTGCTCATTTTTCTGCAACAATATCAGCAGGTGAAACCAAGTAATAGGTTGTTTCACCTTGCCGATCCAATACTGCCAACATCAGTTTTTTTCGGTTCCGTTTTGCCTGCTTACTAAAGGCATCAAGCTCTCCTACTTTGAGCGGCGCCCCTTCTGAAATTGCACATACAAAATATTTCGCCGTCGCCTCATTCAGTTTTGCCCCACGCGGGTAGACACGAAATAATAATCCCTTCCCATATCCTGTACGCACCACATATCCACGGCTTCGCAAATCACTATACACCAAAAAACGAGTCCAGAGACCAGCTCGTCCTTCTCCTAACCGCTCAAGCAATGTCGAAAAATCCAGCAACTCGCCTTTTATCTCACTAACTACAATTCGTTCACGGCGAGCTAACAATAACGCCTCTTCCGGCTCAAGCACTAACCGGTTCTCGCTTTTTAGCGTCCCATAATAACCCGCCTTATACAGCAGTGGGGCGAACTCATCTCTCACCACGACCTTACCACGTGTCAATCTTGCGTGAATGGGTTCATCTGGAAGTTGAACGCCTTCTTTCTCTACGAGCGATTTTTCATGCTTCTCTTCTGCCATTATCATCTACCATTTACTGAACCGACAAGAGGCGAAGCTATATAACACTCTTACCGTTTCCCTGACGTGATGACAACTTGGAAACAGCGACTGAATACAGTCTTTGCCGATTCATCGAAAATTGCCATCCTCGGCGTTGGAAATGATCTCAAAGCAGATGATGGCATTGGACCCTATGTCATTGAACAACTCCAAACCCATAACCCCCCACACATTGAACTGATCAACGCCAGCACCGTCCCTGAAAACTTCATCAGTCATCTTATCGAATTAAAACCTGACCTCATCCTCCTTATCGACGCTGCTCTAATGCAAGCTGAAGCCGGGACTATCAAGCTCATCGACAAGGAGACCATCGGCGGCGTCGCCTTCTCCTCACACCAACTCCCCCTCACCTTCTTCATCGAATACCTCGAAAACAACATCCCCACGACAATCCTCATCCTTGGTGTCCAACCATTCACTGACGAATTTACCCAACCGCTCTCAGAACCCGTTCAACACGCTGCTAACGAAATCATCACCACTCTTACTCAACTTTTCACCAAAACCCTTTGAAAACTCTTATAAGCCAGCCACCCAAACCATTTTTCGCAACCCCGGCGTAGCTCAACCTGGTAGAGCGTCTGGCTGTAGGTACACACCGCACCCTGAGCCACACGGCAATGACCCGGTGTCAACCAACGCAGATACCAGATGGTTCCTGGTTCAAATCCGGGCGCCGGGACCAACTCCCCCTAACAAGTCACTCAGAGCAGAGCAATCTTTAAATCCCACAACGGAATCCACAAAAAAACACGTGTGCCCGTT
Source organism: Promethearchaeota archaeon (assembly GCA_048939245.1). Lineage (GTDB taxonomy): Archaea > Asgardarchaeota > Hermodarchaeia > Hermodarchaeales > Hermodarchaeaceae > Hermodarchaeum. The sequence continues at coordinate 10,864 of JBHLPR010000056.1, read as the reverse complement.
TAGTGTAGCCAGGTCTATCATCTGGGACTGTCAACGGTCTATGCTGCTCATAGATCTGCGGATCTCCTAGGACTCGGGTTCGAATCCCGGAACGGGCGCCACTTCTTCTTTTCTTATTAGCTTCTTTGTGTTGGATGAAGGGGATTAACTTTCGGTGTTTCTTCCGTAGGTATCCCATACTACATGGGTGGGGTACGTTGGGAGGTCTTTGAGCAGTTCGATGAGGATGGTGGGTTTGAAGTTGATCTCGCTGAGTTTTGCGATGTCGAACCATTTGAAGTTTAACGGAGTCCTACCTTCTGGGAGGCTCCAGAAGTTGTCTGCGTCAAGGAAGTCTTCTTGTCCTTCGAACTCGTCTTGTTCCCAGATTCCTGTGGATTCTTTGGGTGTTACGAGGAAGTAGAATTCAAGGATGTGGTGTTTCTTGGCATGGAAGATGAAGAAATTCTCGATAATCCAGAGGAGTCGTTGGACCTTTATTTCGAAGTTCGCCTCTTCGAACAGTTCTCTCTCAACGGTTTCCTGAAGGGTTTCATGCAAGCCTATTCCACCGCCTGGAAGAACCCAGAGATCATCACCTTCCAATTGACATAGCAGGATTCGGTTCTTCCTGTCTAGCATCACACCGGTGGCTCTCGAACCAAACCTATCTTTCTCCGATTCAATTACAATCTTCAACGGCACTGCTCAAACCTCTCTTAAAACTCAAGTTGTGAGGAAATCATGTCCTGTTTGTCAAATATAAACCCCTTGCCAATGGTTGCGCACCATTTTTACTTTCTAGTGATTGTTGGGACGAATATTATGGGTTTTTACTGTGTTATTGAAGCGTTTAATCGAAACCCTAAGCGTTTAATCGAAAGCTTAAAAAGGCGTTTGTACATTGTCGGCGTAACTCCGCAGACGGTCTGCTTCGCTGGAGCGACGGCTGGTTTGGCGCCGCATGTTTCTGCCTGGGCAAAATTGCTGAAGAGACGATGTTCTCGTTCATAGACACAGGATTCCACGTTTCTCATGCGGGCTAAGGCTATATGGGCTCGCTGGAAGTATAACACCGTCTGATGAGGGTGGGATTCCCGTCGCAATTGAGCAGATTCGTCTCTGAGGGTAGAACATGGCACTTTCATCTGAAGACCGTTGGGCAGTTATGAAATCCTTCTTCCTATCGAAGGGGTTAGTCCGACAACATCTGGACTCGTACAATCACTTCGTTGAACGTCGTATTCAACAAATTGTTAGTGATGTCGGCAAAATCGAGCCAGATATTCCCAATTATTATGTACGGCTAGGGCGCGTTGAAATCCAGAACCCCTCAGTCCGTGAAGCAGATGGTTCCGTACGTAACATTGCTCCGGCGGAAGCACGGATTCGGAACCTAACCTACTCCTCTCCAATTTATTTGGAAATGACCCCGGTATATCGGGATGAAAAAACCGGGATGGAATATGATGAGGAAACGACCAGCGTGTACGTGGGCAGGCTTCCTATTATGCTCAAATCCGCATTCTGTCGGCTCTCAGCAATGACACCCGAAGAACTCGTCGATGCTGGTGAAGATCCCAATGATCCAGGTGGATATTTCATCATTAACGGTTCGGAGCGCGTGTTGGTGACGCAAGAGGATCTTGCCCCAAACCGGATTCTCATTGAAGAAGCCACAAGTAGTAGTTCGTGCACTCATATGGCCAAAGTCTTTTCGACGGCTCGAGGTTTTCGTGCCCCTGTGACCATGGAACGACGTGCAGATCATACTTTTCGAGTATCGTTCCCTTCAGTACCAGGAAAGATTCCCCTAGTTGTGTTAATGCGGGCATTGGGTCTGGTTACCGATCGTGAAATTGTGGCCGCTATTACTGATGATCCTGATTTGGCTCAAGAGTTAATTCCCAGCTTCCATGCCGCTGAATCGTTAGTGGCCCCGAAGGACTCCAAAGCTACTCGTGAAAATGCACTAGATTATATTGGAAAGCGAGTAGCAGTTGGTCAAACAAAGGACTATCGTCTCCGACGTGCAGAACAGGTTCTAAACCGCTATCTTCTTCCTCACGTTGGTACTGATACAGGCGCAGCAGTCAATAAGGCTTATTATGTCGGACAAATGACCCAACGTTTGATAGAACTGAGTGTTGGTCGACGGCATGAAGATGACAAAGACCATTATGCCAATAAACGGTTGAAACTTGCCGGCGATTTGCTTACCAGCCTCTTCCGGGTGGCTTTTCTTAATCTCTGCCGAGACATCAAATACCAACTCGAAAGAACTGCCACACGCGGACGTAAGCCTAATATCAAAACCGCCGTTCGCGCTGATGTTATTACAGAGAGGCTACGTCATGCCCTCGCAACAGGGAACTGGGTCGGTGGTAAAGCTGGGGTCAGCCAGCTTCTTGATAGAGTGAACTATATGTCCTCAATTAGCCACCTTCGACGAGTAGTATCTCCCCTAAGCCGAAGCCAACCGCACTTTGAAGCTCGAGACCTTCATCCTACACATTGGGGAAAAATCTGTCCCAACGAAACCCCAGAAGGCCCCAATTGTGGTCTTGTCAAAAATCTCGCGTTAATGTCCTACATTTCCGTTGGCTCAGACGAAGCAGAAGTGGAAGAAGCACTTCTCTCATTAAAGGTCCAACCAATTGATACAAAATCGGGTGCTTCAAAAAAGGGCACTTATGTCTACCTGAATGGACGCTTTGTGGGCAATCATCCACAACCTGAATTATTAGTAACCCGACTTCGTGATCGCCGGCAAAGAAACGAACTCAATGATCAGGTAAACATCGCCTTCTATCCCGATACAAATGAAATTCAAATTAATTCCGATGCTGGTCGGGTTCGACGACCCCTTATCATCGTAAAAGACGGTGTCCCGCTACTTGAAAAACAACATGTGGAACGCGTTCGAAATCGTGAAATCTCTTGGGATGATTTGGTTAAGGCTGGGATTATCGAATATCTCGATGCAGAGGAAGAAGAGAACACCCTCATCGCCATGAATCTTGAAGACATCACTCCTGAGCATACTCACCTTGAAATTGTACCCGAAACCATTCTCGGAATCTGCGCCAGTCTAGTTCCCTTCGCTGAGCATAACCAATCTCCACGTAATACCTATGAAGCCGGAATGGCCAAGCAGGCTCTCGGACTCTACTCTGCCAATTTTAATCTACGCGTCGATACACGCAGCCATATACTACATTATGTTCAAAGCCCAGTAGTCACCACCCGTCCCATGGAAGTCATTGGCTATCACCGACGACCAGCAGGACAAAACTTCATAGTAGCCATCCACTCATTCCAAGGATACAACATTGAAGATGCCCTTGTTATCAATAAAGCATCCATTGAACGCGGAATCGCCCGTTCATCCTTCTTCCGAAGCTATGACGCAGAAGAACGAAAATATCCCGGTGGGCAAGAAGATAAATTCGAAATTCCTAGCCGAGAAGTCCGCGGGTATCGCGCTTCAGAAGCCTATCGTTTACTAAGCGAAGATGGCGTCATTGAACCCGAATTCCAAGTTGGTGGCGATGAAATTCTCATCGGACGGACCAGTCCTCCTCGATTTTTAGAAGAATATACAGAACTTGAAGTACCTGGACCAAAACGGCGTGAAACCTCTGTAAGTCTCCGTCACGGTGAACAAGGCACAATTGATAAAGTTCTCATCACTGAAACCATCGATGGAAACCGCCTTGTCAAGGTCAAGGTCCGAGATGAACGCATTCCCGAGCTAGGGGACAAGTTCGCTAGCCGCCACGGCCAAAAAGGCGTCATTGGTCTCCTTGCACCACAGGAAGATATGCCATTCACTGAAACAGGGATAGTCCCTGATCTTGTCGTCAACGCCCACGCCTTCCCCAGTCGAATGACCCTCGGACAAATTCTTGAATCCATGGGAGGAAAAATCGGCTGTCTACAAGGACAACCCGTCGATGCCACACCTTTCTCCGGTAAAAAGCTTGAAGAGATGTTCAAAGATCTTCACAAGTTAGGCTTCAAATATAGCGGACGAGAAACAATGTATAACGGTGTGACGGGTCACAAATATGATGTTGACCTGTTCATTGGTGTTGTCTATTATCAGAAACTGCATCATCTCGTTGCAGATAAAATGCATGCCCGAGCACGCGGTCCGGTCCAAATTCTAACCCGGCAACCTACTGAAGGACGTGCCCGGGAAGGCGGCTTACGCTTTGGTGAGATGGAACGGGACTGCTTAATCGGTCACGGAGCTGCCTTACTTCTTCGCGAACGACTACTAGAGGAGTCAGACAAGTATACCGCAATGGTTTGCGAAGAATGTGGAATGCTGGCTGAATATGATCGAAATCGTGATCGGTATCGCTGCCGTGTTTGTGCACCTAAAACAACTACAATTAGTAAAGTTGAGATGTCATATGCATTCAAACTTGTCTTGCAAGAACTCATCTCTCTCGGTATATGGCCTCGACTGAAATTATCAGATAGAACATGATGATAATTATGGGGAGGAATTGAAAATGTCACATCCACTTAAACAGGTTGGAAGTGTTTGGTTCGGACTGCTTTCTCCTGAGATAATCCGAAAAATGAGCGTAACCCAGGTAATCACCGCTGACACCTATGATGAGGACGGACTCCCTATTTCCTCAGGATTAATGGATCCTAAATTAGGAACTATAGAACCCGGTCAACGTTGTAAATCCTGTGGAAACCGCGTCGGTGAATGTCCAGGTCATTTTGGACATATTGAATTAGCTCGCCCTGTCGTTCATGTCAGTTTCGCGAAGCAAATTAAGAAATTCCTCAAAGCCCTCTGTCGGCGATGTGCTCGATTGAAATTAAAGGATGAATCCTGGGAGAAATATAAACAACGAATAGATGCACACTTTGAAAAATATGGGCATCTTGATCAAGACCTTGCAGATGAGGTCCTCAAAGAGGCAGGAAAGGCTACAACCTGTCCGCATTGCGAAGCCGAACAATACAAAATCAAGTTTGAAAAACCTACAACCTTCTATGAAGAAAAAATGGAGGGTAGCGTTCGCCTAACTCCTACTGATATCCGAGACCGATTGGAACGCATCACCCCTGATGATAACTATCTTATGGGTATTGACACACGTGTCTCGCGACCTGAATGGATGATTCTTACAGTTCAACCTGTTCCTCCAGTCGCTGTGCGTCCATCCATCACATTAGAATCCGGAGTAAAATCAGAAGACGACCTGACACACAAACTCGTCGATGTAATCCGGATTAATCAACGACTCCGAGAAAACATTGAAGCTGGCGCACCACAACTTATTGTTGAAGATCTTTGGGAACTACTCCAATATCACATCACCACATACTTCAACAATGAAGTCTCTGGTATTCCCCCTGCTCGTCACCGGTCTGGTCGCGCCTTACGTACATTAGCCCAACGTCTGAAAGGCAAAGAAGGTCGGTTCCGAAGCAACCTCTCTGGAAAACGGGTTGACTTCTCAGCTCGAACAGTTATTTCCCCTGATCCTAATCTCTCGATTAACGAAGTTGGAGTTCCCTCAGAAATTGCTAAAACCCTAACAGTTCCTGAACGTGTAACCGAATGGAACATTGAGGATATGCGTGAACTGGTCCTCAAAGGCCCGCAAGGCTATCCAGGATGTAACTATGTTGTACGACCTGATGGCAAACGCATCGATTTACGCTACGTAAAAGATAGAAAGACAAATGCAGATGGTTTAGCTCCCGGATATGTTATCGAAAGACATCTTCGATCAGGTGACATTGTTCTTTTCAACCGTCAACCGTCACTGCATCGCATGTCAATTATGGCTCATGAAGTCAAGGTCATGAAATATCGCACATTCCGGCTACATCTCGTTGTCTGCCCCCCCTATAATGCTGACTTTGATGGAGATGAAATGAATCTTCATGTTCCACAAAGCGAAGAAGCTCGGGCTGAAGCACGAATTCTCATGCTCGTTCAGGAACAGATTCTCAGTCCAAGGTATGGCGGACCGATCATTGGAGGTATTCAGGATTATATCTCCTCTTCATTCCTTCTTACTCGAAAGAATTCAATATTTAACAAACGTCAAACCTGTCAGCTTCTAGCTTCAGCTGGTTATCGTGAAGATCTTCCCAAACCCACTATCTTAGAACCCGAACCAATGTGGACAGGAAAACAGATTTTCAGTATGCTTCTTCCAAAGGGGCTAAATTTATCGCTGAAAGCCCGAATTTGCCGGAAATGCGACGTCTGTGAAAAAGAACACTGCCCATACGACGCCTATGTGTTAATTCGCGATGGTCAGCTATTAGCTGGAGTAATCGATAAAAAGGCAATAGGTGCCGCCCAACCCGAAAGTGTCTTACACCGAATCGCCAAAGACTATGGAAATTCCGCAGCCCGCCGGTTTCTTGATGCAATATGCCCACTACTGGTTGTTCTTATTACCAATATGGGGTTCAGCATGGGAATTGATGATGTAATTCTAAATCCAACAGCCATTCGTCAAATTGAGGAGATTCTCACTGATGCAGAGGAAGAAGGGAATCAACTCGTTCAAATATATGAAGCGGACGAACTTCAGCGACTTCCCGGGCGGTCAATTGAAGAAACCTTTGAAATGAAAATGATTGAAATCCTTGCCCGCGCACGTGACGAAGCCGGAGAAGTAGCCGCTCAGCAATTAGGACTTGACAAACATGCGGTTATCATGACCGGAACTGGGGCGAAAGGTAATCCTCTTAACTTGGCACAAATGGCTGCTAGCGTCGGGCAACAAGCGGTCCGTGGTCAAAGAATTTCGCGAGGTTATCGTAGACGAACTTTACCCCACTTCATTAAAGGCGATTTATCCCCACAAGCCCGGGGATTTGTAGTTGCCAGTTATCGAAAAGGACTGAATCCTATTGAATTCTTCTTCCATGCTATGGGTGGTCGAGAAGGCTTAGTGGACACTGCAGTCCGGACAAGCACCAGCGGATACATGCAACGCCGACTCATCAATGCGCTCCAAGATATCAAAGTCGAATACGACGGAACAGTAAGAAATTCATCAGGCGAAATTATCCAATTCAAATACGGCGAAGACGGCGTCGATCCAGCTCGAAGCGACCACGGGAAGGCTGTGAACCTTGACGTAATTATCGAACGCGTCTTAAGTGAAGAGAAGTGACATATTATGAGCAAAGTAAAAGCCGTCAGCACAAAAGTGATTGATAATAAACTCGCTAAACTCCGAAAACGCGAGATGATTCCTCCCCTAGTTATTGAAGGGTTACGCGAACGCCTCATAGAGAAGAAGCTTAACTCAAAACAACTTAACCGAATTATCAAAGAAGTTGAAATCGCCTATGATAGTTCACTCGTCCAACCCGGTGAAGCTGTTGGTGCCGTGGCTGCCCAATCAATTGGAGAGCCCGGAACCCAGATGACCCTTAAGACCTTTCACTTTGCTGGTGTCGCTGAATTTAATGTCACCCTTGGGCTCCCGCGTCTTATCGAAATCGTTGATGCACGTCGTAATCCCTCAACGCCAACAATGAACGTATACCTTGACGAAGATTACCGAGATAAAGAAAAACAAGCTCGAAATGTTGCGCAACGAATTGAGCAAACACGTGTAGAACGCATTGCCGAATCTGTAGAAATCGATCTTGCAGAGGGCGGTATTGTTGTTATACTCGATCCAAACCTTATGGAAGACAAAGGAACAACGCCGGAACTTATTGCTGAACGCCTTGATAAAGTCCGACCAAATCTGGGGGAAGTCACACAAGATGGAAACCGTATTATCGTTTCCCCAACGCTTCGTGAAGGCGAAGAAGCCATGCACATGGCAAAGCTCCAGAAAACCTTTGACAAAGTCCGCAACGGACTTATCAAAGGGCAAGATGGTATCAAGCGGGTCCTCATAAAGAAAGAGGGACCTGAATGGGTGCTTTATACTGAAGGTACTAACCTCAAAGGTGTACTTCGTACCAAAGGTGTTGACACAACACGTACCATCTCCAATCATATCCATGAAATCGCAGAAACTCTCGGAATCGAAGCAGCGCGTCAAGTCATTATTAATGAAGCCAAAGATGTCCTGGACGAGCAGGGACTGGACGTTGACATTCGACATATCATGCTTGTTGCAGATCTTATGACTGCTACAGGTGAAATCCGCCAGATTGGTCGTCATGGTATCAGTGGTGAACAATCCAGTGTCCTTGCCCGTGCTGCATTCGAAGTCACTGTTCGCCACCTCATCCAAGCTAGTATCCTTGGGGAAGAAGATAACCTATTAGGTATCACAGAAAATGTAATAATCGGTCAATCAATTCCCTTAGGTACAGGGTCAATCGATTTATTCATGAGTCCTCCTCGAACAAAGAAGAAATAGTTGCCAGAGCTCAAGGTGGTATCTTCTTTTGAGATTAGACAGTATTAATGGTCAAAACTATCTCACAGCGTGTGCAGAGAACTTAAAAGGGAGCGTTTAAATTCTGCCAGAACTGCACGTTCGTTCCGTAGCCCTTATATGGCACGGTAACTTGCAATCTTAATCACCAGATGCATTACGAATGAAAATACATAGGAAAAAGTGATCCTTGATGGATGCTGAAACTGCAATACGATTAGCTGTAAAATCAGGAAAAACAGTTTTTGGAGCCAACCGCACGCTCCATCTTCTTCGCACTGGGGTTCCCCGTGTTGTCATCCTAGCTGCGAACGCACCAAATGAAGTGATTGAAGATATCGATATGTTAGCAACTGCAAATCAAATACCGATTTACCAATACAGAAGTAATAGTTGGGATCTAGGTCAAATATGTGGACGCCCACATATGGTGGCTGCCATGGCAGTCTTAGAACCTGGAGACGCAGACATTACTGTTCTAACTGGGGCTGGCAAAAAGTGACTTCTTCAGACATTAAACTGAATATTGAAGAAATCAAACTGATGGCTCTATTCGGCGATATCACAGGTGCGGAAGTCAAAGATTGCATCGTCGATCAAGATGGCGAGCGGATTATTTTCGTCGTTAGCCCCGGTCATCTAGGATTGGCCATAGGTCGTCGCGGTACGACTATCAAACGGGCACGAACTATGCTCAAACGTGATATCGATGTAGTTGAAGATGCAGACACACCTGAAACGTTTGTGCGAAACGCTCTAGCCCCCGCTAAAGTCACCACAGTTAATGTCCAAGAACAATCCAAAGGACGTCGCGTGGCCGTAGTTACAGTAAAGAGCGAAAATCGGGGCCGAGTCATCGGTAGGAACGGACGCAATATAGAACGCGCTCGCCTACTTGCAAAACGTCATCATGGAATTGATGCGATTATCATTGCCGAGGCTTCTCCTGATACATCTGGCTAACTACTGCATCAACCGATAGATGACAAAAGTTTTAAGCTCCTTCACAGAATCGCAGCACCCTGAATATTAAAGAGGTTAAATGAGATTGCCCGGATCAAAATCACCATCAGGAGAATTTGCAGGCCGAACGTTAAAGAAGAAACGAAAAAAACACCGCTGGAAAGACCGTTACTACAAGCGGCGAATGCTTCGTCTTGACGTGAAAGCTGACCCACTTGAAGGAAGTCCACAAGCACGGGCTATCGTATTAGAAAAAGTCGGAATTGAATCAAAGCAACCAAACTCGGCAATCCGTAAGTGTGTTCGTGTACAGCTAATTCGTAATGGTAGACAAATTACCGCATTCCTTCCGGGTGATGGTGCACTCACCTATGTTGATGAACACGACGAAGTTATCGTAGAAGGAATTGGTGGCTCCCGTGGAAGAGCCTTCGGCGACCTCCCTGGGGTTCGTTGGAAAGTCGTGAAATGTAATGGTGCATCCTTAGAAGCGATGATAATCGGCAAAGTCGAAAAACCGCAACGCTAACCGAAAGGTGTAGATAAATCATGTCCTCAGAATCTCCCCCTGAAACAAAGCTCCCAGAAATCAAGGTCTTCGGTCGCTGGAGTACAAAAGACATTCAAATTAACGATCAAGGTCTAGCCAAATATATCAGCCTCAGACCTGTAATCATCCCCCACACTTTTGGTCGCCATGAGCACCGACGGTTTGGAAAACGCCAAGTACCTATTGTGGAACGGTTTATCAATCGCCTCATGACTCCAGGATGGGCTAGTCGACGAAGCCAAAGCGCTCGACAATCCGGTCTTATCACCGGTAAAAAATCAACTGCTATTCGCATTGTACGATCAGCTTTTGAAATTATTCATCTACGTGCCAACCAAAACCCGGTCCAGATTCTCATCCAAGCTATCGAAAACGCCGCCCCTCGTGAAGAAACTACTCGCATCTCATACGGCGGTATTAGCTACCACACAGCCTGTGATGTGGCACCGCTTCGACGTATAGATCTTGCCCTCCGCTTCATCTCAGAAAGTATTTGGCGCAGAAGCTTCAGCACTATCGAAGCCATCGAAGAAATCATCGCCGATGAACTCATTGCCACCGCCAACCGCGACTCCCGAAGCAATGCTGTCCGACGAAGAGAAGAAAAAGAACGTATGGCCCTATCAGCCCGCTAAACCCTTTAAAAACGAAAACCACAAAGGCGAGAATAACCCAACCCATCTACCACTCTTCTGTTATCTTCTGAGAACCCATAACGCCAAAAGAGTTTTATACGCCCCACTTGAAGTGCCTTCACCTGCATATTTTATGCCAGCTTAAGTTAACACAAATGAGTTGAACAAACAATGTCCGGAAAGAAACCCCACATCAATCTCATCATAATCGGACACGTCGATCACGGCAAATCCACATTGATGGGACACATGCTCTATAAGACTGGGGCTTTATCAAAACAAGAGATGGCAAAGCTCGAGAAGCTGGCCGAAGAGATGGATCGAGGATCCTTCAA
>JBHLPR010000055.1:0-14804 GCA_048939245.1 Promethearchaeota archaeon | reverse complement strand
TGAGCTTCTAAGATATTAGCATCTTGTACAATATTTTGAACGGCTTTAGAGGATTTTCCGTGTTGAGCTTCTTTCTGGAGCCCTGTAAGATAATGTTTGAGAGCACTTACGCCTTGAGTCTCTAATAATTCAACACCATGGTATAATCGAACCAAAGCTGCACAATTTGATACTAATTGAAAAAGCTGACTCGGAGGTGCTGTCACGTGAGAAATTTGATGTTGGATTTCACGTTGTACCTGCAGAATCTGTCGAACGGATACGCGACGGGGATCACTTGAGGGTAAAAAGTCATATTCTTTTAATGGAACAAGACGCTCCTTAATAGCGCGCCGCAGGGTTTTTCCGACTTGCAAGAATTCAGTGGGTAATTGAATCTCATACCACTCAAACTCTATTGGCGGAAGATAAGGGGCAACATCTGGACTTTCTCGTGTTCGGATTTCGATGTTCTCAACACCGAGATTGGTTACGACTTCTCGGATTTTTTCAATCTCAGAGCCAGGCGATGCTGTTAATGCTAATATCAATGCTGACTGGATCTGTTTTAGGTACTGGCGGGCAATGAAGACATATGCATATTCACCCACAGCCCTATGGGCTTCATCAAAAACTACTAGGGACACGTCTTCAAGTGTATATCGACCAGCAAGCAAATCATTTTGAAGAACTTGGGGGGTCATAAACAGGATTTTAAATTCCCCCCACATTTTTTGTCGTTTTTGGGGAGATATTTCACCAGTGAGTATTTCCATTTCGTCTTCGGGCAGCGCCATGATGTCACGAAAAGTTTTCAGATGCTGAAGCACGAGAGGTTTTGTTGGCGCGAGAATAATGCATCTTGAGGAAGGTAGCTTCCGCAGTTGATATGCCGCAGCTAGCACAGCAAGAATGGTTTTCCCAACCCCTGTGGGAAGCACAACCAATGTGTTCCATTTAACCGCTGTCCCAATGATGGTTTCTTGATAGAGCCTTTTATTGATTCTATTAGGTTTGATGAGCGGATGTTGGACGTATTCCGTCTTTGACATGCTAATCGCAGCACATTTTTTAATGAAGTAGAGTATTTTCTGCCTGAAACCACTTTATTACCCGCATTTATATTCCACTATATTCCACGTCTTTATGAAAGAGTGTGCTCGTAATGTCGAAACCCAGTGTCCCCTCAATGGCTGAAGCAGAAGTCTATGAATTACAAATGCCTGGCAATATAATTGGAAAAGAAGTTATCGATGGAAGCGCGCGTCGCATAGGAATCGTACGAAGCCTTCGAATAATGTTACCTCCTGGAAAAGTCGAGTTACAAGTGAAAGGCCTCGGTGTGGAGCTCCCTGTTGACGTTTCAAATATCACAGCCGTTGGGAATGTAATTCAACTATCAAACACGGTCAAAGAGGCTGAGGAAATCTCAATAGCAGATGTGCAACGTCTAAGGGAAGAAACATGGAAAGAGGTTCAGGGCCTTATCATTAGATAAACACACTAGTGCTAGAAATACCATAGTTTTATCTTTAACCCTGAAATCCCCTAGAACGGCAAGAGACGATGAGTGGAAAGAAAAAGAAACCCTATTTAGGTCCACTTTTACTGGCTTGGTGTGACCGATGTAACGTTCCGTTGGTTAAAAGAGAACATTGTGGTCTATGTGGAGAAAAAACAAGACGAGTTCCTGTGACACCACCCGGCGATGCACGTCCCGCATTCAAAGCAGATCGAGATAAAATTATTTCTTCAATAGCATTAACATACGGCGATAGGGTTGCGCATCAACTTCTACCCTCAGACAAAATTGTTCTTTTGAACGCTATTCCGGATATTGATTGTTGTGAAGAAATCATCGTTGATGGGCGAATAATTGGTCTCCATAGATTTCGTATCGAAACCTTATCTTGGGAATTTGTTCCAAAGATGGAAGGCGCGCGACGTCTAGTCAAACTTACTAATGCGAAACAAGTTGTCATTGACGATTCCGCTGTACCCTTCATCCTAAAAGGAGCGAATCTCCTCAGGCCAGGAATAACAAGGGCTGATTCATCAATTCGACAAGAAGAATATGTAATTGGAATCACTCAGAATAAAGATGCGATTCTAGTTGGAACCGCGACAATGAAAGGAGAAGATATGCAGACCAGAGAACGAGGTATGGCAATTAAAAAGAAATACAAAGCAGAACCACAAGAGCCCAAACTCTTACCAGGTGGACAAACCTGGAATACTGTCTTAGAAGCGAATGCTAATATTCTGCGTAGCATTGAAACCGAAGCTCTAGAATTTATCAATCAAGTGGCTGAAGACTCTCATCTACCATTGGTTGTTGCGTTCTCTGGTGGAAAAGATAGTCTTGTGGTCCTATTATTAGTTAGAAAAGCCCTTCCGAACCACCCCTACCATCTGATTTTCATTAATACCGGAATTGAATTTCCTGAGACTATACAAAATGTGTATACAACAGCAGCTAATTATAATTTAGAAAACCAATTGCTTGTAAAAAATGTTGATGAAAATCAATTCTTTCGAGTAATGGATTTGTATGGTTTTATGGCCCGAGACTATCGGGTCTGCTGTAAAACCGTTAAACTTGGTCCAACAAGCCAAATAATTGAACAATATTTTCCTGATGGTTGTTTGAGTTTTATTGGTCAGCGAAGATACGAGTCCCATCGACGTTCCGCTAGTAAACGAATTTGGCAAAATCCGTGGGTGCCAAAACAAGTGGGAGCTAGCCCCATTCATAATTGGACGGCGATGATGATTTGGCTCTATATTTTTCATGAAAAAGCAACCTACAACCCACTGTATGAAAAAGGGTTTGAACGAATCGGATGTATGTTTTGTCCGGCTTCTACTATGAGCGAATTGAAAATTATTGCGGAGAACTTTCCTTCTGAATGGCAACGCTGGCAATCAAATGCAAAGAAGTTAGTTCAAAGATATGGGATGAGTACAAAATGGTTGGAACATGGATTCTGGCGCTGGAAAAAGCATCCACCTAAAATCCGAGAGCTGGCGCAAAGGATGGATATTAATCTTCTTTCAGAGGTGTCTGATCAAACAGAGGAGACGCCTTCATTTATTATTGATCCTGAGAATGTGCATGAATTCAAACTCATTAAAGGAAGAATCACTAAGCCAATTGGCTTGAATCGAGCAGCAGCTTTTCTTCCTGCGCTAGGAACAGTAATTGTAGATATCGAACGAAGACTGATTGAAGTGACAATTCAAACCAAAAAAGAGGCGATTAAAGCCATTCTATTCGAAAGTGGTCTATTTTCCTTAGCGGGTCCGGTTACCCAGAAAATTGCTAAGAAATTTGCTCGCACTGTACTCCGCGGCGTACTTTGTACCGGTTGTGGTACCTGTCAGTCCCTCTGCGAAAATGACGCAATTTCAATCGATAAAAATCAAGCAAATATACTTGCTGAAAAATGTATACGATGCGAGAATTGTCTGCATGGTAAATGCCCCTCTTTATATGCCAATTAAAGTAGCCGATTCAAACCGCCATTACCTATTAGTTGCAAGAAAAACTTTTCAGGTTACACTAAAGATTGGTATCTTCCTCTCAAATCTCAGATGAGCGATTCATAATGAGTGAAGATGTTCGGAGTACAATTTCGCTATACAAACGACTGTTTAGCTTGCCAAGTAACAGAACCTTAGTAATGATTATTATCGTCGCATCGCTTCTGGTTGGAGGACTTACTGAACTTCTTCGATATCTTGGAGGCGGTTCATCTATTGGTATAATTTTTCTGAGAGGATCAGCGAGGGGATTAGTAATTACGACACCTGCAGCTCTTTTGACATTGCTTGCTTTCCGTCTTGGAACCCGAAAGGGAACAATTTTGAACTGGCATCGACTCCTCGGAGTTGTAACAACATCGGTCGTTGTTCTTCTAATTATATGGTTTCTTTCAACTCTCATAGGATGGGCGATTGAACTTAGTTTCAAATTTCAATACGGCCCCCTGGCAGGTGGAGGCATTGCGACAATGTTCTACTTACGAAATCTGATTTTAGCAGCAGCATTTACCTCTGCTATCATGCTCCTTATCGCATTAAGCACAAGCCGAGTTGGCGTCACCGCCGGAATATTGCTCTCACTAGTTTTCCCAACAACCGCTATGGCAATGTATGTTTTAACAGAGCCCGTACCCACTCAGTCGATTTTCCTCATCATATATTTCCTCTGTGCCATAACTTTTGTTAGTGCTTCAGGGATACTACTTACAGCAGTAGGACGGCCTTTGAAAAAAGCCTTCAAGATTGATGGAATTCAGATGTTCCGCGGATTCCTTGAGGTATGGATGGAGGACCGGGCAGACCTCATGGAAGAAAGTCTCACCCAGATTGGACAAGAACGAATCCTACCACTTTCACTAATCAAATTTTCAACTGACACCAAAGAGCCACTCTTTGTAAAAGTCGTTCCTGGCGCACACCCGGGTCCATTCAAAAATACAGGTAGTAGTGCATTACCTAAAGAAATTGGCGATTGGGGACGGACGAAATTAAACGCCATTGCATATTCACCACACAGTACTTCAACTCACGATTTGAACCTTGTCTCGCAGGCAGAAGTCCAACGATTTATGGAGATTGTTCAGACTGCGTATGAACAGGCAACACCCGTCCAAGATGTGAGTCAATTTTCTCGTGCAACCTCAGGAACCATTCAAGTAGGTTGTCAAATATTTGGAGATACTGCGGTTTTACTCATTACGCGTTCTCCAATTGAAATGGATGATATTAGCTTAGCCGTAGCAGAGCAGATTATAGCGAAGCTAGAAAATCGTGCAAATCGATACATTATCATTGATACGCATAATTGTATGAGTGAACTCAAAGAATCGGTCCATGAAGGATCGAAGTTAATCCCTGATATGATTGAAGCCGCAAAAACTGCCCTCAGTGAGGCTTCTAAGACTTCACGAGGTAAACCGCGGATAGGGATTGCCCAAAGAAAAGAAACTGGGTATACCAAAGCTGAAGGAATGGGCGACGAGGGGATAACCGTTTCCATTGTCGAGGTGAATGGTCAAAAAATGGCTTATGTCCTCATCGATGGTAACAATATGATAATTGGGTTACGAGAAACAATTGTCAACGCCATTGTTCCTAAATATGTTGATGCTGCAGAAATCATGACTTCGGACACCCATCAAACCGCAGCAATCTCTGCATCAAATGGGTATAGTCCTATCGGAGAACTGATTCCCCATGAAGAACTGACCAACCTTATTATCGAACTAATAGTAGAGGTAACAAATAATCTTGAACCGGGAAATGTGGCACTTTACCAAGGAGAAACTGAACCCCTTTTAGTAATGGGTGAAGGAACCGTTGATAAACTAACAAGCCTTATTCCCGTTTCAGCAAGTATTGCTAAGCGGTTGGGAATCACAGTTTATGCAATTGCATTCATTATTTCCCTATTCTTACTGCTCTTTGTTCTTCCGTTTCCCTTGTGAAACTAGTGTTTCATAATCCTTTTTAGATGAATGACATTCTGTAACGATATCTAATTTGGACGGAATACACGATGACTCTCTTTGAGATACGTTTTCATGGACGAGGTGGTCAAGGAGCCGTAACAGGCGCTAAGATCCTTGGTGGTGCAACGCGTTTAGAAGACAAACACTTTCAAGCCTTTGCCCATTATGGCGCAGAAAGACGTGGTGCTCCTGTTATGGCGTTCACTCGAATAGCTGATGAAACAATCCGTATCCACAGTTATATCTATGAGCCTGAGGCTATCGTCGTTTTGGATGAAACTTTGCTCGATAACCCTAATGTTAAAGCAGGTCTCAAAGATGGGACATTTTTAGTTGTCAACACACCGCGATTACCAGGAGAAATCAAATTACCTGTAAAAGCAAAAATATCTACTGTAGATGCCACAAAAATTGCTTTAGACGAGGGGATTTTAGTTGCTGGAATCGCCGTAGTTAACACCATCATGTTAGGAGCAGTTGTGAGGGCTACAAATATTGCTTCGATTGAAAGTGTGAAGAAGGCGATTCGAAAGGGCTTAGAGGGGCTTCCTGAGAAAGTCGTAGAAATCAATGTTGAAGCAGCCCAACGCGCTTATAATGAACTCAATATGGGGTATTCATTATGACACCACTTAAACGCAATCCACCAGATAGACGTATTACTTGTATTACTTACCCTGAGCCTGGGGCAATGGGGCGTACCGGTGACTGGCGAATATTTCGTCCTGTCGTAGATAATGAAAAATGCACTGGTTGTCAGATCTGTTGGATGTTTTGTCCAGATGCAGCCATTACAATGGATAAGAATAACAAACCTGTCATTAACTTGGAATATTGTAAAGGATGTATGATTTGTGAAACAAATTGCCCCGTTGAAGCAATTACACGTGTGCGCGAAACTGAAGCAGACATTGAGTGAAGTATTAGTGAAGTGAAGAGGATGTCAAAAATTGTATCTGTAACAGGGAATCATTCTGCATCTTGGGCAGCACGAACAGCTATTCCCGCAGTTATTGCGGCATATCCGATTACCCCACAAACAACGATTGTAGAAAAAATCGCTGAATTCGTGGAGAACGGAGAGCTGAAATCTGAATATGTGCGTGTTGAGTCAGAACACAGTGCGATGGCAGCGTGTATAGGAGCTTCAGCCTTAGGACTCCGGACATTCACTGCTACTTCGTCTCATGGCTTAGCCTTGATGCATGAGATGCTTCACTGGGCAGGTCGTTCACGTTTACCTATCGTTATGCCAGTTGTCAATCGTTCTCTTGGACCCCCATGGAATATCTGGTCTGACCATACAGATACTATGTCACAACGTGATACTGGCTGGATTCAACTGTATGCATCGAATAATCAGGAAGTCTATGATACTGTCCTAATGCTCTTTCGATTATGTGAAGATCCTAAAGTCCTGCTTCCTGGAATGGTAGCTTTAGATGCTTACATTCTCAGCCATACGTTCACTTCAATTGAGGTCTATGAACACGACGAAATTACTGACTTTCTCCCATCCTATGAAGCAGGCCACTGGAAATTAGATCCCAAAGATCCGATGGCAACCGGAAACATTGCAGGTCCCGAATATTATTACGAGCTTAGTTATGCAATCCATGAAGGTTTTGAAGCCGCACGAAAACTAATCCCGAAAGTTGAAGCAGATTTCAAGAAACATTTCGGACGTGACCATGGCCAATTTATTGACAGATACCATTGCGATAATGCTGAGGTTGTCCTCATTGCGCTAGGAACTTTGGGGGAAGAAGCCCAACTTGCTGTTGACGAACTTCGAAACGAAGGCATAGCGGCTGGATCTGCACGACTCCGCGTCTTCCGACCATTCCCAGCTGAACAAATCCAAGCCTTAGCAAGGAAAGCCAAAGCCTTTGTTGTCGTCGACCGAAGTCTCTCATATGGACACCTCGGAGGAGCTGCCACCGAAATCCGGTCAGCCCTCTACCGTGGCGGTCAAACCATACCTGTTCAAGGGGTCATAGCCGGACTCGGAGGTCGAGACGTAAGATATACAGATATTAAGAAATTATTCAAAATCGGATTTGATGTTGCAGACAAAGGAGAAGCGAGACCCGACATATTCTATGGATTAAAAAGGTGATGAAGATGGTAGCAATCAAAGATTTACCCAGAGAAGAATACATCGAACTAGGCCACGCCGCTTGCGCAGGATGCGGCGCAACCATCGCCATCCGCCACGCACTCAAAGCCTTAGGTGACAACACCATCCTTACAGTTCCTGCCTGCTGCATGTCCGTCATCCAAGGACTCTACCCCAAAAATAGCCTCCGCTTACCAGTTCTAAATACCGCCTTCATGACCGCAGGCGCAGCAGCCTCCGGAATCGCTGCAGGACTCAAATACATGGGCAAAGACAAAGAAATCAATCTCATGGCCTGGGCTGGCGACGGCGGAACCTACGATATTGGTATCCAAGCCCTCAGCGGTGCTGCTGAGCGCCAAACCAACTTCATCTTCACTTGCTACAATAACGAAGCATACGGGAACACTGGGATGCAGCGTTCTGGGGCCACACCGTATGGTTCGTTTTCAACGACGACGCCGACGGGGAAGTTGCAGCATCGGAAGCCGTTTGCACGGATTATGGCAGAGCATGGAATTCCGTATACAGCGTCGATTTCAGCAGCTTATCCACGGTTGGTGTATGAGACGTATTCGAAGGTGAAGGAAATTGTGGGAACACGCTTTATTGAGATTCATGCGATGTGTCCGACGGGTTGGCGGTATTTGACGTGGGACACGGTGAAAATGGGTAAATTAGCGGTGGAAACTGGTGTGTGGATTATGTGGGAAAAGGAGGGTGATGAGTGGCGGTTTTTAGGTCGGAGTAAGCGGATTGCTGAAGGGAAAATTGAGCGAAAGCCGTTGATGGAGTATTTGAAGCCACAGGGGCGGTTCCGTACACTTATCAAGGATCCAGAGCGAGTGAAGGAGTTTGAGCGGGGTATTACACGGGAGTGGGAGATTCTTAAGAAGCGCGTGGGATGTTAGTATCTATATAGGGTGTAAGTTCTCACTGCATATTCGATTATTGAGCGGTGATTAATTTGGAATTAGAGTTTATGGAAGAATTGGTAAAAGTTGGCGAACTTAAGATAGCGGTAGCGGTCAGTCGGTTAGCGAATGGATCGTTGATATTGGTGAGTGATGGGGAGTATCGGTTTGGTACAATTGCGGTGGGGGTTCCGAGTCCGTTTAGTGAGGTATCCCCAGTGGCGACTTCGTGTGTTGTGGGAACGCGGTTTCAAGCTGAGACGCGGGCTATCGCAGATATTGCAGCGCAGCAGTTAGGGGGAATTGTGGTGGTGAATTTATTTTTGTCGCGTGAACATGAAGGAGAAGTGGGAGCGGTGTTGTCTGCGGTTCGTTCGGTTGTTTTGAAAATGGAGGCTGCTGATGAAGAAGAGGCGCGTTTAGGCTAATAGAGAGCAGTTTCAGCAGCAGGTTTATATGTTATTTGAAAGGATTGTTCAATTAACATGGAGGTTAAGTAATTGGTTCGTGAACGTTGGGGGTTCATTAAAGACCCATTATATGGGTATGTGGCGATTACCCCCTTAGAGAAAGATATAATTGATACTCGCGTGGTCCAGCGGTTGCGTCGACTACGTCAGCTGGCAGGAGCCGAATTTGTCTATCCAGGTGCAAACCATACGCGGTTTGAACATAGTGTGGGAGCCATGCATCTGGCAGGGTTAATGGCCGATAATATTACAGAGGATGAAACGGAGATTCAGGCCCTACGCTTAGCCGGATTATTGCATGATGTTGGGCATGGCCCGTTTAGCCATATATTTGAAGAGATTCTAGCTAAGAAAGACCAAAACCATGAAGATATTACTAGCTGGCTAATCAGAAACTCGGAGCTAGCTGATATTATTCGAGATGGAGGATTTAATCCCGACAACTTGAGTAGATTAGCCGTTGGAAAATTAGAAAAGAAAGAGCGATTATTTCTTAACCAAGTCATCCGAAGTTCTGTTGATGTGGACAAATTAGATTACATTGTACGGGATTCTTTTCACACGGGAGCGGAGTATGGAAATGTTGATGTTTTCCGCCTAATTTATACTACGGAACCCTTCCAACGAAATTTAGCAGTAAACACTACAGCCTTAACCACACTTGAATCATTCTTAATTGCACGTGTATTGAGTTTTCGAAGCATCTACTATCATCGGGTATGCCGTGGTATCCAACGGATGTTAGCTGATGCTCTCAAATTGGCGGATGACGAATTGGGCTTATCTGAGTTCGATACGCCTGAAGATTACTTAGATATGGACGACTATACAACCTGGTCTAGATTGAAACAATGTAAAGCATCACGACCAGTTATTGAAAGATTAGAACGCCGAGAACTCCTAAAATGCGCATATACTGTTGAATCAATAGTCCAAGACCACCCAACAATTGATTTACTGGATAAGGCAAGTGTACGGAAACAGATCGAAGAAGAGATCGCAACCAAGGCCAAAGTCGACCCAGAAAAAGTGCAACTCGATTCACCGCTGCTCCCTTCCGTTCCCTATCGGCATTCATCGCTATTAGACCCCATGGAAATTCCAGGCTTCGCTTATGTGGGTAAGAAGAAAATAGCAGTCGATCTCGTTGAGCTATCTCGTGTAATTTCATCATTGAAAGGGTACCTCGATATTGTGCGAGTTTATACGACAGCAGCGCTCCGAAAACGTGTTGGAAAAGCCTCTCAGGAAGTATTAGGGGGAACGCCTTACGTTTCAGGAATTTCAATGTAAAAAGTGGACTAAAGGAAATCAGAAAGTTGTAATTGAGAGCGAGCCTTAGGCATGATTTGCTTGATATTTAATTTCTCAAGAACCGCTCCGAAAGTTACTATGTTACCACAAGTAAGATGAACAGCCTGTGGTTGCGCGTTCGTCACATATTCAACGAGTTGATGAAAGTCAGCATGGGCGGATAAGATAAATGATTTATCAAATTTTTTCATTGGAAAGATTCTTGCCCAACCAGTAGCTACTGCGCGAGACATCTTATGACCAAAATGTGATCGCCTCGGAGGAAGGGGTTCAGATGTGAGAAAAACGTACTCACCCTGACGCATTATCTCTCTTCCTTCATTTGACCGTGCGTTGAAGAAGTTTAAGGGAATTTGATACTGTTGGTATACATTACTGATTTTGGCGATGGGGGGTTCAACGACGACAGGAACTGTAAGATAGGTATTGATAATACGAATGAGTTCTTGGGCTTTCCCAGTAGCATAAACGCGAAATGCGGGGATTTTACCTTTTCTTAGCTCCTGACTGGTCCAATCGGCAATTTCGGTATAGACTTGTTCACGTGGTGGAAAAATCGCGTCCGGACGTCCATAAGTTGCTTCCATTAAAAGAATATCACAAGGAATCGGTTTAGCCCCTTTTGCTGTCAACGAGGATTGGAGATTGAAATCCCCTGTATACACGAGTCTTGCTCCATTTCGTTCCAACACAAATTGGGCAGCCCCCAGCATATGCCCAGCTGAATGAAGCGCGATTGTCCCTCCATCACTTAATGCGAAGTTTTCTCCTGGTCGAATCGCGTGAACCTTCTTGGGTATTCCAGTGAGGGATTTGTAGATTTCCAAAGTTTCGGGAGTGGCGATTTTAGGAATATTGGTTTTGAATCCGGCGATATGGTCGGAATGGGCGTGGGAGATACAGATAGTTGTATTAGGCGTGTGCCATCGATGTGGGACTCTAATGGGATCAAAAAGTAAACGTTTTTGCCCCGCACGAATAGCGATATTTCGAGATTTAATGAGCTGGAAATCGGTAAATGGGTTTTGCATTATAATGTCCCACGATGATTTGCAGCTTGATATTCTGCAATGAACTGTCCACACTTACAGATTTAAGCCTAATAGATTTTTGACTTATTGAATCTCTTTGATTGTCAGATAGTGGGGAAGAACAAATTGAAAAGTCCCAAGTCGGCCATGAAAACGATTACAACAACTGCTATCGTGATTAACAAAACCGTAATTGGTCCTACTTTGATGCCCTCACTTGAATCGGCGAAAAAGCGGATTAAACCTGCACCTGCAGCGGGCATGGGGCCTTCTGATTGTCTTTTCTTTTTTGATTTTGGCATATGATTCCCACTTGCAAGTTATCTGGAATCTTTAAATCCCAACCGTTTTTAAGGTTTCTTGATGAAACATCTCCGCTCCTTTGTGAGTGAAAAACCCTGAGATGGAAAAAATGAAAGTCAGTGAAGCGCGATCCGCATATAATCGAATTTTCTCTTTATTAGAAACGCACCATTCCTGGATGCAAGATACAATCAATCTCATAGCATCGGAAAATGTTCATTCACCTGCAGTTCGAGAAGCGATGCAGATTGATTTCAGTGACCGTTATGCTGAGGGGTGGCCAGGTGAACGAGTATATGCAGGAACTAAGTATATTGATGAAGTTGAAATCATGGCTAATGAACTTACAAGGACTCTTTTTCGATCTGACTTTGCTGATGTAAGACCGATAAGTGGTGTGTTAGCAAATCTTAGTATTTTGACGGCGTTCACGGAACCTGGGGATCGTATGATGTGTTTATCAATTCCAACGGGGGGTCATATCTCATCAGCACGCCATCGTTTATGGGGCACAGCAGGGAGGGTCCGGGGATTAAAAATCCAGTATTTCAAATATGATGAATATGAACTGAATATCGACGTAGATACAAGTATCCGAAGAATTGAACGCTTACATAAAAAAGGTAAGCATATTGATTTCTACATGTTCGGAGCTTCAGTCTTTCCTTTTCCTCAACCCCTTCCTGAAATTGTAGAAGTTGCGAAAGGATACGGGGCCTACGTGAATTATGATGGAGCGCATGTTGCAGGGCTTGTTGGTACTAATAACTTTCAAGACCCCTTGCGAGAAGGGGCAGACAGCATTACGTTTAGCACACACAAAACGCTCCCCGGACCACAGGGAGGATGCATTGTCGCGCATGAACAATTTGCAGATCGTATTAAGCGAGGGGTCTTCCCCGCCCTGCATAGTAATCATCACCTTCATCATGTAGCAGCGAAGGCCGTCGTAATGGCAGAAATGTTAGCCTTTGGGAAAGAGTATAGTCAACAGATTATTCAAAATGCGCAGGCTCTTGGACAAGCACTTATGGAAGAGGGATTCAAAGTACTTGCCGAACATAAAGGGTTCACAAAATCACATGTTCTGCTAATTGAAGTTGCTAATACTCCTCTAAGAAATGGACGAGCTGTTGAAGAAAAACTTGAAGATGCCAATATCATCATCAACCGCAATTTATTACCATGGGATAAACGATTTGGACGTGATTATATCCGTCCAGGTGGAATACGCCTAGGAACTAGTGAAACGACACGCCTTGGAATGAAAAAGGATGAAATGGCACAGATTGCTGAATTTATGCGTCGAATTGTCTTTGATAAGGAGGAACCAAAAACCGTTGCCAAAGATGTTGCCCATTTCAGAAAGACATTCCAGAAGGTTCACTACGCATTCGATACAGCTCGTGATGCTTATGAATATATAAAAATACGATAACATCCTGTTGAGGAACCCTTTTTAACGGTCTTTACCAATTTAATGCAGGATTTTCTCCTTCAAGACTATTATTTCAGTGGATATTGTCCTTAGGAGGCGCCAATTGTGAAAGTTAAAGAAGTGATGAAGACGGAATTTGCTCGGGCATCTGTCCCCGGTACTCGTGACACAGTTCTCCAAATCATGTCCGAACATGGAAAGACTGCTATTCCATTAGTGAAGAAGGATACAGAAGAACTTGCAGGAATGGTCTCACGACTAGACCTTATGCGAAAAACCGAAGAAGACCAGTTAGCCCTTCTAATGGACCGAGATCCACCCGTGATCGCCCAAAGTAACGACATCAAAGAAGCTGTCCGTATCTTGTTACAAGAGGGAATCCGTCGCCTACCAGTAATTGACTCAAAACGTCGACTCAAAGGCATGCTTACCGTGCACCAAGTCATCCGAAAGGTGATTAGTGTAGAATATACAGAAAAACTCATCACACCATTTGTTGAACGAAAAGTGACCGCTGTTTGGGAGAATACTCCAATCCAAGCCGCATACACGATCATGCGTTTAGCATCCACCGATGTTTTACCTGTTATTTCTGAAAAAGGCGATTTGGTAGGAATCATTTCTGTTACCGATATCATGAACCTGAGTGAAATTGTTCGAGAACGGCGTTCTACCTCGGTCTCCGCAGCTAGTGAAGGAACTGATTGGTCATGGGATGCAACAACTGTCCTCTATATAACAACGAATGAACTACAACTTCCAGACAAACCAGTATCAGAAGTAATGGTCGGAGGAATCATCACCACCTACGAGCAAGCAACGATAGGGGAAGTTACTAAAGCCATGCGACGATATGATATTGACCAACTTCCTGTAACTGATGCTAAAGGTGAACTAATCGGAATCATTCGTGATAAAGACCTGATGAGAATCCTGCTAGAAACGGAATAAAAAATTTTCACGGATTCGTAGGCGTAAATTGCTTCAATGTCTGTTGTTGTTTATCCTTCTCAACGGAAAACAAAGAATCGATAACAGTTTTTGCCATGTCAAGTCGTTGTCGATAGTACAAGGGTAGATGATATTCCTCAACAATCTTAGCAGCTAATTCTACATACTTGGTGATTCCTGCTTTGGTGACGGTTAAAACAAGGTTTCCTGAGCACACAGAGCATTTCCCAGATAATGGGATACGCCGGAATTTTTCATTACAACTTGTACACCGAAATTTTTGAGTTGAAAATGCGCGAATATTCCCAAAAATGTCAGGGAGAAAGTGTGAATCAAGCAATCGTCGAGCCATATCCTGAATATCGACAGCGGCAATCCGTTTACCTAGCGCTAATTGTCGGTCTACTTTTTCTTCCATTGTCTGCAATTTTGTATAAGTGGTTACACGAGGACCATAATTAACATCAGAAGTTGGATGAGAGAATTCCAACCCATAAGATTCAGCCGTCGAATCAATTCGATGATCGACGATGCGATGCGCCACCAAATCAAAAATATCCTCAACATCCTTCGGATCCGCAAACTGTCTAGCTCGCTCATAAAATTCCAACGGGTAAATCCCACTTCCATCAATATTATGCGCCTCATCATCAATCTCTTTCGGCGTTATCGACACACTCAACACCAACGGTGTATCCATCGAACCACCCCGAGACGTCGGCAAATACTCCCGCGAAAAATTAATCATCGAATCCAACGTCAGCAACAA
>JBHLPR010000054.1:0-15307 GCA_048939245.1 Promethearchaeota archaeon | reverse complement strand
GTAGAGATGTGGTGAAAACCGAAGAAGATTTTCACGCAGGGAGATGTAGATTTTTTCTTCTTGGAGCAGTTCAAAGATGGCTCGGTTACGTTCAGGCTGTTTATGGCTCACCAAGATGATTGCTGTTCGTTCATTGTCTTTAGTTGGGCTTCGAATTTCATATTTTGTGGAATCGAGTCCATCATGAAATTGCCTAACTAATTTATCATTATGCTCAGCTATGGCCGGTATTCGATGATAGAGTAATAGCTTTACAGATTCTGTCCAAGGCACGAAATTAAAGAGGTTTGCTGTCCCGAAGACATCATATTTTGCTGCCCCGATGTTTGTAAGAATTTGGTAGTCTCTGATCTGATCCATTTCTCGGTCCCCTTGCATAGGAATCCAGTAGGCTTGATTGTAGTCTAGACTGTTGATGTGTTCAAGTTTCATCCAGGCGAATCCAGTGGCATAGGGTCCACATAACCATTTGTACCCAGTACAGGTGATGCCATCAACAGGGACCTTCGAAACATCAAATGGGAGGGCCCCTAATCCTTGGGTCACGTTAAGAAGAAACATCACAGCATTTTCTTTGCAAATTTCCCCGATGGCATTGGCATCGAGTCTGTAACCGGTAAATGAATCAACCCAAGTGGCGCAAAGAATTCGCGTCGAATCAGTAATATTCTCGTGGAGATCGCTGGCTTGAAGAAAACCTTGTTTGGGCTGGATCTCTCGTACCGTAATCCCCCTTTTTCTTAGATAGATCCAGGGTAAGATACTTGCTGGAAAGTCTCCCTTCACGAGGAGTACTTCATCACCTTGGGTAAGAGGTATGCCGTTAGCCCAAAGATGTAGGCCATAGGAGGCACTATTGCCAAGGATGATTTCTTCTGCTGGGGAACCGATGAGTTGGGCTAAAACTGTTTTGAGATTTTCTGGGATTTCAGTGAATACGGTTTCACTGAGTTTGTAGGGCTTGGTATTCCATTTTATGACCTCTTGTGCAGCCTTGTAGGCGACTTTAGGCATTGCGCCTATACTCGAGGCATTAATCCAGGATTTATCGTGAAAAGGTCCGAAATCATTAACAAATGGGGACATAGTGAGATCACAAAGAACCCATTGCTATTTCTTACCTTAAGGTTTCTTTCTGAAGCCGATAATAGTGTAGCGCAAGGGTGAAAACTATGCATATCTTTCAAATTAGGATTCAAATTTCTTTTTGAAATAGTATTCTCTGGTTGGGTGTGGATAACCATCAGACATTCCAAAGACTTGGTATCCAACTTTTTCAAAGAATTCAGGAGTTTGAAACGAGTATACCATAGCCAACCCAGAGATACAGCTATTTTCCTTGGCTATTTGCTCTGCTTTGTGAATAAGTTTCTTACCCAGACCTTGGCGTCGATAGCTCTGCTGTATCCAGAGTTGGAGTATGTATAATACCTTGAGAATCGTACTGGTAATTATCCCTCCAATAATTTGATCCTTTTCATTTTTGAGAACCAAATTGATTTGTATTTCTGGATTTTCTTTTTGTAATTTTCCGATATGCTGGTTGACATATTCGTAGAGACCCTTATGCAATATTTTCATAGATTCTTCAGAAGAATCTTCAGAAATTGTAAAACCCACATTATCCTGAAGGAAATCAACTAGATTTTGAAGATGCTTCGTATCTAGTCTTTTCGTGAGGACATATTCTGTAATGCCTTCAGGGTAACCATCGAAGATTCCTAAAACCTTGTATCCGATACTTTGATAGAATTCAGGAGCTTGAAATGAAAAGGTCCATGTCTGAGCAGAGGTATACCCTTTTTCTTTTCCGAGTCTTTCAGCTTCTAATACAAGGGCCTTTCCAAGTCCTCTCCGTCGGTATTTTTCGTCTACCCAAAGGACTTCAAGATGCATTACCCTAGCCAGCATACTTGTAATGACTCCCCCTACGATTTTCCCAGATTCATCTTTTATGACTAAACTGATATCAGGAATCGGAATGTCTAGTTTACCATGTGGATGAGCCTTATTGTGTTCTTGAAACGCTTGCTTAACAATCTTGATCTCATCTTCTGATGGAGATTTGATAATAGAAAACCGGTTGCCATTCTTGGCTGACTCCATATAATAAACTCCTTTGGGTGTAACCTCATCAGTAATCTTGCATTCATACGAAGCGAATTACTTGCGGTGTTGAATTAGGAATTCGTTCTAAGAGTTCACAAGCTTTGAATCACTCTTTGTAGTCTTCAAGTGGGCACCAGTCGGGAATCGTGAAACCTTCTTTAATTAGATCGTCGAAACTGATAATGCATTTTGCCCCTGTAACTAGGCTGGGATGAGTGCAGTAGAGTGAAATTTTGCCAGAGCTGGATTCGCCCTGGTTTCGGACATATGGACATTCGATGCAATTCTCAACAACAATGAGTTTCTTTTGGGTTTCGCATTCTGCCATGGAAATCACTATCAATTGGTGATATATCCGTGTAGGCGTAGGTTTCCGTTACTAAAATGTATAGGTGTTGCCAGGTAACCAGCAAGTCCGGTTGTTTTTTATTATAGAATCCATTGAACAGCCAATATTATCCTAGGAGCCAATATGATGCCAAGTGTGTTAGATTCTATCAAAGTGAAAGGCATGTTCTTCAAGAACCGACTGGTGTTACCTCCCATGCAAAGCGATCTTGCCACGGTTGAAGGAGGGGTCACGGAGAAGCTCATTAATTTTTATGAACAGCGGGCCGAGGGGTTGGGCTTAATCATTGTAGAACATAGTTATGTGAACCTGCATGGACAGCTCAGTAAACGTCAGCTGGGCATTTATGATGATCATCTGGTTTCTGGGTTGAAACAGCTGGTTAAACGTATTCAGCCGTTCAACACTCGAATTATCTTACAGTTAAGTCATGCCGGGGCAAAAGCCCCTTCTCGGCTTGGTATTGGATCGGTATCTGCTTCTGCCATAGAGAGTGCCCGTGAACTGAGTTCGGAGGAAGTTCAAATGCTGTCTTATACGTTTGGTCGTGCTGCTGAACGTGCAATGGACGCTGGGTTTGACGGTGTGGAACTTCATGGAGCTCATGGCTTTCTCTTAAATCAGTTTTACTCACCATTAACTAACCATAGAACAGATGAGTATGGAGGCAGTTTAGACAATCGTATACGATTTCCTTTAGAAGTGGTACGGGAAGTGAAAAAGAAGGTGGGAACTCGCCTTCTTCTTTATCGTCTGGGTTCGGTTGATCTTGAATTGATGGGCAACCAAATCGAGGATTCTCAATATTTTGCAAAAGCCCTAGTCAATTTTGGCGTTGATATCTTGAATGTTTCAGGTGGCATCTGTGGTGCGGCTCCAACTGAATTAGCGGCCCAAGAAGGCTTTTTTGTTCCTCAAGCTGAAGCCATCAAGGCGCATGTCGATGTTCCGGTTATCGGAGTTGGGGGCATAAAAACGCCAGAATTTGCGAACCAAGTAATTCGTGAGGAAAGAGTAGATTTCATTGCGGTGGGTCGCGCCTTACGAAAAGATGCGGATTGGGCACTTAAGGCAATTAAGTATCTCAAAGCAAAAAGTGGGATTTCAAATCTCTGAAAAATTGGGGAGCAGTTTCACCGTAACACCAAATACGAAAGGGGTAAACTTTCCAAAGGCTCCTTGGATTTGTCAAAGCGTCCACCTATCTATAAAGAATATAATGAAGCTATGAAGGTGACACTTCCCTCACCAGAAACATCGAAAGGTCCCGGTTTATGGGATGCCCTCAGCAGTAGGTGCAGTGTTCGGGTTTTCTCAAGCAAGTCCATATCCAAAAAAGAGCTCTCACAGCTTCTCTGGGCAACTCAAGGTATCACGAAGGCCTATGTTCCTGCTTATGGAGGACGATTAGGATTAAGAACGGCACCTTCAGCAGGTGCACTTTATCCAATTGAGACATATGTATGTGTTAACAACGTAAAAGGAATTGAGCCCGGTATTTATCATTACTCAGTGGAATCTGGGGACCTGGAGTTGATCCGGGAGGGCGAGTTAGATATAGCATTAGCGAATGCGTCTTTGGATCAAAGAATGCTTGTCGCAGGGAATGTGGTATTCATCTGGTCTGCAGTATTCGATCGCTCTAAATGGAAATATCATCAACGGGCTTTTCGGTATGTGTTTTTAGATGCAGGACATATTGCCCAAAATCTAGCGTTAGCTGCCGAAGGTTCGGGTATGGGAACCTGTCAAGTGGCAGCATTTTATGCTGAAGAAGTAAACCAATTGTTACACCTTGATGGGAATACTGAGAGTGCAATCTACCTGAGTGTAGTTGGAAAGAAAAAATAGAAAAATGGACATGAGGTGATCGAACACCTCATGTTTGAGGATTATGTTATTCTTCTGAGGGTTTACGTATTCGGTAAAGAAGTAAGGTCAGTATGACAGCCACGATTGCTAGTACTCCGGTTATTACGAAAGCTAAAGCATAGCTTGCTGTAATGTCAACGATGAGTCCAGCGGCAAGTGCTCCAATGATTCCGGCTACACCATAGGCAGTGAACAGGACACCATAGTTAGAGCCTACATTTTCTGTTCCAAAGTAATCAGCGGTGGAGGAGGGGAAAAGAGCAAAGTTTCCGCCAAAACAGAATCCGACCAATGATGCGATGACCATCACAATAATCCAGTCTGTGTTAATTACACTAAGAAAGGCAAACGCAAACATTCCGATCGTGAGTAAGGTGAACATGAGCACCAGTGTTATAACGCGTCCTATTCTATCGGACACCGCACCCCAAACAATACGACCAAGGGCATTAAAGATAGACATCACGCCGACAATGATTGAGGCTATCAGGCCCCAGGTTGGTAAACTAGCGGTAACGGGATCAATCGCAGCAGCAGCAGATTTGACGTTCCCTAAGGTCATTAGTCCGGCTGTGGCTGCAAATAGAAACATAAACCAAAGTAACCAGAAAACAACTGTGCCAATCATTTCTCGAGGGACAAAATTACGTCCTTTAGCTTCTGCGGTTCCCGTTGATGGTGAATAGCCTGCCGGTACCCAGCCAAGGGGAGGATTGGTAAGTAACTGAGAGCCTAATACGACTAGAACCAGATAGAGGACCCCCAGAACTAGGAAAGCGCCTCCAACTAACGGGAATATTGAGGGGAGCGCTAAAAGGAAAGTTTCCACATAGCCCATAACAAGTGCGCCTGCACCAAATCCAGCAACTGCCACACCAGTTATGAGCCCTTTCTTATCAGGGAACCATTTGACAAGTGCGGCAATTGGACAGACATAAGCAAACCCAATTCCTGCCCCTGCAATCACTCCATAAGTGATGACTAACCAAAGAGTACCTAGTAAAGAACTGCCGAGACTAATCATATCAACAAGTCCGGCAAGTAGGTAACCTGCTCCGAGGAGAATTCCACCTAACGTTGCGACCTTTCTTGGGCCAATGCGGTCTTGCCAGCGACCTGCAAGAATCATGAAGACCGCAAAGGAGGCAAGTCCTGCAGCAAAAGGTAATTGTGTCCAAAGTGAGGGCCAGAGATAAACGCCTTCGCGAAGCGCAGTCTGGAAAATAGACCAGGCATAAATTGACCCAAGACAAACTTGAATAATGAGTGCGCCCACAACGACAAGATATCGCTGCGAGCTTTTGATTTCTTTACCTTCAGACATTATTATTCACGTTGAGTAGAGTTGTTCTGAAATTAGTGTCTTAGAAGTGAATTTGGCAAGGTAAAAATCAGCAAATAAATTTTCGGCACCATCCAGAAAAAGAAAATTATATCGAAAAAATGTCAATCGTTATTATTTGGATTTAGCGGAACTAATGGGTTCAATGGGTATGAGCAAATTCTTCTCTCGGAGTTGGAAAATTCCATTCAGTAATTCAACCGGCTTACCCTGAACAGTTTCTAAGTACTTTGTAATAATTTCAGAAAGCTGGATGGATTCTTGCTTTTTGGCTATTTCTAGAGCGACAAAATGTAATCGACTTTCCAGGTTCGATAATCGAATATCAACGGTTTTTGGTTCGACTTTATGAGGAAAGAGTAAAGAAATATGAAATATCTCTTCTAAGAGATCATCTGATTGCTTGAACAGACTTGCCTCACTTTTATGAGATATTAATTGATGTTGATATCGCTCTTCGAATTTTTCTGTAAATACTCTTAGTTTTTCAAGAAGGGTCCCACTAGGGGTCCCTCGATACACCAGGGCAGTCCTTACAAGTTCTCCATCATTTATTATTACTCTAAATCCTTCATATGTTATTTCAGAGAGTCGAGCTGATTCTCCTCTACGGTTTTCTCCATTTACATCAAAGGAAAAGGCTTGTAAGGCTTGAAGAAAACCTCCGATGAGTGAACCATCCAGGCCCTTTTCTCCCATGAAGTCGAAAATCGCTATACCCGAACCCCTGTGAAGAACTAGAACACGAGATAAATTGGTTACATCGTTATAAATTGCTATAACTTCTTGAAGTGTTTTCTCATGAGTTCTTCGTTTAGGAATTAGATAACGCTTACGATACCCCTGACTATACAATAGCCACGCAGAAACAATAACTATTGCGAATACAACACCATATATGATTATTTGATTTATGATTCCAATTTCTGGAGATAATCCTGTTCTTACACGGACATTAAATTGTGCAGCTGTTCCTTCCGCAATTGTGGCATTCACATATCCGAATTTAATGAATTCCACCTCAAAAGTGAGAAGCGATTCAGGTTCGAATCCTTCAGATGAAAAGACGGTAGTATATGCGCCTTCATCATTAAGTGTCATGACTACTGATTGGTTTTGATTTTGGGGGTTATTATACCGTAAAAGAACTTCAGCACCACTAATATAATCCTCAGTTACGGAATCTTGGATATACACAATAATGGGGAAATCAAACCAGCCCATCTCACTACTGGGAAGAGGTGCGTATATAGTAATCTCGGCCTCTTTTAGCATCTTAAAAGTCTGAGTTCTAAGGCCACTTTGAGTTCCTGAGGAGTAACTAATTTTCGCAATAAGCTTTCTTCCCGCTAATTCCTCGTCGATTGAAGTAATCTGCCAAATCGTACTCGTTAAGGTATTGGTATTCGAATCAAAAGTCGGAGCAGAATCAGTGTTCCAAACAGTACCATTGGGAAGAATGATCAATATGGTTCCACTATTTCCTGTTGAATTAATAGGCTCCAAAGTCCCAATCACTTGGACATAATCTCCAGATACAAGGAAATCATCCGAGGTTACAGTTACCCAAGGTCCGTTTGGTGAAACGCTTTTTTGTATGACAACCCCTGTGACATAATTAGTACTTTGTGAATAAATTGCGAACATATCCCCTTCTTCAGCTATGCCTCCTCTTAGGAGGAAAAAGCGGTCAGACGAATTCCATGTGAAATCAATATCTCCAAGTAACATAAATCCTTGAGAATCTCGAACATAAATTAGCTGCCATCCTTGAGGTAAAAAAATACCATATTGATAATTCGAGAACCCAGGAGCGGGGCGTTCACTTGGAACTGTGTAATTCACAGTCCATTCTGAATCTGTATTTTCTTCGATTGAATAGCTAGTTTGAGCAGCCCCAGAATTTACAGCTTTCATCGCCATGGCATATTCAAAATCAAAAGAGATGGTTTCCGTTGAGGTGAAAACAAACCACTGGGTTGTATTCCATGCGTTAGCAAAGTTGATTTTTTCCCTTAAAGAAACGTCAGCGTAGATATCCACTTCGCCATAATTAGCAAAAGTATCTACGACAGTTGTATCGTTTAATGAAAGCCCAACTTCGCTTGGAGCTGAATAAGATCCAATTTGGTAATTAAAATTATCAAAATAGATGTGTCCATTAACCTCGAGATTTGAACCTGTTTGCTTAGTTATCACAATTTTGAGTGTTAAAGAACCATTCACTGGGACTGAAGCTAGAGTTTGTGTCACCCAGACCTCTGGTGCAAAAGCATCTGTTGTAGTTACCCAACTAGCCACTGTGGAGCCAAAGCCGGTTTCAATACTTACTTCAATAATTAGCCAACTGGTGTTCGTGATATCAGAAGAATATCGAACATCAAAATAGAGGGTGAGCGAATCTGGAGAAATCGATGAGGTATAATTAAAGCTATTTTCTATTTCCGCTGTTCGTGACCCTAGTAGTCTGTCATAAGCTAATTCCACATCTAGACAGGAACCTGGATTTCCTCCTGAAGTATTACCAATTGAACTTACGAGTCCACCACCGTCTGTTGTAAGAGTCCAATTATTTCCTGGTTCAGGGTATTGTTCGAAATTCCAGTTTGGAACAGGATTTACCGTTTTTCGAATATTCAGAAGATTTGCATGTAAATGGTATCCGCGATATGCTTCGGGATACCAGTCAGTAAGGTATGGGAAAATTGTATTGTTTTGAACATTATAGAAGGTTTGACTTTGATTTGTAATAAATTCATAGACATCAAGGGGTGTTCCATTACCAGTATTAATCGCTGGCAATAGTTCCAAGGGAATCCCGTAGGCATCGGTTGGAAAATTAGTTTGAAGACTGGAGATGGTAATTAGGAAGATTATAATGATTGGAATAAGGATTCTTTTTTTCAATGCTCGCCCTTCAAATAGCAGATATCCCGCGTTAGGATGAATTGTCCTTTAATTTAAATTTATTTGGCATTTTCCTGAATAAGGGTTTGTTTTCATAGAATTTAACAGAGGTTTTTTCTTTTTTTTCTTTTTACGCCTAGCTAAGAAATTTCGACATACTATTTCGTTATGCTATTCCTCTCAGTGTGAATATAACGATGCAATCCGTTGAGTAGAAATAATTAGTAAAAAGAATTAATTTAGAATTTAATTATTCTAGGATTTGTTTTTGCGTGGTTTCCATTTACCTATAATTCGATAATACGAAATCTCATGCCGTAAGAGCATCGCTTTTTAAGAAGATTGAAGAAGCATTTCCGAATCGGTGAACACTAGTATGAAAAACAATCGGTTACTTCTGTGTATATTCATTCTGCTCCTTAGTACCCAAATGATATTTGCTCCGATGACGATTTTACCAACCCATGCACAACGACTTAGACTAGAGGTTCAAAATAAAGACATTGCTGTTTCTCATGCCCCAATTCAGGCATCAGATATACGTTTTGGTTATAACTACCGCGTAACGGATGGATCCTCACCATACCCTGAACAAGTTGAACCAACACTCACTATCCTAAATACAAATCGATTATTAATCGGGTGGAAAGAAGCAGACACTTATAACGGCCCTGGTCGTCGCGTAGGTTTCTGCTATTCAGATGATGAAGGCCAAACCTTTAGTCCTAATATCCTTATAGAAACTCTCGGCATCAATGAATATCAGTCGGATCCATGGTTAATTTCCGATACTAATGATAATGCTTATTTTGCGTTTTTAGAATACAATGGACCTGAGGAAGGAATGGGTGTTGCTAAGACTGTTGATGGAGGTCTATCCTGGAATGCACCGACTCAAGCCAGTGATACTAGCGGATATCTTGATGATAAAGAGACGGCCTGCGTTGATGCAGATGGAAACATCTACATGATGTGGGATCACTTCGTTACTCAAAATTATGCCAATCTTGTGTTTACACGTTCATCAAATGGTGGTGCGTCATTCCAGCCTACTCAAATTCTGGGATCATGGGACACACATGGTGGAATTCCTTATCTGACCTGTACACCAAATGGGACGTTGTTTGCTTCAACGGTTTGGGATTCAAATCCTGACGGTCCTATTGATACAATTTTCTTCATGAAATCAACCAATTATGGGACTACTTGGACCTCTCCTCAACAAGTTAACCCTCCTGGGTCGGGGGAGATTGCCATCATCACAGTGTGCGCAACGGATAGTCAGCATCACATATACATTTGTTATGCTGCTGGGTCACCCGCCGATAAGGATGTATATGTTATCAAGTCAATTGATGCTGGTATAAGTTGGTCGGACCCAGTTCAAGTCAACGATGATGCCACGAATATGCAACGGATGGTCGAGATGCACATCGATGAAGATGATGATATTCATGTCGCCTGGTTAGATGCTCGGAATAATGAGTGGGATATCTATTACAGCTACTCCGATGATGGTGGTACAACCTTCTCCCAGGATGTGAGGATTACTACCGAAGGATTCCCTCTGAGTTTTACACGACCTGGAGACTATTTCACCCTTCGCTCAGGTCCTTCAGGAAGGCTCTTTATTGTCTGGACAGATGGGCGCTCAGTAACAGATCAAGATATCTATTTGGCAAAACAGGATATGGCTACTCCAGAACTTTCTCTAATTTCTATTGACCCACCTACCTTTTTTGAGCCTGTGACAATTATCGTTAAAGCTACTGATGATGATCATCTATCTGCAGTTAGCTTATTTTATCAAATTGATCAGGGTGTCTTTCGGTATTTGCCTATGAGTGAAGTAACGGAGAATATGTATCAAGCTACTATTCCTGGCTCAATAATCACAGGAACTATTTTATCGTACTACTTTGGAACAAATGATACAGCTGGACGATACACTCGTCTACCTTCGGAATCAGAAGGAGTCTTTATCGTACAGATCGGGAGTATGTCCCCTACGCTAATTATTACCATTATCATCGGCGTAATTATCATTGTAACTGTAGTGCTTTTTGCTGTGTGGTATCTGCGGAAAGATTAGTAATCATCCATCAACACTGCAATTTCTAATACTTATTTTAGAATTATCAAGAATGAACATCATTACCATAGGGTTCACTAATTCAGATGAATGATTAAATACAATCAGTCCTTTGTTTACCCATAAAGTGAAGCGCTATGAGTGAAGAAGCGTACATCCTTGAGTTTTGCCGTCAATGGTTACCATCTTGGACTGGGAATGAACCCGAGGTGTTATTACAATTCTACACTGAAAACGCCTATTATAGCGATCCGGCCCATCCCGAAGGATTGAAAGGTAGGGAACAATTACGAGTGTATTTCACCAAACTACTAGAAGCAAATCCAAATTGGATTTGGGAACCAGTGGAAGTGTTTCCAACGCTCCGTGGTTTTACGTTGAAATGGCGGGCGGTAATTCCGATCGCTAAGAAGAAATTAGTTGAATATGGCATGGATATTGTGGAGCTTGAGGATGGAAAGATTAGTCGAAATGAA
Organism: Promethearchaeota archaeon; assembly: GCA_048939245.1. Taxonomy (GTDB): domain Archaea; phylum Asgardarchaeota; class Hermodarchaeia; order Hermodarchaeales; family Hermodarchaeaceae; genus Hermodarchaeum. The sequence continues at coordinate 4,160 of JBHLPR010000054.1, read as the reverse complement.
GTCTATTTTGACCGTTCACGCTGGCTTGAGTTTCTACCTAAGAAAACGACTAAGAAAAAGAAGAAGAAAACATAGTGGGCAAAATTTACTAAACTGCTAATCTTCTGGTGTATTCAGCCGCCGGTAGAGTGTTTTATTGGTTTCGTAGATGCCAACAAATTCTTCGAAAAGTTTGTCATATATCGTACGGTGTGCAGGATTTGGCGTATAGATGTTAGCGATTTTAATTAGGTTTGGTATATCGTTGAAAGTGATATAACCAAGACCTACACTAGCAATGAAAGCGGCACCCCGTGCATTAGCCTGGATGGGATCGTGAACTTGGTGGATTGTACGATTGAGGATATCGGCGTAGATTTGGCACCAAATGCTGGATTGGGCTCCGCCTCCAATCATATTAAGTGTGTCAAAAGGTTGTTTGGTGAATTTTTCAACTGCGGAGAGCACCCATCGACTGTTGAAGGCTACTCCTTCAAATACAGCCCGGATGAGCTGTCCTTTATCGCTATTTAGCGATAAATTGAAGAAAGCACCTCTGACAGTATGGTCTTCGACGGGTGTCCGCTCACCATAAAGCCATGGGGTGAAAATGATATTGTTGCAGCCAGCAGGAATCTCTTCGACGATGCGGTCAAATTCATGATAGACTTCTTGGTTGCCACATTTTGTTTGGTCATCTGGGTAGAAGATTTTGTCTCGGAGAAATGTTAGACAGGCTCCGGCGGTTTCTTGTTCGTTGGCGATGAAGTAGCGTCCGGGAATTGCTGAAGGAAGTGCTGCCATATTGCTTCCAATGTCGGTTTTTTTAAAGGGAACATGGCAGGTGAGCCAACTGCTGGTGCCGATGTAAATGTGGCCTTGAAAGTCGCGAACCGCCCCAGATCCAATTACAGCGGAGGGAATATCTGGGGCACCAACAAACACTTTAACATCATCACGAAGTCCAAGAGTATCAGCCACTTCTTTTTGAAGGGGTCCGAGTTCATCAGTTGAATGTTTCAAATCCGGTAGTTTTTCTCGATGAATCCCAATTCGTTTGATAAGACCATCATCATAGTTGGGACGATTGATGTCCCGGATGTCAGTAACCCAGTGCAACATCATCGTTGATGGAGAAGATGCAACTACTCCGGATAAGCGGAGGTTAATGTAATCGGTGGGTTCGAGAAAAAAGCTGGTTTGTTCGTAGATATCGGGAAGTTCCTGCTGGATGTAAAGAATATGCGCAATGGGATCTTTTCCACTTGACGTGGGAATCCCTCCGGTCTTTCGGAGCCAACGTAGGAGATTGAGAACCGAATAACCTTGGATATTTACGAGCCCTCGCAGTTTCTTCAGCACATATGGAGCCCCTCGAGAGTCCATCCATATAACGGCATTCATGAGATGTTCTCCATTGACATCGACCGCAACAGTTCCTGACCATTGGCTAGTATTACTTACAGCGATGATATCCTCAGGAGATACAAGGTCTTGTTCAATGAGCTCTTTTGCTGCGGTTAGGAAAGCTTGCCACCATTCCTCTGGGTCTTGTTCAGCGCCTCCACCAGGAAGTAGATTCAAAGAAGTGGTTTCGCAAGTCCACCCAACCACATCACCACGTGTTGATACAATCGCAGGCTTCATTGCTGAGGTCCCGTGATCGATGGCCAAAATATACTTGTCTTTATTAGAAGCAGGCGTCATTGTTTTAAACCCACAGTGATGTGAAACACTACTATTGTGATGCGAGGTCTGATATACACTTCGGGTAATGAAATTTACAGCTAAAGCGACAATTCCTTGATATTTCCCTCGGCATCTATCGATTGTATTAATAGGGGACTAGTGGCGCTCGTGACGGATTCGAGTTTGAGGTATTCTTGCATCACACCAAGAAACTCCATGGGATCAACACAGGCTTCAGGCGGAAAAACGCCTTTAAGCGGGACTTGTCCCCGTTGCATCAGTGTGGCTCCAATAGCGGCTGGAATACCAGTTCCTTCACCCATGGCTTGTCCAATTGACCACAATGAGAAGATGTATTGGTGAGGCTTTCCTTTCTTTTTGCCCGAAACAACAATCTTAGCGCAGCCTCGTTGGTCACCAAAGTTTGTGTCTTTAAGGATTCGTTTTCTTTCTTTGATAATATAAGCAATAGCGAAGTCACGTGGTACCACAGAAGTGCCTTTAACCATAAGCGGGTCTTCATTTACCAGTTCCATTTCAACTAGCTTAATTATAAAATCGAAGTAGCGGTCAGGGAGTACAGTACCCTTATTTGTAACTCGTTTGCATTTGATGTAGGAGGGAAGGGTTATCGTCTCAGGATGTGGGTACGGATAGCAGAGATGCTTTCCTATTTGGTGAAATTCGACTTCTTCTCGAAGGTCTACTCCACTTTTATCGAAGAAGTGAACTGTTTGCTGTTTTCCATCTAAGAACATGGGAATATCTGAGGTCATCGCGTGAATCCGATGAGCTACAACTGCTGCCCCTTCAACTGGTTCTCCCCCATGGGTATGATAGATGTCAATTGCATCAACTTGCTCTAGAAGCTGATTGGCTGCGAATCGAACAAGGATATTCGAAACTCCTGGTGAGATTCCCATCCCGATTAACGCCGAAATATTTGTCCTCTTAGCTACAGCATCCATTGCCAATAATGCCTGGGTAGGCTCCACGTCATCACAGACATCAACATAATTGATTCCGGATTTGATAACACTCTTGAGAATCGGTGGTCCATACAGATAGAAGGGACCTACACAGTTAAGAACTACATCTGAAGCTTTAATCGCGGATTGAACATTTTCTGTCTTCAATGCATTCACTTCTAAGGCTGAGCATTCACCGCCCAATTCATCTGCTAGCGCTTGGGCCCCTTCAGCATTAATATCCGCAATGATGATTTCGTCAAAATCTGGCAGGTCTTTTAATGTCCGAACCGCCACGCTGCCAACAGCTCCACATCCTCCAAGCACAGTGATTCGAGTCATGAGTCTCATTCATTGGCTATGTTATTTAGTTATACTGGCAGTTTGATAAACGGGGTTTTGATTTCCTTGAGTCTTGACAAAACCTATACTAAAAACAAAAAGATTCTTAACAGTCTCAATGAGGTTCATAATATGCCATAAAGGAGTAGGGATCAGCCTATTTCAGGATTGAACATCCAGAATGGCATAAATAAAGACACATGCTTGGGGTCACAATTCGTGACGGAAAAATCCTCATCACATCGGTGGATATTCAAAGTTATCCTCATGGGTGATTACGCGGTAGGAAAAACATGCATTATTCGGCGTTATGTGTCAGACACTTTCATCGAAGATTACAAGGCGAGTATTGGTGTGGATATTACCTCACAGGAATTGAGTTTTGACAAGGATGATGTACAACTCCAAATTTGGGATATGTCGGGGCAAACTGATTTTAAACTAGTTCGTAGCCAGTTCATGAGCGGAACTGATATGGGGATTATTGTATTTGACCTTACACGACCAAGTAGTCTTCAAAACGTTTCACGCTGGATCAATGAAATACATGCAATGGTTCCAAAACTCCCACTTGTATTGGTTGGCAATAAAGCGGACCTAGTTAACGAACGACAAATATCCAAAGAATTAGCTGAAGAAAAAATGAAAGAACACAATATGCTCTTTTATGTAGAGACTTCAGCAAAATCAGGTGAAAATATCATTCAATTATTCAATGATATTACCCAGCAATTATTGAAGTCTGGAAAGTAAGAGTCCTTACTAGTTTTATATAGCATAAACATAAACAGAGAGCACTTCACCCACCATATCACTAGGTGAAAAAACATGGTAAACTTGCTTCTCGGATTCGGTATTCCAAACTGGGCCTGGGACATCTTGGCTTTAATAATATCCTTTGTTGTCTTGCTCATCTTGATACGAATTAATGACATTTTACGCAAACGTGAACTCATTCCCATCTACGTATCAAGAAAAGTGATCCACATCTTTGCTGCGCCAATATTTTTACTCAGTTGGCTAGTCTTTTCAGGGGACTATTTCAGCCGTTACTTTGCCGCAGTTGTTCCTCTGCTCTTTGTACTCCTCTTCCTCGCAATTGGATCAGGAATGGTGAAAAACGAGGAATTTGTCAACACCATGTCACGGGAAGGTGATCCTCGTGAGCTACTCAAGGGGACA
>JBHLPR010000053.1:0-15461 GCA_048939245.1 Promethearchaeota archaeon | reverse complement strand
TCCACAACTGGGTTCACAGGCTGAATCGCCTACCCTACCCAGATATATACAGTATAAAACAGGGCATAAGTGTTTCTAACCTTCCCAGGCTCAAAATATGTGAGCCAGAAATTGAGATGAATCGTTGAGGGAAATGATATCTTACAATATGTTAGGTAAAGCTAAGTTGAGTAATCTGTTTAAGGAAAGGTTGTGGATCGAGGGGAAATTTTGAGATGGGAAATTCAGCTCGGGTCTCTGCAAGTTCGGCAATATATTTTCCGGCACGGGGCTCCTCCCACCATGCTTCTCCAAACTCTTCAAGTAGAATGTGCTGGATTTGTGTCTTTCTCACTGAAGCCATTAAATAGCTGGGATTATAGAGAATCTGTTGGACGTTAATTGGATAGAGAAGCCAATAATTTCCGGGGATTTCTATGTAAAAGCGACGCGTGAGATTTTCCCATCGAGACGATGCTTGTTCAAAGGATAAACCCTCCTTCCAGAAGGATAGCTTCATTAAGCTATTAGCAGCAAGGAAAACAGTGAAGAAAAGCCCTGAAGCCCTACTACGGTCAAAACAATCATTGATGACTTCGGAGGGTAATCCAAGTTCTTTAGTGAGATATAATCGGTTATCAAGTATTCCATCAATGAGGAACGAGAAAGTTTCAGCCACACTAAGGGGAACCGCGTGACGCTTCCAAAAAGGATCCTTCGAGTTAGCACAAAGTGCATGAATACTATGTCCAAATTCATGAAATACAGAAACAAAGGCTCCTAATGGATTAGATGGATTGTTAATAACTCGGATATCCTCTGGAATGCGAACCTCAACACACACAGCATGAGGGTGTTTCCTAGGTCTGTCTTCAGAATCGATTTTTATCCCTTCAACGCTAAAACCAAGTCTCTTCAAAGTTCTTTTCACATGAACTAACGGATCAAGACCTCTCAGATGGTTGTTGAGAGGTTGTTGAACGTGGTATTGAAAAAATACATGATCGTCTTGGGGACTAAATGGTTCACCTTTTATTTCCTGACAGTAATGTTCGGCTGCTTGAAGAAAGGGTTTTCGTGCCTTTTCAGCTAGTTGAGTAATTAGTCTTGTAAGTGTGGAATATTGGATTTGCTCTTTTTCCAAATAAATATCTAATGGGTTTTCGTTGTAGCGCTCACATATCTCTCGCTGAGCGGTGAACTGTTGTTCTACACATGGAATGAGTTCAGGGGCTTGTTCAACGAAGGAATCAAAAGCTACCTTGAGTGCTGACCAATCTGTTGTTTGAATTCTGAATTTGCCCCAATTCAACAAGTTAACTGGTTTCCCATCTAATTGAACTTCTGGTGTTGAGATTTTTTCATACTCTTTTGTAAATTGAAGGATATAGGGGAGCCCAATTACGTTCCCTAGATTTTCGAGCATCAATAAATAAAATGGGCGTGGACTAATTGATTGTTCTAATGCGGTTTCAGCTAATTCTTTTCCTTTCATGGCTGTTTGAAATAATAAAGTTTCATCAAAGGGTAACCCCGCATATTATTTGTACAACTGGTCCATTACCGTTGCATACAAATCCTCTGTTTGTTTTTCTATTTCATCAACAGATAGCAAAAATGAAACCACTCCAGATTTACAATCAGCTCGTTAGCTGATTTGAATATCGTGTAGACCAAAGCTTTGTCGAGGTATTTAATTTTTCACTACCAGACCTTGAAAAATTGTATGCTTGCCAGTTGTCAAAGAATTTTTGAATTAAGAGCCTTCCTGCATGCTTTCTTTGATGAGATATGGACCATTCTTGAAAACTATTGGTGATGTGCCTCTCTGAACATGCAGTAGGGTGCCATAAACCGTTTGGACTTGCTCTTTTAGAAAGGAGACGGAGAGAGAGGAATGATGCACTACATGGTGCAAAAATCAGTTTTTCCGTTAGAATCACAAAGATTAAGACTCAAAAAGGGTTTCCAGGTGGTTCCGGCACAACCCAGGAAATTTTCGTTGAGGAAACATGACCATCGATTGAACAATCATACTGTAATGAGATTCTTTGAGTTCAGAGTCGATGGCTTCAACTTGATGTAGATTGTCAACCGCAAAATCGAGAAGCAGTGTTGGTTCATTAGTAAGCAGATACGAAGTCCAGTATTCCAAAGGGTATTCTTGTGTAAGCCAAGTAACCACCTGTTTGGGCGTGGTTGTCTCAATGTTGTACCGGAATCGACTTCGAAATTCAATCTGGCCAGCAAAACTTCGGAGCCATTCAAGTGAAAACCGTAGCATCGAGGTTTCATGAAATTCATATAGGATGCTCCGCACCCGCTTGGCTGACATTTTCGTTTGTCGAGCGATATTGACGATTGGCATTCGTGGATTCTCACGGAGGCAGCGCAAAACTTCCAATTGCATAGGGGAAAGGTGAAATTCGAATCCTTTTGGTTTGATTAAAGACTCGGTAGTGCTGTGGGGGTGCATTTGGATGGCGTCGTGTATCTCAACATGGGAGACACGATCAATTCCCCTGAGGAACTGACCAAAATTCACTGTACCCATTTTCCCTCGAACTTCGGCTTCAACATCGTAGTTTCCATCGGCTAAACGCGACACTAATCGCACAACTGGACTTTCGCCAATCCAGTTGATGAAGGCTAGAGTATCTTCGGAGCCCAATGTGGTAACCTCGGCGATGACAAGATGAACGCCAAGAATTTCGGGATTGAGCTCTACGGTGAAACGTTGAATGACACCTAAGTCCTTCAGTTTATTAATTCGACTGCGAACGGTTTTACTTGACACGCCGAGTTTTCGAGCTAGCACTCGATAAGACTGACGACAATTAGCTTCTAATTCGGCAATGATGCCCTTATCAACCAAGTCCACAGACGAACTCCCCAAAGGTCCGTACTGAGGTGATTTGCTGTATAAGATGTATTTATCAGTTCACTTTCAGATCCACTGAGCTCGTTTCGATGGATGAACTGAATTTTACAACACCCGCTAGTTGACCTTGAGTTTGGGTGGCTTACACTGGGCGAATAGCGCTTTGCTTGGCTCTTTCGTAAGATTGTATGAAGCAATCCATACGCCCTCGTCACTGAAAAAATCTAAATTAAACCCAGCAGCTTGAAGGTTGAGGATATAGCGAAAGAGTATAATCATTTCTTCTAGCGACAAACGTAGTTCTGATTGATTAGGAGAAGAGAACTTATTGGAAGAGAGATTGGCATTGAGCCCCCATATCCGCTCCGGGAGTGTAATTTCGACTTCCAAGCGAACAGGGCTAGATTTTTGGGGTTTACGGACGAGGAGGATTCGGATTCGATCAGTTTCGTGAATCGGAACTGCCTTTTCGATAACGCCAATTTGAGCCAAATCAGGACCACGAATGGAACACAGCTTCCGGTATTCCTTGATCAAATCCGAATACCTCATGTCATCTTGACTCCTTGCCGGGTCACCCCTCCAATTGTGTTCGGATAAACGTGCATTAGAGTTGGGTTTGGTCAAATTTCTATTGACGGGTCCCAGAGGAGTCTCAAAAGTGCCCCAAATCCATCGAAATAAGATGAATGTGGGACAGAGTCGAGTAAAAACGGAACCACACACTCAGGTGTGCCAGAAACCTTTGAGACCAGCCTTCTTATATGCTGTAGCCATAAAGACCACCACCAATCCAGAATGGTTCTCAGCCAAACCTAATCATTGAAACACCGAAAAAAAGTGGTGGGGGACACCTCACCAGTATTAGAGGGTCCCGATATTTTTACAGGTTTACTAATAATATTCGATAATGAAATAGCTATTTGGGAGACCAAACGTCGATAGATAGTCATTCCAATTGAAGATTTCTACCCATTCATCTGTGTCATGGTTGTATTCATATTCTATGAAATTGAATACGTGATAGCCTTCTGAGATTTCACCTGGTTTGAAAGAAGTTCCCACACGGAACGTATATGCGCCTTCACGTACACCATCCTCATCCTCATCCCAAAGGGGATTGTAAACCACAGGTGTCACTGTTCCCTCGTATACGTCGTCATCGATATAGAATTCAATTCGATAGTCATGCTTATAGTACTTCTTCATTTCCACAAAGTTGTCAACTTCATCCGGCAACATGTAATAGCTGTGACCCATTGCGAGATATTCATCACCATTGAATATCGGATCCCAAGGAACGAGAGGAGCGCATGTAAACAAGCTGATGGCACGGTCGACATAATTTTCATACACCCGGATAAAAGCAGCGTTATAGTTTGCAGGACTAATTCCTGAATTGGGGTTCCGAAGAAAGCTATTGATTTCACCATAGTTCGCAGATGCTCGTGGAATCATGGTTAAACAGAGGACACAAGCGAGTGTGATAGCGAGTAGTGTTACTTTTGAATTTCGAAGCATTGAATCATCCCTCCAAGTTGATTCGTTGATTTTTCAACGACCACGCAGGATTCGTCTGGACACTATTTAACAACGCGGGTCTTAGCTAGGGTGCAAAACGGTTGAAAAATCCATCAATTGCAGAGAAAATTAGGACATTATCGTTCCAGAATGGTTCAATAATTGGAGGCAGATCAGGATTAGTTCAAATTGGTTGGTGGGGAACGGTATAGATAGAGTTGATGTCTTTTATGAACTGTTTCTGGTTGCCAACCCTCGAAGGCGTAAATGTGTAATACGATTCGCGTGCCTGGTTGCAGCAGTTCGAGAAGTTTGGCTTTAGGCTTCTGATTCATGGCGTGACGTGGGAAGACGGTCACCAGAGATGCGTCGCTTAGATTATGATGGAAGAAGTTCCCGCGTATAACCGTAACTTAGTCCTCTAATCCGCGTTTCAGGATGACCTGGCGTGGTCAGGCAACCCGAAGCGGATCGGCTTCAATACCCACAGCTGTTGTTCAGTACTCTTAAGCTGGTAAATTTGTCAGCAAATTGTTCGACGAATTAAAGTAACGAGCGCCTTGATGTTTACTTTGATATGATCTCTTAGCTAACCTATTCTAGAAACAGATAATATCTCGTGTTTCTTTTTGAAAAAAATCGAGAAACGACACTATCGTTTAATTGCAAACATTTTGTAGGAACCGTGTCTGTTGTTAGTACTGAAAGTCTTTATAACCCCTTTTAGTATTACACTTCAAATCCGTCTTTAATAGAAAGATTAGAACACATTGTTTCTTGACACAGATTTGGGAGCAGATTATTCATGAGTTTTTTGTTCTCTGAAGAATGGAAAGAACCTAAGATGCAACGCGTTCTTGTTCCGATTCAAGGATTTCCCGCTGAAGTGAATGCCATTAACCTTGCCTTCTACTTGGCAGAATATTCAAAGGCAACAATTTCCGTCTTACATTGCCAAGAACACTTTAGTCAAACCAGTGAATACTGGCTTAATCGCTTATCAGGGCACGTTAAATCGCTTTCTGTTCTTTTGCAAGTTCCGTTTAATTTTGAGGAAATAACGCGGTTTCGAGCTTCGGATGCTATTCTGAAATCAAGTCATAAACAAGAATGCGATTTGATTATCATGTCAGCCGCACAAAGACCTGGTTACAAGTACATATTCGGATCAACAGCGCGTCGCGTAGCAAGGAAAACCGAAGTACCCCTACTAGTTATTGCATCATGGTTAGAGGATTTTGCTAAACATCAAGAACCAGTACTTCGAAAAATCCTGATTCCAATTCGTAGTAAACGTCAAGACTTCTCAGCCCTCCATTTAGCTGCGGCGTTGAAGAGAAGTTCTGCGGCAAAAACCGCTGAGCTTATTGCATTGAATATTACCCTCTTACCTCTTGTAACAAGTTTGACAGCAACAGATGCACCTGAGATCCAGCTTGAACGAGAACGCTTTATTGAGGATGTGACGAGTTTTTCTAGCCAAACTGGCATCAACATTAGACCTAAACACGTAGCAGCTAGGACGCTTAGTAATGCAGCCATTGAGATTGCAACCGAAGAACAAGTTGATCTCATTATTTTAGGCACCCATCAGAAACCACACCGATTTGGTGGTTTTCTAGGTAGAGTATCGCGCAAAATTGCAACTGAATCTAACGCGGCGGTTGTCATGATTTTTGGAAAAGGATAGCCAGGGAAAACAATTCCGAGCTGAGGAAAAATGACTACAACAACACAAAAGCGCCAAGAAGAAAAAGAACAAGTAAGTCTGGTTAGAACACTTGGGTTTTGGGGGAGTTTTGGCATGGGATTTGCTGATATTGGGGCAGATATTTTCTTAGCTCTTGGCGTCGTTGTTGCCTGGGCGATGGGTGCAGCCCCCCTTGCATTTCTCATCGCCTCGATATTATATGCGTGTACAGGTCTCAGCTATACTGAGCTAGCATCCACTTATCCGATTGCTGGTGGAGGGTCTGTATATGCGAGGAAGGCATTTGGAGACATCGCAGGCTTCATTGCGGGATGGGGACTACTTCTTGATTATACCATCTGTATCCCTCTATTCGCCCTAATCGCCATTGGTTACCTAGGCTTTTTCTTTCCAACCATTATCTTCGCACATATCTTAATCGGATTATTTCCCATCAGCGTGATGGGTCTCATAGCAGCTATTCTCGTGGTTTTTCTAATCTTCTTAAATTATCTAGGAATTCGAGAAAGTGCAAACCTAAATATCATCTTTGTAATTCTCTGCCTTGTAGGGCTCGGTCTCTTATTGGGTATTGGCTTTTTCACGGTATGGAATTGGGCATTTCTCCTAGGGCAAATTCAATGGGGTGTGACTCCCACACTTAGCAGTTTTCTTTACTCCATCAGTGTTGCCACCGTAAGTTTCATCGGACTAGAATCTATTTCAGAAGCTGCCGAAGAGACGAAAAATCCTGGAAAAACCATTACACGTTCAACGCTTGCCCTTATAGTGTGTATAATTTTCTTCACAGTGGTTGTGTCCCTTCTTGCATTGGGCGTTGTCCCATGGCCACTCATTGCCGAAGGAACCGCTAATCCCTTGGCCGTTGTTGCAAGCTATCTACCTTGGGCTTTTATTCTTGCACCTTTCATTGCGATTATTGGTGTAACAATTAGTTATGTTAGTGCAAATTCGGGAATCGTGGGTGTAAGCCGAGTATCGTATGAGATGAGCCGCTCTAAGCTCATTCCTCAATGGTTTAATAAATTACATCCAAAATATCGTACACCGTATCGGAGTATAATTCTCTTCTCTGCAATTGGTGTGGGGCTTGCATTTCTCGGTGATCTAAATCTACTGGTTGACTTGTATGCCTTTGGTGCTCTGATAAGCTACATCATGGTGAATCTCGCTTTGATTCAACTCCGAAATACACAGCCTAATATACAACGAGCATGGCGCGTGCCAGGTACGATCAGCATACCGTGGCGTAAAGGCAAAAAAATTGAAGTACCCCTACCAGCAGCGATTGGCGTTATTTCATGTTTTGCTGTGTGGTTGATTGTTGTCTCGTTTAAAGAATTCGGACGCTTGGCAGGACTTGTCTGGTTTCTAATAGGCTTCTTGGTCTATGTGATTTATCGGAAATCTCGTGGTTTGTCACTACGAACCCTAAAATCTACATAAGAATTGCTGGTCTTCAGGGAATTAGTATTTGTCCATCTCTTTGTCTAAGAATGACATCATGATTGGTCGTTCAAGAAGGCGCAAATAACTTCAAAGGAATGCACTCCTTTGCACCCTTCATTGGTAATGGAAACATCAAAGACATTAGCTACTAGACCGGAAAATAGGAATGTTTAGTGTTTCCAAACCTATGAAAATTCGATCATATAAAATCCATCATAGAATTCTAATGGCGTATGTTCTGTAACCACCTCTCAGATCACTAACCGTCTCTGTCTCGATTGATCGTAGTCTTTATTGTTAGCGTTCCTTTTCGTAGAGGTTGAGCATTGTTTTTGTTTCGGTAATGTGCACGATATCAAATGTTACTTCAGGTCTGTAGTGGAGTACCATCCGCGCGAGTTGTTCGGGGTCGTCGGCTTCAAACAACTGAAAGCCATTGAACCCGATACCCATTGTATAGTTCGGACTGATCGATTTTGCATACTTGTCAGGATTCTTCTTGATTTTTTCTCTGAACTCTTTGAGTTTCTCAATTGCTTTATCAAGATCTTCAGGGTCGTATTCCCAAAATACGATATATTTCATCTCCATCACCTCACTAGCCTATCATACTTTGTTGTATAATTTTGGTACTAGTCTGGAGTATATGTACAATCCGTAATAAAGAATGCTCAAATTCCCTCAAACCGTTTTTCCTCCGTTTTGATTACGACCACATCAACTCAGGCTAGTAGCTGTGGTCTTGGGAATCATCTTGACTGGAGACGTCATCAGCAGCTATTTAGTCGGAATCTTGTCATACTTGTCGAAGCGCCGTAAAGGAAGAGCTAAAAAGTATGAAGGCGGGAATGCAGTATTGGATAGGTGTTGGAGGGATGCTTTGATATCCTATTTGGGTGGTCGTAAACGTGAAGTGATTTTCGCTATAGGGTTGGTGCTGCTTCTCAATTCTCTCGGTTTTTATAACGGACAATCTGTCAATCTTTCACGAAGTTGGTCCTATCCTAGTGGCTTTGACCCACATGGATCATATATCGACCAATTACACTGGGAAGTATATTCACCCGACTATTCCTATCCTGCTCTCATCGCATTAACTGAAGGAGAACTAGACGGATATGATGGCATTCTACCATATGACTCGGTGGCAGAATTACTTACTTATCCAGGAATTGAGGTCACTGAAGCTCCAAGTCTTACCTACTATCAATTGGTATTCAACACGAAGCGGTTTCCCACCAACATCAGTGCGTATCGTCGTGCACTGGCCTATGCCTTCGACAAACATTGGGTTACTTGGCCATCACTTAGTAACGGTTTGCCTATGGATGGTGCAATTCCCATTGGAAATCTCCGCTATTGTTGCGAATCATTATTCGCTGAACATTACTACGCTAAAGATATCGCAAAGGCAAATGCAACTCTTGAAGAAGCAGGGTTCCGTGACCTTGATGGAGATGGCTGGCGGGAATACGATTCTAATAATAACAGCCTATGGGATCCAAGTATTGATATCGATGATAGAGCGCTAGCCATTGAAATAGTCACGGATTATTGGCTTGGCTTATCAATTGGCCCCTCATATGATAGTCCACTAATCCTCATGTATTGTATGGAAGAAGCAGGACTTCGAGGAATTATGGTTGAGGCTGGCTGGGTTTATTTTCTCAACGGATTAATGACTGGGGACTTTTGGTGTACCTGTCTTTGCAAGTATTCTACGCTTCCAGATGAACCTGATTTCTTATATGATAACTTCTACAGTCAATCACAAACTAACCTTTGGAGCTATCGGTATAATAGTAGTGAATTCGATTACAATGTAACCCGAATGCTTCATGCCTCAACCGAGGAGGAAATCCGCGGTTGGGTATGGAATTGCTCACAGTTATTACTTAAGGATATGCCGATGATTAGCTGTTACACACACCAAGATTTCAATACCTATCAAGGTAGTAAGTGGGAAGGATATGTTCCCATGGAGGGCGTAAATTGTATGGGAATTAATCCGTGGACTCATCGCAAGCTTCGTCTTACTCCTGAACACGGAGGGCCCTTTGGCTACACTTATCCGGTAATCTATCGTGAAGCGTTAACCGGGGATATTAGTGCCACGAATGTTCTTCAGGTTAGTGATTATGCTTGGAGGTCTAGGACTACTGAAGAAGTGTTTATGAACTTGTATAGTCGGCTTTGGCAGATCGATCCTTATACCTGGGATAAGGTCCCTGACCTGGCGTATAACTGGACCTTGGAACCCACAATAGCTGCAGGTGATATTCAAGATGGCATGAAATATACTTTCCATCTTTATGAGAACGTCACCTGGCATGATGGTACGCCTTTCACTGCCGAGGACGTTGCTTTTAGTATAGGTACAATCTGGTCTACTAATCCCACCAATGTTTGGTCGAATTATACATTTTGGCAATATACTCCCAGTGTAGGTGATTCCATTAGGCACATTTACCGAATTGATACGCCCGGCAATTATACCATCGAAATGTATTCCAACTCCACTGGGTACATTGATTTCACTCGGTCCACATACCCCTATATTCTCCCCAAGCACGTTTGGGAACACCATTCTAACTTCGCCGAGTGGAGTCCTAGCACTCCTGATGAACTCGTTGGTACTGGTCCGTTCCAGTGGATTGAATACGTACCTGATCAATATATTCTACTCCATCGCTACGATAAATACCATTTCGGGATATCTGTGCCCTTACGTCCCCCAACAGGCTACCAAGTGTTAATAATGTACGGGATTTTGTTAACAATCGGAGTAATCATTATTAGCCTCCAAGTAATCGTTCTGGGTTATTTAATAAGACGCCACAAAAGAAAAACGAAAGACGAGGCGAAAACGAAGGATAATATCAAGTAGATTCTGGAGCGAAGCTATGAAGCAAAGCCCTCATCTTACTTAGGCACATTATTACTACCTTTTGGATAATGGGTTTGTGCTCTAAACAACATATTTAATCTAACTTCTTCTGTTATATCTTGAGGTGATAGTTCTGAGTGCCCGAGGGTACGGTCGAGGTAGAGGTGGCAGACGCCAAGGTATAGGCGGTCCACAAGAATGTGTTTGTCCCAATTGTGGAACCAAGGTTCCCCACATACGGGGTAAGCCCTGTTTAGAAGTGAAATGTCCAAAGTGTGGAACAAAGATGCTGCCATCAAATTAGCTCGCGAATTTCATCTTTTTAATAACGAGATTTGTAGAATCGAATCCCTAACATTGCAGAAATTGGAACTACTCAGCCTATGTGCCAGTTTATCTCTTTAAACGAAACCTGATGCTGAGATGCGTTTCTAATACATTTGAGACTATTTTAGGGCAGTGAACGCTTTGACTTTCTCCATCTCCCCCTCGGCAAGGGGGCCTTCCCGACCAGTCACAATGAAATGGACTGGTTTCATGGCAATATCAAATCCAAGTTTCTTCAACTTACTCTGAATCTTCTTTGCCGCGTTTCCCGCAAACCTCGAAGCAATTCTCGTATCGAATGTGCCTACCTTTTTGCCCACAAAGGATTCGCCTTCCAGTAGTTTCAACGCTTTTTTCATTCCAGCTGACATGTTCCATGCATGAACTGGACACCCAAACGCGAATACGTCATACTCCCTGAGTTTTGAAGAATCGATGGCTGAAACATTGATTATATCGGCATTGAGGACCTCTGCAATGCCTTCCGCAACTTGTTTGGTGTTTCCAAATTTAGTATCATAAACGACAACAGCTTTCATGACGATTAAGCAAAAGAGGATTAGCTATAAACCTTACGTGTGAAAAACCCGAGCATGTTGCTATCTCTCAAAATGTTAGACTCTAAATTGACTACTTCTCTCTACATAGTAACTAATCTTTTTACCCCCCCTAGGTCCCCAAAGTAGATGATCTGAATCTAATAGACCCGCGTCGATTAACAATTCAGCTAGATTAAATCGTAAAGGAAAGTTTCCAAAAACGACTCGCGGGTAGGAAACATAATCTTCAACCGATCGGGTATAGGAGGCTGCTTTCACCTCATTGATAATGGGAACTGCAGCTCCAGGACGGTCAATGATGAGTCCGATATCAACAATGGGCTCATTAGTGGTGAAACTTGCCCACCAAAAGTCGTTGGGATACTTCTTGTATATCCCCTTTATGATATCCTTCCCGGTTGCTAGTGACTCGTCAAAGCGAATCTTGAGTCGATATTCCATGTCTCCCAGTGCGAAGATATTAAAGCCAGCAGTGATGTTGATCGTATCGCTTTCGATAAGTTCGCTGAGAATTTTACGTACTCGCCTTGTTGTGAAACCTGTTCGTTTAGCAATCTGTGAGACAGGCATTCTTCCGTCATCAAATAAACAACGGAGGACCTTTAACTGGCTGTTGCTAAAGGTAACTTTCTTCCCACTTGAATTCATGTAATAGTGTGCGGGCATATTGGGAAATAGAAACTCAACAGGTCTCACTTCTACTTCCCTTACTCCATTAAGATCTTGCAGAAACCGCTCAAATCCTAGGGTTTCACTTGCTCCAGACACCATAGCCCAATATTCATATCGCATATCACCAGTACGATAAATCTCTGCAACCGCTGGATGGCTGGCAATCTGTTCCATGAATTCGATTACCTTTTCGGATCCATCGGTGAAGACATAACCTGCCACATGTTCAGCACCTATCATCGCCATCTTCAAAACTACAAGATATCCACCCAGCACATTTTGTTTTTGCAATCGTTTAATCCGATTTTTAATTGTATTTGGTGCAAAGTTGAATTTGTTCGCTAATGCTTGGTAGGATACCCTGCCATTCGCTACTAATTCCTGAATCAGCGCATAATCCATTGGATCCAAGCCATTCACCAGGAACTTCGTTCATGTAGGAGTGCATTCACGACCTATTTCGGGCTCATAGACACATTAACTGGCCTTTTTCCCTACAACATGTGCAGCTAATCATCACGTTTTATTAAAAAGTTCCCATTTCGTGGTCACTTTCTGCAACCTGTTTTACACTTCTTGTTTCGTTTCGCTGCTTCCTCGCTAGTTTCCTATTGAGTAGACTCCCATCATTACTTATCTTACGGGATGGCAAAGGTGATTACAACACATCGGTTCTGTGCAGCAATGAGATGTGTTGTAGGGCTGTAGAACACAGTTCTTCATAAATTGGTTTCTAGTCATTTCACGGGAGGTGAAAACGCTGAGAAAATCAACTATAATAGCACTAGCGCTAGCTATCTCCCTCGCCTTAGTCGTAATTACTCCAATTCAGGCCAAAAAGCCCTTAGCAGGAACAATGTGTTTGCAGTATAACCTAGGCTGGCCCGGACCACAGGATGGAATCCCTGATTGGGTAGGAAATATCACCATCGATGCTGATGGCGACGGGGGAGAAGAATTGTATGATATGTGCTTCTTTGCCATTGGTTCCGGAAAGGCTTTCGCGACTCCGCCATATCTAGGAGGACATATTCATTTCTTTGAAGAAATCTGGGTTATCGGCGACATCGACTACACCTTTGAAAACGGATTTTTAGTAGACTTTGAGATCACAGACACACTCATGTGGGGATATGACAAAGGGCTTACCGATCTTCTGAGTAGTAGGTATCATATGAATGGATACGTCGAATTTGTCGACGCCACAGGTCCGTTCTCGAAGTGGGCGGGTCGAAGTGTCCACATCATGGGTCTTATTGAATGGCAAAATCTAGGGACTCCTGAAGAACCAATAATTGCTCCGTTTGGCGCTCCGGGAACTTTTCGACTTAACTGATGAGCAACGAAAGTAGAAGCAAGCAGGGCTCTTGGTATTAACCAAAAGCCCTCTCTTTCTTTATTTCTCATTGAATTCTTTTCTCATAATATTGTATAACACTAAAGTGGTGAGAGCTCTTGTGGTTCGCGAACTTTGGGAGTTAAGTATAAGGCTGACTGATTCGATTGAGGAGGTGGAACAATGGTTTTGGTTTCTATTGCTAAAAATCATAAGGTAGGAATAGCAGTAGCAGACGCGATTCAACTCCTCGGTGGCATGAAACGGTTTGTTCATGCTCAAGATAAAGTAGTCATTAAACCGAACTTGGTATTTGCAGTTCCTCCTTTCAGTGGTTTCACCACGGATTACCCCGTTGTGCAAGCTATTATCCGACTCTGCCAACGCTGTTACCCTACAGAATTAATCATTGCTGAAGGATCCGGTGGAATCGATACAGAGCTGGCTTTTCGCAGTGGTGGATACCCCGAGTTGGCAAAACAGTTTGGTGTGACGCTTGTGGACTTGAATAAGAGCCCAACATTAAAAGTAGCGGTTCCGGATGGGCAGTGTGTGAAAACCCTAAAGGTTCCCAAGATTTTGCTAGAATGCGATGCCATAATTAATGTGCCAAAATTAAAACTATACAAACAAGTTCCAGGTCGACCAGATTGGGTAAGTTTGGCGGTAAAGAACATGTTAGGGGCGCTACCTGGCCAAGGTTCATATTCGGTGACACGACCAGCTAAAATTGCTGTGAAGTGTTCCCCCGAGTTTTGGAAACCTGATGGAAAATATTACAATCCCTCTTATAATCAGTGGTGGAGACCACGCGGGGAGAAGCGGCGAATCCATAAAAACCTCAGCCAGGGACTAGTCGATTTGCATATGCTGTTAAAACCTCGACTCAATATTATCGATGCATTTGTCGTAAGTAATGACATCAACATGACAGAGACCAAAGCCGAACCCCCCATCAATCTCAATACTATTCTTGCCAGCCAAGACCCGTTAGCTCTTGATCTTATAGCTACAAAAATCGGAGGAATTGACCCCTTTGATATACCCTATCTCACGAATGCGGCACAACGAAGGATTGGCGAATCTGATTACGATCGAATCCAAGTATGTGGCACACCTTTAGATCAAATAATCACGATCTGGGAAACAGCGTTCAAAAGCTGAAGACTTATTTGAAAGTTACATAGAAATATTTCCTTGAGGTGAAGGGATAATGCCAATTTATATCACTCTCATGAAGCTGACCGAACAAGGAGTAAAGAGTATCAAGGATGCTCCGAAGCGAATTGAATCCGGGATTAAATACCTTGAGAAACTTGGTGGAAAACTTATTGCATTCTACGTCACCCTTGGTGAGTACGATTATGTCGGTATCGCTGATGCACCAAATGATGAAGTTGTCATGCGCTTCCTACTCGGTTTAGGCATGGCAGGCAATGTGCGAACAAAGACACTCAAAGCCTATTCAGCTGAACAGATGGCAAAAATCGTCAAAGATCTACCCTAAGCTATTATCAATTTCCTATCCACATTGGTCCTGTTCTATTTCACCACGCTCACATGCGTTGGAAACATAATTTCGAAGGCTTTTTCGAATTGATACACTTTTCTTCAGACGCTGTTTCCGTTTTACATTATCATGGGTAAAAACTTGCTAATATCAGAATTGGCTGTTCGCAAAAGCGGAAGTTATTAACTTCTCCACGAAGAAGCCCCTGTAATGACTGAAGGTTGTGGTAATTGATGAAATTTCCAAAAGTTTCTGGAAAAGATCTAAACGGCAAGTTACACACTATCCCTGATACTCTAGCAGGAAAACTGAATTTCTTAGTAGTGGCGTATCAGCGATGGCATGTTCGCCCCATTGAGACCTGGATTCCATTTCTGCAAAAACTGATTGCAGAACATCCCATTGTGCAGTTTTATGAACTTCCCACTCTTCGCAAATATAACTTCTTGTCGCAGTGGATGATTGACAGTGGGATGCGGAGTGGAATTCAGTCCAAAGAAATGCGGGCAAGAACCATCACTCTTTACATCGATAAAGCCGAATTTGATAAAGCCTTGAATATCCCAACTGAAGATACGATTCATCTTTTCTTAGTCGATTGTGATGGCACCATCCTTTGGCGAGACAC
>JBHLPR010000052.1:0-15609 GCA_048939245.1 Promethearchaeota archaeon | reverse complement strand
GCAGAGATGGCAGGTGAACATATTGGCTAAAACCAACGCATTAGTACTAACAGGAATTGTGCTTGCATTAGTCGCTGCAATCATCGCAATTCTCCTCGGCGTCTCGGACTTGGCAAACTCGCTTCTTAGTGTAGATCTTGTACGCATTGCCCTCGGCATCATTTACTTCGCACTCGGGTTACTATCACTTGTCTTCTGCATGCGCCTTTACCGTCGATACAATTCAACCTATTTCATCCTATTACTAGTCTTCTCAATCATCTTCATTGCTCTTGGTGGAATCAGTTTGAGTCTCACTGCCCTCGTCGGAATCTTGATGCTAATCGGTGTGATTCTCATCTTCGCTGGAAAAGCCTAAAATCTCGCGCCTATTCGTCCTCTTTCATCAATGCAACAATCGACTGTGATAACGCATTGATGATTGCCGACTGGGCGCTTACCCTTCTTTCTTTTTCCTTTTTCGTCAAGTCATCAAAAAGACTCTTCCCTTGCAGCGGTAAATCCGAGACCACATGAGCGGCAACCGCATCCATCCCTGCACTCTCAGCAACAGTGTATAACGCACTGGTTTCCATTTCTATCCCAACAAACGACTGCACCGATAGCGCTGTGAGAAAATCGATGGTTTCTGCAGCAAGCGAATCAGTGGTGAAAATACGCCCTTCAAAAAGTTGAAGCCCTTCTTTATCAGCCACAGATTCTAAAACTGGTCGCACTTTCTTGGCTAACTCGGTGCACACACAGGCTCTTTCGAAAAGCGATGCAAAATACCCTGAAGCCCCATCGCCCCGTTCGCAATCCTTTGCCAGTACCAAATCACCAATTTGCATCCCCTTTGCCAAGCCCCCAATGGCCCCAGTATAGAGAATCTGCTTCACTCCTGCAAACTGGAGAAAGTATACACAATCTGCCATACCCGGTGCATACCGAATATTATCTAACACGGTAACAACTCTCTCATCTTCTAAAAAGCCTGAAACTCCTGTAAACCATCTTCCAAATGGCTGAGGTTTCTGAAGCCTTTCTATGAACTCAGTAACGAAGTGTCTTGCAGGCGCAATGAGCACGGTTGGTGCTATCTGATCGGGGTGAACGCCAAAGACGTGCTTGATTATCCGCACGGGGTCGTATTCCGCAAACATCATTTGTTCCTTCCTTTAGTTTAGATTATGGGAATGAATGGCCAGATGAAAAAGGCGAATAACAGGACTATCAAGAGACTAAGAAGGTTTAGGGTAATCCCTGTGGTTATCATATCCTTCATGGTCACTCTTTCTGTGCTATAAGCAATGGCATTGGGAGGCGTTCCAATCGGAAGCATGAAATCAATACTACACGCGATTGCGATAAGGACCGCAAAGACAACGGGGTTGGCTCCAATGCTCACTGCAACGGAAATGGCAATGGGAATGAAGATACTGGCACTGGCCGTATTGCTTGCAACCATACTGAAGATAAGAGCACAGGCTGCAAGGAGTACAACTATTCCACTATATCCTAATAGCGGAATTAAGGTGAGAACTCCATTACTAATTATGGTTGATAGCCCAGAGGCAGTTAATGCTGCTCCTAGGCTTAAACCTCCTCCAAACAGGAGTAGGGTGTTCCAATCGGCTTTTTTCACATCATCTTTCTTGAGTAGACCGACAGCGAATAGCACAATGGCCACAGCCACCGCTACCATCGGTGAGTTCAAGGGATGAAACGGCTCCGAAAGCCAAAGCACCACTGCTAACAGAAAAACAACCAGAGTCCCCTTTTGTTTCCCACTAAGCTTTCGTTTTTCCTTGGTTTCCACAGCGGGGATGAATTTCACGTTCGTTCGAAAACGGGCAAAGAGAATCGCCCAGGTGATAAAGATTAAGATTAACGCCATGGGAAGTGTATATAGAGACCAGCCCAAAAAGGAAATGAAAATAGTTGTGGGCGGGAGGGCAAGGAAAGCAGCTGCCATCGCGTTCGGAGGACTTCCAATAAGTGTCATGTACCCTCCTATTGAAGCGGCATAGGCTACAGCTAAAATCATAATTTTTTGCAGTTTTCCCTTTGGATCTGGAACGCGATCAGCAACAGGAATTGCGATAGTTATCATTAATGCAGCAGCAGCGGTGTTTGAAATCCACATAGATAGCACAGCTGTGCCTAGCATCAAACCTAATACAATCCAACGAGGATTAGTACCCAACCGTTTGAGTAGGGCTTCTCCGATGCGTTCATCTAAATCATGTCTATCGACTGCAATGGCTAAGAAGAAGCCACCAAGCAGCAAAACAACAACGGGACTGAAAAATGGGGTCAGGGCATCATCAAAAGTTTGGATTCCCCATAACGGCTGAAGTAGGGCAATCAACAATGAAGTAGCCGCAAGGGGAATTGATTCCGTAATCCACAAGGCTGCAGCTAATACCAGCAGTACCAATGCCATCCGAAGCTGTGGTTCCAGGAAAAAGGTCATTAGATAGGTGACAGTGGCTGCAATTAAACTTGCAACAAGTTTTACAAAGTTTTTTCCTGGACGCCATTTAGGTTGGGCGAAATGACGCTCTTCGTCGTCTTTTTGGGTGGCGTCAATTGAGTCTGGAGGGACTTCGTCTTGGTCTCGGTAAATATCTGCCACCTAAATTCCCCCAAATTCGTTTCTTAGCGTTTTTCTAGCTTGTTCAGAGCAATCAGTTGGCATTGCTCCTGTTCAAGCAGCTCTTGTAGTAGCGCTTCAAAACGAAACATATCCTTGGCTGTAACTTCTGCATGCAGCACTCCGAGCGAAGGGTATTGAAGTTTTGTAGCCATTCGCCAATGTGGTACAACAACTGTAGAACTGAAATCCGCTTCTATGTCTTTTTCTTGAAGTTGTTCACCAATTTTTCGGATGATTTGTCGGAGCATTAAATCGCCGCGGATAATAATTTCAACATATTGCATCTGTCCCATGATCCTCACCTGGTTCAGAGCCTGGTTTAAATAGCTGGCAGCTATTAGTGCTTAAAAAGGGTTGCATAATTCCACGCGTTTGGAAAGTATTGTCAGCATAGATTTTGTATGAAAAATATTGACGCTTAGCAAGATATATAGACAGCACTAAAGCGTAGCTATCAGTGCGGGTGCTAATACTAACTAAGAAGGGCAGAGTTATGGAAAAACGGAAAATCATGCGCCTAGGTAAATCCTCGCTAGTCATCTCCATACCCAAAAGTTGGGCAAGTAAATACAAGTTGGACTCCTCTAATCATGTAATTCTTATCCCTCAACGCGACGGATCTCTAGCCGTCTACCCAGTCAAAGAATTCTCAGATGAGCCCTCTGAACAAGAAATCATGATAGACCCAAAGGATGAACCTGGAATTTTAGAACGGCGCCTTATCGCTGCATATCTTAATAATTTCGGCATTATCCGAATCCGTTCCAGAGGTGTATTCACACCTGAGCAACAATCATTGGTTCGCAAACGCGTGCGTATGCTCACAGGACTGCAAATTATTGACGCAAGTACAAATGAAATCGTTATTCAATCCCTAATGAAATTAAATCAACTAGATTTACCCAAGAGCATGCGCCTCGCCCACCGTATCACATCCACCATGTTAGTAGATGCCCTTTCCGCACTCCAAATTCGTGACGTTG
The DNA here is from genome assembly GCA_048939245.1 of Promethearchaeota archaeon. Lineage (GTDB taxonomy): Archaea > Asgardarchaeota > Hermodarchaeia > Hermodarchaeales > Hermodarchaeaceae > Hermodarchaeum. The sequence goes on along the minus strand of JBHLPR010000052.1, from coordinate 11,988 downwards.
AACTCGCGAAAACCGTTATTGGCCTCGACGAAGATGTCAATCAATTTTACTTCTTAGTCTTCAAACAACTTCGTGCTGCATTGCTCGATCCACGGTTCATGAATGAACTAAGCATCGATTCCATGGACTGTTTGACCTATCTCATGTTCATCCAGCGCATTGAAAACGTCGCTGATCATGCAAAAGGTATCGCTGAGTCAGTAATTTCTCTGGGTAATGAAGAATGCCCCAAGGATCTCTTGAATCTAGCGCTGAAAACAGGAAACCACGTTCATCGCATCTATGTTATGGCTGCTGAAGCCATGCTCATTGGCGATGACAAAGCCGCAAATCATGTCATCAACGAGATTGATCATTTCGTACCAATGCGCCAGCAAGCTGAGGAATTGATGGAACAACATTTAGTAACACTTTGTGAAAAAATGCTGCCCCAACTCACGCCTGAAAGTTGTGCTCTTTTTGGGCCACGCCAGAAAGCTATGTTTTGTTTGGAGAACATCTTTGAATCTTTCGGAAAAATACTCGAACACGCTAGCGCAATTGCAGAGATCGCTATTGATCGGGCATTGGAACATGGGAGTCGTTGGCCTGTAAAGGAAGATGTCAAACCAACTACAAAGAAGACCAAGAAATCTGCCAAGTCAACCGTTTAGTTACCATTTTCACACTATTGTGAGCTAATGCCTTAAGGTAGCTGTGCTACATATTTCATCAAGGTTATTCCCTACAATCCAAATGACCTGAGGCATCCATTGTGGTGAAGAATGCAGCTCTTCAGATCCGACCAACTGATGTAGGAAGTTTTCCATTAATTGGTATCGACCTGAAACAATACATCCGCGGCGCAGCTGACCTTGAGGATGGAAGAAACACAGAAGCTGCAACTTACTTCATCCACGAACATAATGCAGCTTTCACACAGAAAATGGCGGCATTAGGCTCACAAGTGAGCGTACCCTGCTATGTTCAAAGTAGTATTGATCGGGATATGTTGAGCCAGTTCCTTGATCCAATCGTACGCCATGGAAAAGGGCTCCAAAAAGAGACTGATACCTATCTTTGGGATGGAACCCCCATTCGACTTCCACCAGAAAGAGCCAAAGTTGCTGAAATGCTTGCTCTCAAACAAAGCGCCAAAACTATCTGTCAAGAATTCGGGATTGACACTATCGAATACCGTGCCTGCATTACTGGACCCTTCGAAATGTCTAGCCGCCTTTGGCGAAGTATGGGCATTAACCTCCGATACGATGAAGCACTTATCGAAGCCTTTACAGATATAGTCCAATCCTATATGAAAAACGCACAAATCCAGACCAAGTATCTCCAACCCCGTGTCATGACATTGGACGAACCCTCCATCGGAGTCACTGGTGTCGGAGACCTATTCACCGATACGAAAACAGATCCTCACTTATCCCACCTCATCACCAATTGGAACCGCATCTTCTCCGTCATTCCATCTAACCAGTATCGGGGCTTGCACCTTCACGCGTCACCCTATCATCAACTCGCTTCAGCTGATTGGAACCTCCTAGAAGCACATCTCGGAGTCGTTGTCTCCAAAACCTGGCTCATCGATAATGACAAGTTCCTCCGTGCTGCGGTGATGCGAACCGATGGACCCACCATCCCTGACACCAGCGATCTCCGATATGCATGGGACCAAATCCAATCTGGCGATTTTCATCCCTATATACAAACAAAAGAGAAGATGATGCACTATCTTCAAACGGCTGTCAATCGTTATGGGCTCGATCGCATTCCTTTTGCCGGTCCCGAATGTGGCCTGGGCTCATGGAATTGGAAATATGGCACCGCTATGGCCATCACTAGTCTAAAGAGGCTTCATCAACTGGTCATAGACTTTACTAAGGTAATTTAGCCGCTAGACGCTTCAATAATGGGTGGAATGAGCTCTTCCCACTTCACTGCCATAATGTGGCAGCCCGCAGCATGGGTGGTCTTACGAAGTTCACGGAGAAATTCACCATAATACTCCACATTGTATTCGGCGATTTTCTCCTTTCGTACAACCTTATCTTCGATGCCCTTCAACTCCTCGAGCTTGGTCATCATCGACTCCGGAATCTTCACACGCAGAACGCCACTTGGACAGGTAATTGATTTGCCTGGAGTGAGTGGTTATGTCAAAAAAAGGGTCATAGTGAATATCTCTTGAATCACTCAGGGTAAGGATTTGCGCTTCTGGTTGCTTATTCTGAGTGTTATGTTCGTATTTGAAGTGTAGTTACCGATAGCTACTAAGCTAAATATTGGTCACCAAGGTTCAGGAGAAACTGTAAACCACCGTTTCCCCAGAGGAATAAGGTGGGCATAAACCCCTATAGTAAATGTAAGCTTCTTTGTTCTTTTATGAGCGAAGAAATATGCATATGGAAGCGTATTCACTTTATACACCCAGAATTCCTCACCAATTTTTATTAGGTACACCCGAGGTTTTCCTTGATAGTCTCTTGGCCTGACTTGATTACATTGGTCGTTTGTATAGAAGTCAATTTCATCGGGCTCACCTTGTACACGAAGAGTAATTTGAGTAAATCGAAGATTTTCAGGAGGATTAACACATCCAATGTCGAAATGTAGTGCATATTTTTCACCAGGTTTTACTTCATCGACCTCTTGTGTAGAGTCTTGTAAATATACACGAGGAGTAAAAACCCTCATTACTTGTTCAATAATCCTATTCCGATATTCAACGATAGTATCCGGCATCCATCAAACTCCTCCTTCCCAATGTGCCTTAACCCAATTATGTCCTTCTGGAATCATTTCAGCATAGATTCCAATATTGAATTTAAGCAATTCTTTTTGTAAAGATCTTAGCATTTTAAAATGGACGGTTGGAAAAGTCATTATTTCGTCAGGGTATATGGGCAAAGGACCAACCCCAGTCCACGGATTGAATTTCTGATACATGAGATGGATTCGAGGTCTTCCCTGCCAATCACGAGATAGTATCTCATTGCGATTAGCATCAGAGTAGAATTCCACTTGGTCGGGTTCGCCTTGAATCCGGGCCTGAACCCATTCAAGCAAAAAACTTTCAGATCCAATATTTTGAACAGCGATTATTAACCTATAGTCCTGGTTACGTTGAAGCATACCTCCTGGTGGATCTGGGAGCAGTTGAAAAGTGAACAGCTTAACATAGTCTTTTACTGCGTTTTTCAATAGTTCCTCAATCTTTGACATCTTCTTTCACGTTCTAACCTTTATGGATTTTCAGTGAACCAATACCCTCCCCGTGGTACAAAGTAGGCATAAACACCAATGTTGAATTCAAGATCACTTTGTGCAATGGTCCTATTCGCTTTCAAATAGGCCCTTACTGGCGAGTAATAAACTTGTTTTTCAATCCATGGCACATCCTCAATAGGAAATGATAAGTGAACACGAGGCTTTCCACGATCATCTCGAGGTAATATCTCTGAACAAGTACCATCGGAGTAAAAATCGATTTGGTTTGGGTTTCCCACAACCCGTACCTGAATACGTTTAATTAAGAAATCATCATCAGGTCCATCACTTTTAAGGGGAATGACAAGCCAGTAGTTTTGTCCTTCCTCTAAGGGGTCTGTTTGATCTCCAGAGAGAGGATAGACTCGTAAAGTTCTTAATTTTACATATCTTCTTACAGCATCATCAAACATATCAGTAATCAAATCAGGAGCCATTAGCCATCCCTATACCTAAGAATATTTCGTGAAGGAAAAAGATTGCTATTCCATCGTCGTATTCCTCCCCATCACTGATGGTTATGAAGAATTGACGAAAGGGCGTCCAGCTGCTGCAGCCTGTCGCATTCTCCAAGCGAGGAACAACGGCATGGGACAACCGATGCAGACGTGGGCGGGATGGCTTGCTACGTATGTAGCTAATACAGATGAGGTTTCGGTTGATTAGGGCTACTTACCAGCAACCTCGATGAGAGGCGGAATTAGTTCCTCCCATTTGACAGCCATAATATGACATCCAGCTGCTTGAGTTGTTTTCCGAAGCTCTTTGATGACTTCACCAAAATACTCGATATTCATTTCAGCGATCTTTTGTTTACGCTTCGGCTTGTCTTCAATTGATCCTAGTTCCTTTAATTGCTGAAGAAGATCAGGTGGAATTGTCACGCCGGGTACAAAATCGTCCATCCACTTACCTATCTTATAGCTCTTTAGAGGGAAGATGCCGACGAGAGTGGGAACTTTGACGTGTTTGATGGCTTTCATGAATTCCTTAGCCTTTTCGATTTCAAAGACCACCTGCGTCTGTGCAAATTCGGCTCCCACAGATTCTTTTCGCTCTAGTTTCAGGATTTCGGGTTCTAGTGGTTTTGCGCCTGGATTGATGGCAACGCCCACATGGAATTTGGGCGGATTATGGATTTCATGGCCATTGAGGTCAACACCTTCATCGGTAATTTTTCGAATCAGGTGGGTAAGGCTGGCTGAATCGAGGTCAAAGACGGGTTTGGCTTCGGGTTGATCGCCTAAGCTGGGGTGATCGCCGGTTAATGCAAGAATATTAACAATACCTAGGGCTCCAGCAGCAAGGAGGTCTGCGAACATCGCGAGTCGGTTTCGGTCGCGGCAGGTCATCTGACAGACCGCTTCCAGTCCGGCTTTTTCCTGAATCATATAGGAGGGACCCAATGAGTTCATGTAAGCAAAGCTTTGGGGGATGTCCGTCACGTTCGCAGCGACGACATGACCCACTAATTTCTTGGCGCCTTCAATGACCTCTTCCATATCACCGATTTTTTCGGGTTCAAGTTCGCCTGTATACACAAATTTACCTGCATGGAGCTGTTCCATGAGTTTACTGTATGCTTCATGTTTTGTCATTGTTCTTCTCACCGTCTGCTAGATTTCCAATTTGCGTGGAGATTGAGAGACCCGCCAATCACGCGGTTCCCGATACTTCCGGAACAAATCTAATCGTCCCAGTTTCTTGAGTCGTTCATAAATCAGATACCACGCGCAGTCATTCTTGTAGTCTCCGACCTCACATTTGCCGTCAAGCATTCCTCCACATGGACCGTTTACCAAGGATTTGGGGCAACGGGTCATCGGGCAAATACCACCCGTTTCATTGAGCAGGCAATCACCGCATCCACTACAATATTCAAAGAAATGACCTAATTCCCGATCCTTTCCCCCCATGCCATACGTGTCTACAGCAGTAAAGACTTTCATATCTGGGAAGACATCAATAAGAGTCTGTGGACCAACTCCACACGCGAGAGAAATCATGGCATCGACATTTTCGAGTTGCGGGCGAAGCGTTGTTGCGACCAATTGCCGATCACACTGACGCAACACGATAGTATGACGCACTTCACCAGGCTCATTGTTCACTTGACGGTACATCTGAATCATCTTAGCCAGCGTCTCAGTCTGTTTTTCCCCGCCAACCATGTAAATGCCTGAACATCCATCACAACCAACAATAAGTAAATTTTCGATTCCTTCAACAGTCTTTAGTATCTTTTCGAGTGGCATTTGCTTGGGGATTATCAATAAACGTCACCAAAGTCTAGTAATTGAGCAAAACGGTATAGCCTTGCCGTTTATACGACTTTTTCTTCTTCAAAATAAGATTCGAGAAATCAAAGTTCTTTCGATAGCTTTTGCATTATAGGAAGGTAGATTGATGAGTTTTAACAGGTCCTTAGTGAAAACAGTAACGTATATAAAATAACCAAAATCCGCGTCATCACAACCACATCCTAAGGGATTCCATGTTATTTGAAACACGAGAATATAATGAAGACGATGAAAAATCATCAGAAGACGAACAATTTTCATCTTGGGATGAAGCATCAATTCGATTGTGGAAACCACAGGTTAGCCACCATACCATTAAAACGAAACAAGGGTTACATACTCTAATCGATTCCGAATATCCAGGGCTAAAACGAAACCCGAAGTTCTTTGAATTAATTAGTGACGCAGAATTACATCTTGACGTGATAAAAAAATTTGAAGACAAGGCTACAATTCAACGAAGAGAAATCATTCTAATTATATGGCAAATTAACAACCATAAAACCTACAGTGCAAATCGGCAATTCGTAACTGGTTTGGTGAAGGATGGCAAAAGACCACGACTATATTGGTATATTGAGCAATCGGTTAGCAAAACAGAAGCGAAAAACAGACTAGCTGAATTGAAATCAGAGAATAGTGGGCTTCGGTCTTTAAGAGATGTTGAAGCACGACTAAGAACTTATTATCCCTATGACGGGCTTTCAAAAGCAACTACTCATCAAAATCGATTAACGCAAGTTGAAAAATATTTTCGAGCTCTTGAAATGTTAAAAGAAGGAGGTTTATTTGAGGATGTAGCAAAATTACTTGAAATCCATAGGAGTACTGTCGGTCACTTGTTTAAAGGAGCGAAGAGACCTGATCTTTTACAGCTTGCAAGGCATGTGCCTTCTGAATTTCCTGGAAAGGGAATGAGATGGATTCCAAAAAGAATCACTAAAGATAGTTTCAACCCAACAGATTTCATCAGAGTACCTAATAACGTGACTGATTGGCAACAGGTTATGAATGTTGTCAGTCAACTCAAATCGATTGAAACCAACCAAATGGTTTTTTGGGAAAAAAAATTTGGAGAAATGAATCAAAGTGATGCTGTTGCGTATATCCTTGGTGTGTTAGTAGGCGATGCAGCTAAACAGAGCAGTCTTCAATCGACAGACATCAAACTCAGATTATCAACGAGATATTCTTGGAGTAAAGAAATGGGTGAAGGTGTTTGCTATGCACTAGGCAAAATTGGAATAACAACAAGACAATCCGCTCATCCCAAATATGCTTTTCAATGGGTTACTGAAAGAACTCCAATAACGACTTGGATGATGCAAAGTATTCTTGGACTTAAAAGTGAAGAACTAACCACTTATAATCCTATCAAAGCTAACTGGTTACTAAGCACTCCCCGCAGTGTTCGTTTGAAGTTCCTGCAAGGACTGAATGATAGTGATGGCTTTGTTAGTATTAAAAGCCAATATATGGGAATTGCCTGTGGAGTAAATGGAGATTTCACGGTTAACCTTCTAGCTGCATTTGGTATCAATTCAAGATACTACAAAGAATCATTCAAAGTTGCCATCGAAGAACAAGAAAGTATAAAACGAGCTTGTAGACTGCCCTCTTTTCAATTCGCTGTTGGACGTCAATCCAAAGCAGAAAAACTGCTTGGTGTTCTTGAAGCACGATCTGATTCACGACGAAAACCTGTTTCCAAGGAAATTATTCAGAAAATCATTGAATTAAGAGAACAAGGGCTGTCTTATGGTGCAATTGCTGAGCGGATTTATGATGAAAATCATCTTTCCTATCATCCAACCAGTATATCTTACCAGTTTAGGAAACATAAATCCAAAGATGTCGAAAAAACGATTTAGCGACTTGCCCTCTTTCAGAAAATACGAGATTACAAAGATGTTTAGTGGTTGTCCAATACTTTTGTAATAGCTTGAAGAAGTTGAGCAAAGCGAACGGGTTTAATCAGGAATGATGTAGCCCCTGCCTTCATGGCCTGCTCACGAGCTGTTTCGTCTGCGCTCAAAAAGATGATTTTACTTGCTGGGTCAATGGTTCGAATTTCTCTGGTTGCAGAGACACCATCTTTGATGGGCATCCGATAATCCATGAGCAGAATGTCAGGTCGCGGGTTCAAGGTATCAAAGAGTTTCACCGCTTCGGCTCCATCAAAGGCGCTACCAACTACATCGAATCCCTTCATTGAAAATAGGGATCGATAGACCCGATGAAGATTTTCGTCGTCGTCCACAATGAAGATTGAAACTATCATCGATCCCCCCTTGGTATGAGCAGCACAAAATTAGCGCCCTGTGAATGATCCCCAGAGATACGGTCTTTGACTTTAATCTGACCACCATAACGTTGGAGGATTCGTTGAACCAGCGTCAGGCCAATGCCTGAGCCTCGAACCTTTTCCATTGCCTTCGGGAAGCGGTTGAAAATTTTTTTCTTCTCTGAATCAGGAACCCCCGGTCCTTGATCCTGTACTTCAATTTTTACAAATTCATTAGCTTGGACATTACTGGCTTGAACCTCGATTTTTACAAGTGGATTACGGTCCATTTTCACAGCATTATGTAAAATGTTAAAGAATAATTCGGTGAGAAATCCATCCCCTTTCACCCAATAGGTTTGGTCCTCGATGTTTGTAGAAAGAAACACCTGCTTGTTTGGGAAGGCCCGTTCGACCGCGCGTACCGCTGCATGAAACGGAGGGGCGAGGTCTCGTGTAGAAAGACGACGGGGTTCGGATTCGAGGGATTGGAAGCGTTTAACGTTGGAGATGAGATCAGCGCTTCGTTCGACTTGACTAACTAACGATTGTAACCCTTCCCGTAGGTGTTTTGGCAATTGTTCATCACTTGCAATCAGTTCCAAGGACAACATGATTCCTTGATTGATGTTATTCAAATCGTGAGCCATGAGATCTACAAGAAATTCTGCCCGTTGATGGGCAGTCGATAATTTGAGTTCCGCTTCTTTGCGTTCGGTGATATCTTCTATTGTCCCCTCATAACAATAGACTTCACCATTTGCATCACGGATTGCACGTGCGTTCAATTCAATCCATAGTAATTCTCCATCAATACTCCGAAAATGTGCTTCAAACGCCCGAACAACTTCTTCTTTTCTCACTAATTCTTCCCATTTTTTACGCGCTCTAGGATCAACATAAAATTCTGAGGCTTTCCGTTGGATTAGAGCCTCCTTGTTATCAAAACCTAACATTTCAGCCAAAGCCGGATTAGCATCCAATATTCGTCCATCAGGTGTTGTACGGAATAATCCAACCGGGACACTCTCAACCAAACTTCGATATCTTTCTTCGACTTTCTTTCGATCAGTTATATCGATGTAGGTTGCCTGGATTGCTGGTTTTCCACTAAATTCAATTAAATCCACAGACAGTTCTGCCCAATAGAATGTTCCATCTTTCCGAAAGACGCGCACCTGATACCGTTTTGGTACCACTTTTCCACTCATACGATTTTGTAACCGTTCCATAACTTGCTGACGATCCTCAGGATGAATAGCATTCCACATCTCCTCGGTACTAAGATTAAGAACTTCATCATGCGAATATCCGCTCAGTTTAGTAATCACTGAATTTGCAAACACGATTTTGTTATCCTGAATTATTACAATACCTTCTAGGGATTGCTCAACCAGCGCTCGATATTTTTTCTCTGATTCTTTCAAAGCCGCTTCTGTTAAAACGCGTTGAGTAACATCTCTGGCAATAGTGATAATCCCCACCATCTTGCCATTCCGCACAATCGGGGCACTTCGAATTTCACCGAATTTGTGTCTGCCATCTTTTCTGATGAACTCGTAAATGGAAAATGGCGTCTTTTCACCTCTCAGAACCCGCCGTGCATTCTCAACAGCACGTTCTAATGAGTCTGGGGTTAAGACACCAATTTCAGGAAAGGACTTCCCAACTAATTCCTTTGGTTTATATCCTAAAAGGGGTTCAACAGCATTTGATACGCTTACCACGCGAAAATCTGAATCGAGAATAAGGACAACATCACTTACTGTTTCTAAAACAAGTAGATGTTCTTGCTGAATGATTTCAAGACTTTCCTCTGTCTGTTGTTGTTCAGTTAAATCAATACCAATTCCTAAAATCTCTGAAACATGACCCTCTATGTCTGTAAGGAAGGTGTTATTCCATTGAATAAGATGACGGCCTCTCCGTTTATCAATCCAATGTACTTTGAGAGGGCTACTTGGTAGATTTCCATTTAATAATTTCTTGAATCGCTGACGAACTTCCTTTCGTTCCTCTTTTGCGATTAACAAGGGAATAACGCCTTTTCCAAGTACTTTTTCCCGTTTATATCCTGAAACCTCTTCACAACGTCTGTTAAAGAGTGTGATTTGTCCCTTCCGGTCTACTCCGATTATCAATGCGCCGGATGCTTCCACAAGACGTTCAAACCGATTTGTCGTCTTTTCTTTGGAGCCTGCCTGAGGCGACTTCTTTTGTACGGACATCTGGCTTGACACCTTTCTCCGGAAGCAAATTACCAATCATTAACAGATGGGTCTTCTGTCAATGTTCGTGTCGTTTAATGCCCCTCAAGAAAACGCCCCTGTATTTGCCATTAAATCTTTTCTTCACAAGATTATAGAATTCATAACCTTAAAGAATGCAAAACCAACAATTGCACACCGTTTTCGCTCAAATGCTTAACCAGCGCTTAATCTTCAGCCAAAGACCGAATTAGATGCTCAATCGCAAAACGACCTTCTGTATTAGGAAGATACCACGGTTCAGGAAAACCCAAAACTGCCTTTATTTCAGAAATGGTCTTCCCCTCTGCCACCAATTCCTGAACCTGTCTTCGCAACTCTGTAAGAAAACGGATGCGTTTCTCAATATGGTCTCGCGGCTCACTAATGGGACCTCGATGACCATCAAACAGAACCTCAACATTTCGATCCTGAATCTCTTGCATCCGACTAATCATCATTGGGATATTCTCTTCAGGCATTGCCATCTGTTTCCGTGATGGTAGGGGAATTGCATCCGCAGAAAAAAACCATCGCAGCTCCGGTTCCCAAAATCCTATCATCTCCTCACAATGTCCAGACAAATCCACCACCTCAAAGGAATAATCACCCACCAAAATTGAGGTGTCCGTCAAATCCTGTCCTTCTGCTACCGGCTCCGGAAGCCCCCATACAAACTGAAAAAACTCGGGCAACGGATATGGCTCACGCAACGCCTCCAACGTTACAGGTCCAGCAAATACTTCTGCATCTGGAAGGAAAGCTGCTGTTCCACCATAATGGTCTTCATGCTTATGCGTCACAAACACTCGCTTCACTGGCTGCTTTCGAGCAAAGGTCCGCAGCTCTTCAACAGCATTCCAACAACCTGCATCAAAGATCACATCTTCTACCTGATACGCGTACACCCACATAATCGCCTGCTCACCCAGGGGCGACGCGGTCTTAATACACGTGACCTTATTGTCAAATGAGTCAATTTCAATCATACAAGCTACTCCTCCTGAATGGCTGCAGAAGAAACTATCGTATGAGTGATGAATATATATGTGCCTTCAACAACCGCTATCCTACCCTCTCTAGTTCAGGTGCCACACGATGAAAATCGGCGTCCTCCTCTGTAACTGCGGTGACACAATCAGCAACACCCTCGACTTCGAAGCCCTCACAACCTTCACCGAAACCCTACCCAAAGTGAAACATGTCGAAACCCGAAACGACTGGTGTCAACACGAACCTCTCCAAAGTCTCACAGAAACCATCACCAAAGAGAAACTCGACCGCCTTGTCATCGCCGCCTGCAGCCCCCATCTCTTCGGCCCTCGCTTCTACCACGCCGCCGAAAAAGCTAGCATGACACGCGGCCAAATCACCTTTGCCAACATACGCGAACACTGCGCCTGGGTCCACCAAGACGACCCCAATGGTGCAACCGCGAAAGCCAAACGCCTCATACGCGCCGCCGTCTTCCGAACCGCCACGCAAAGCCCCATCGCCACCAAAACCTTCCCGGTCACCCAAGAAGTGCTCGTCCTAGGAGCTGGTATCGCTGGCATCCAAGCAGCTTTAGATCTTGCTGATCGTGGTATCAAGGTCCACCTCGTAGACAAAGAACCCACCATCGGCGGACACATGGCTGTCCTCAATAAAACGTATCCAACTCTTGATTGTTCGATTTGTATTTTAGGTCCCAAGATGGCTGAGGCAGCGACCCATCCGAATATTGAGTTGTACCCGTATACGGATTTAATAGCCGCTGAACATACGGGAAAGGATTGGCTGCTGACGCTTAATAAAAAGGCGACTTATGTGGATTGGGATAAATGCACGGGTTGTTTGCAGTGCGTCGAAAAATGCCCTACTAAAGTTGATGATGATTGGTCGTGGGGGATTGCGA